>JBAQLR010000153.1:0-39928 GCA_049302035.1 Syntrophales bacterium
CCGTCACGCCGACCGCACAAGCGCCATTGCTGGCGCTGCGACTGACAGCCGCCGAACTCGATCTGTCACCCGAACTAAACGCGCCGACCAACCTCTCCGGGACCATAACGCTCACGGGAACCCCGGAACTCTACCAGGGAAAGCTCAAGCTCGCCAACGAGGGAAAAGGATGGCAAGCGGCGCATCTTTCCGGCCTGTTCCAGGGAAACAGCGAAGGGATAACGGTGAACCCCCTGACAGGTTCCCTGCTGGCCGGCTCCGTGCAGGGGAGTCTGGATTTCAACTGGGGGCAGGAAGTCTCCTTAAAGGGAACGGTTCACGGCCGGAACCTGAACCCCGCCAGGATTTATCCCGACTGGACAGGGCTGCTTAACTTTGATCTCCTGGGGGGTATCGCTTGGCAGGGTCAGACGCAACCCCGGGGGGAAGTGAGCGGCAAACTTCTGGAAAGCCGCCTGCACGGTCAGGCCCTGACTGGAGAAGTCCGGGCGGACTTTGCTCGCGGCGATCTCCGCGTTGAACGCCTGGTCCTGCGGGGCAAGGGATTCAACATCAACGCGGCGGGAAGCCTCGGCGAACGGCTAGCCTTCAACGCACAGAGCGATCAATTAGGTCGGCTGATCCCGCAGGCAGCCGGAAAGCTCCAGGCCGACGGATGGGTACAGCGGCAAAATGGGCGCCTGGAGGTCGCCATCGCCGGGCGGGGTAGCAACCTTGCCGTAGGCGGATTGCGGATAGCTGCTGCGAACCTGACTGCACGGTTCGGCACAGAAAAGGCCTATCCCCTGCATGTAACTGCGAAACTGCGCAAGGCGGCCTATGGACGTTTTCAGGTTGATTCGCTGACTGTCAAGACCGACGGCACCACTCTCCAGCATACGATTCATGCGGCCCTCAGCTCAGCGGGTGCCAAGGCACAGATCGCTCTTGCCGGAGCTTACGACCATGGCAGCTGGGGGGGAAAAATCATAGACCTCTCCGGCCGGGACAGCGTCGGGCCGTGGAGTATCGAGAGCCCCTCGCCTCTGTCCGTCACCGCCGGGAGAGTCGTCCTCGCCCCCCTTATTCTCACGGGCGCGCGACCAGAAAGGATTGAAATCGGCGGCGAGCTGACTGAGAAGCCGCTGGGCGGTTCCGTCCAGGCAGCGTGGGCCGGGTTGAATCTGGCCAGGGTAAACCCCTGGCTGCCCCGTGAGTTCCATCTCGAGGGGAGCCTTACGGGAAGTGCCGCGGGGAAAATCCTCCCTGGGAGAAAGGTAGATTTTTCGGGGAAGATTTCTCTTGCCCAGGGGAAATTCCGTTGGCAGAAAGATGGCGACGCAACCGTTTCCGAAGGGAAGATCCACAGGTTGAAGCCGGAAGGAGAATTTAATTTGAACCTGCGCTCCGCTTCCGTCTCGTGGGACTGGCAGGGGGAGGCGCTGCGCGGCGCCTTTTCCCTGGCGCTGATGGAGCGTGGACAGGCCCGGGGGAGTTTCCAACTGCCGATCCCGGCGCGCCACCCCGTCACCTTCGACCGGCAGGGGCCTCTCCTGGCGTCTCTTACCGGACAGGTGCTGGAAAAGGGGCTTCTCTCCTCCCTCTTCCCGGGATTGATCCGGGAAAGCCGCGGAGAATTAGACGTCGATCTGCGGATTGGAGGAACATGGGATGAACCAACGGTCAAGGGAAATCTTAAACTGGCCAAGACAGGGGCATATCTGCCCACGGCGGGCATCCATGTGAGCGACGTCCAGCTCGCCATGCAGTTGGAAAAGGACACGCTCCGCATCGTTTCCTTTCGAGCCCTGTCCGGCCCCGGCCATATCGAGGGGACAGCTCTTCTTCGAATCAAGCAGTGGCGGGTGGCCAGCTACAGCGGGAGAATCGACGGCGAGCGGTTCCAGCTTGTCTATCTCCCGGAGCTGCAGATCATGGGATCGCCGCACCTTACGTTCGATGGCACGATGGAAAAACTGGCCATCCGCGGCGAGATGCGCCTCCCGGAGCTGCTCATCTTCGGCCCGCCAACCCGGGCAGTTGTCCTGCCCAGTCCGGATGTGATTCTGGAAGGAGCGCCACAGCGCGCTGAAAAGACCGCTCCACTGGCTCTGGATGTCAATGTCCGCTTGGCACTCGGCGAGCGGGTCCTGGCCAAGGTGGAAGGGATTGACGCCCGACTGGAAGGGGGAATCGACGTGATTTTTCAAAACCTCGACAAAATAACCAGCAAGGGCGAAATCAAGGTAGCCAAGGGGCGCTACCGGGCCTATGGGGTAGATCTGGAGATTGTTCGCGGGCGCCTGTTTTACGCAGGCGGTCCCATCAACCAGCCGACTCTGGATATTCTGGCGCTTCGCACCGTAGGCCCGGTGCGGGCAGGTGTCACGGTGGCAGGGAACCTGCGGGCGCCGCTGATTAACCTCTACTCCGAACCGGCCATGCCGGATGTGGATATCCTGGCCTACATCGTTTTTGGTCGTCCACTAGGCAGAAGCAACGACGAACAGGCGGGCATGATGGCGCAAGTGGCCAGCATTCTGCTTTCGAAGGGACAATCGGTCGTCCTGCAGGAACAAATCAAAAACCGGCTAGGACTCAGCACCCTGGAACTTCGGGCAGGCGGTACAGAGGCCACCGCCGGATATAAGCCGATCCCGGCGGCGCCCCCCGGCGTCACCGGGACAAATCAGGCGGCTGGCGTTTCCCAGACGATGTTGACCGTGGGTAAATACCTGACGCCCCAGCTCTATTTCAGTTATGGACGGTCGCTGTTCACCGGCAGCAACCTGTTTCGCCTCCGTTACGACCTCTTCAAGCGTTGGCAGATCGAAACGCAGACCGGGAACGAAAGCGGTGTGGACCTCTATTACAAGATAGAATTCGATTAATGGCAGTCTTGACATAATAAAGTCGAGTGATTTGCTGGACGCTATTCTTGCCAATCTTCGAGTTTCAGGTTTTTAATTCTTATAAATTCGTTTGTATTGTTGGTAACAAGGATGAGATTGCGCGCAACTATAAATAAACGGTTTGTTCGAGTGGCACAGGTGGCAAGGCTGGACAGGGCGGCTGAGATACTTCAGACAGGGCAGCTTTACGCTCATAATCCGCTCCCCGTTGTCTGAAGAGTCGGACTCGGCTCGGTAAGGATTTTTTGCTTTCCGCAACACATTCAGGTTGCACTAAATGAAAAGAGAAGCTATGAAGGGGAGGTGCATTTATCTCTCGGTTTTAGTGATTCTGCCCATATCTATCGGAGAACGCCCTTGGTGAAAGTATGATTGGTTTGGTATTGACGAGGCCCTTTGCCTTTCTCGGTAGAGCAGTGCTTGGCTGGATCAACAGTCTGGGCGCCGCTACCATTTTCCTCTTTTTGGCCTGTTTGAAGATCATAAGTCCCAAACAGTTACCTAAGATTGTTCAGCAGGTTTACTCCATCGGGGCGCAGTCCGTGACGATTATCATGCTCGTCAGCCTGTTCACCGGCATGGTTCTGGGCCTCCAGTCTTATTATGCCTTGGTCAAATTTGGCGCGCAAGGGGCTCTCGGCACCCTGGTCGGCTTGTCCCTGGTCAGGGAGTTGGGGCCAGTGCTTACGGCCATCATGATTACGGCCCGGGCGGGGTCAGCTATTACTGCGGAGATCGGCATCCAGCGTATTTCCGAGCAGATCGACGCCCTCGATACCATGCGCATTGATCCGCTCCGGTATCTCATCAGCCCGAGAATCGCCGCTGCCATCGTCAGCTTTCCCCTGCTTACGGCGTTGTTTGACCTCATCGGGATCATGGGCGGTTACGTCTCCGGGGTCGTGCTCCTGGGTGCGAACGCCAGCGCCTATTTTTATCGTGTACAGGCCAGTATGGATATGAAAGATGTCACCGACGGTCTTATCAAGGCTACCGTTTTTGCCGTCATCGTCTCCACCGTCTGTTGTTACCAGGGTTATTTTGCACACCTGCGTACGGACAGCCATGGCGCCAAGGCCGTGGGCCGCGCCACCACTGCGGCCGTAGTGCTTTCCTGCGTTCTTATCCTGGTGTCGGACTATATCGTGACGTCACTGCTCACCAAAGGATAGCCCCATGGATATACCTTTAATAGAATTTAAAGACGTCGCCAAGCGCTTCGGATCACACACGGTTCTTGAGCACGTCAACCTTCAGATCTATGAAGGTGAGATCACGACGATTATCGGTCTCAGCGGTTCAGGCAAAAGTGTGCTCCTCAAGCATATCATCGGGCTGCTCAAGCCCGATGAGGGGGACATTCTTTTTCGGGGCAGCCCCATCAACAAGATGAAAAAAAGCGAAAAGGCTGCCAGCCTCGCCCAGATAAGCTATATGTTTCAAGATAATGCCCTTTTCGATTCCATGACCGTCTATGACAATATTGCCTTGCCGTTGCGGGAAACCACGAACCTGGGTAAAGCAGAAATCGACAACAGAGTAATGGCCAGAATTGAACAGACAGAGCTCAGTGACGCAGCCCATAGGTATCCTTCCGAGCTCTCGGGGGGCATGCAAAAACGGGCAGCCCTGGCGCGCGCCCTGGTGACCGACCCCCGCATTGTGCTTTTTGATGAGCCCACTTCCGGCCAGGATCCGGTTCGGAAAAACGCCATCCTGAGCATGATTGCCCAGTATCAGAGAAAATTCGCCTTCACGGCGGTTTTGGTGAGCCACGAAATCCCGGATGTGTATTTTATCTCCAACCGCATCCTTGCCCTTTATGAACGGAGCATCGTTTTTCAAGGCACTCCGGAAGAGCTGGAAGATTTTTCCCACCCGTTTAAAGATGAGGTCATCAACAGCCTGGAGGGACTGCAGGAGGAATTAACCGGCTTGTACTCCAAACGTCAGTTCAAAGTTCTCAATCACGGTCAGCTGAAACGGCGGACGCTCGGAGAAACCTATTCCGTGGTGGTTTTTACGCTGGAGGAGTTGCATGTCCTAATAACCAAATTAGGGCACGAAGCGGCACAAGAAGCAATACAGAACGTGGGGTCATTTATCGAAAAGCACTTCAGCGCCATCGGTGGTTTTTCCACACGACGCCGCACCAATGAATTTGTTACGGTTCTTCCCTATTCAGATCTGGTCGAGTCGAAAAGCATTCTGAAAGATTTTGCCAGGGATTTCCAAGAGCAGGGGATTCGAGAAATATGGGCGGGGGTTCAAAGGCGCGTGAACTCAGAGGTATGCGTCGTTGAATTCGCCATACTGGCCGGTATTGCCCAGGGACAGCCTATTGCAGAAATAGAGACCGTCATAGAAGCGGCAAAACAGCAACAAAAAGAAATTGCCCGTCTGCGGTGCGACGGGGGGAGGTAAGCGATGCAAAAATACACCATGGAAACAACTGTCGGCGTCTTTGTCGTGATCGGGCTGTTCTTAATCGGTTTCATGACACTGAACCTCGGCCACGTCTCTTTGTTCGGCGACAACGCCTATCCGTTATCCGCCCGCTTCAACTCGGTGACCGGCCTGCGGTCAGGCAGCCCTGTTTATATTTTAGGCCTTGAGGTCGGAAAGGTGGGTCGGCTCACCATGGACCAGGAAGCCCAGCAAGCGGCGGTGGAGATACGGATACGCAAGGGCGTGAGAGTTTATGATGATGCCATTGCCTCGATTAAAACGGAAGGGTTGATTGGCGACAGGTATCTCAGTATTGATCCCGGAGGCGCAGGCACACTCCTTAAGCCCGGAGGAACCATTACGGAAACGCAACCGGCTTTGGACGTCGCCGATCTTATCAGCAAGTATGCCTTTGGAGAAGTAAAGAAAAAATAAACGCTTTTAGGAAAGGTAGGCCATGAAAAGACATATCGCCCTGTTAAGCATCGGCATTCTCGTATTGTTTGCTCTCCCCCTGTATGCCGGCGCGCCCTTGGAGGCAGTTCAGACCAGCGTCAACAAAGTCCTGGATGTTTTGCGCGATCCCAAGCTTAAAGCCGCGTCGGCCAAGGAACTCAAGAAGGAAAAGCTGATGCCTATTTATGAACGCATGTTTGATGATGTCGAGCTTTCAAGGCGCAGCCTGGCCAGGCACTGGAACGCCATGGACGCCGCCCAGCGCCAGGAGTTCGTACTGCTTTTCCGGCAAGTCCTGGAAAAGGCTTACATCGACAAAATCTTTGCCTACAGCGACGAGAAGATTACCTTTGACCGGGAAATCATGGTTTCGGAAAGCCAGGCGGAGGTTCAAACCAGAATCGTAACCTCGTCGAAGGAGATTCCTCTTTACTATCGGCTGATTCTTAAGGGCGGCGTCTGGAAAGTATATGACGTAGTTGTAGAGAACGTGAGTCTGGCTCTCAATTATCGTACTCAGTTTAATGACATCCTGGCAAAGAATAACATCGAGTATTTGCTTGAGACCTTGCGCAAAAAAGTGAAAGGGCAATAGGAGGGGCTAAGGAGTCGGCGATCTTTTACCCATGAAAGAAAAAGGCGCAATATCATGAAATTATACTCTATCCCGCTTCTCCTCTTCGTTTTTCTTACTTTAGGCTGTGCACACGGCGCACCGCTCGTTTCTTCCCAGTCGCCGCCGTCTGAGCCCCTGCAACCCGGGCTGAGCGCGGTGAGCTCCAAGGCGGAGGAGGTATTGCCGAAATCGCCGGTCATATCAGTGGAGTCAGATGGCGAGGGCGCCGGTAGCGAGATAACTGCTGATAGCGACGTAAACTTCGATTATGTGGAGGAGGGGGCCGCGAAAGAAAAGCCCGGCATTGCCGACCCCCTGGAACCTTTCAACAGGGCCATGTATCACTTCAATGACAAACTCTACTTCTGGGTGCTCAAACCGGTTGCGCAGGGATATAAAAAGGTCGTTCCCGAGGCCGCACGGGTCAGTGTGAGCAATTTCTTCTCGAACCTCGCATTCCCCGTCCGCTTCGTCAATTGTCTCCTCCAGGCCAACTTCCGCGGTGCAGTGACAGAATCTGGCCGCTTTCTGGTGAATGCCACTTGGGGCATCGGGGGGCTTTTTGATCCTGCCTCAAGCATGGATATAAAGCTCCTGAAGCAGGATGAGGATTTCGGGCAAACCCTGGGGGTCTATGGATTGGGGCAGGGTTTCTACATCAACTGGCCGATATTCGGTCCTTCCAGTCCGCGAGATACGATAGGGATGTTTGGCGATCTTTTCCTTCATCCCTTCAGCTACCTTGCCATGGGGGAGGGGACCACAATAGGGATCAGGGTATATAATAAAGTGAATACCAGTTCTCTGTCCATCGGCGACTATGAGGCTCTCAAGGAAGCGGCTATCGATCCCTATGTGGCAATCCGCGATGCCTATGTGCAATACCGACTGAAGAAGGTCAACTCGGGGAGAAAATAAAGTAACTGTCATATCTCTGCCCATACTTTTGCCATCCGCGGCGTAGCTGTGGCAAATGAGCTTTTGGGTCCATTTAAGTCGTTTTTTATATTGCTAAATTACTGCTTGTATTCTATCTTTTCGTCGCAATAACTTTGGGAGAACATGGACATGATATGGTTTGGCAAAATGTGCCGCAATGCCTGTTCCTTGATCGTCACGGCTCTGGCGGCCGGTTTCGTGGTACTTTTTACCCTTACAGGTTGCGGCGGCGGCAGCCCCAGCTATGTGATTTCCGGGACCGTTACTGCGGGGGGAGAGCCGCTTGCAGCGGTGACAGTTACGCTGGACGGCGATTCGTCGGGGACGGCAATTACGGATGCCAACGGCCACTACATCTTTAGCGATGTGCCAAGAGGCAAATACACGGTAATGCCTACGCGCACCGGCTACACATTCCTGCCAATCTTCCGACGTGTCTTCCTCGATGGCATCGATGCCACGGGATTTGACTTTAGTGTCGTTATCAGTGGTAAGTTGGCAACTGCGACACATACTGCCTACCTCAACAGTGATGGCACTGTATGGACGTGGGGAAACAACACCGCTGGCCAGCTTGGCAACGGGACGACGACGAACAATGCCTTTGCCGCCCAGGTGAGCGGATTATCTGGTGTGGCGGCCGTTGCCGCAGGCATGGACCATACCCTGGCCTTGAGGGGAGACGGCACGGTCCGGGCCTGGGGAAATAATGCCAATGGCCAGCTAGGCGACGGCACCACGACGCAGCGCAGTACACCGATACAGGTCAACGGCCTCACCGGCGTGCGCGCCATCGCCGCCGGCTATGGCCATTCTGTGGCTCTGAAGGGCGATGGCACGGTCTGGGCTTGGGGAAATAATGCCAATGGCCAGCTGGGCGACGGCACCACGCTTAACAGCCTTGTGCCGCAGCAGGTCGCCAACATGTACGGTGTGACGGCGATTGCCGCAGGCAACGGGCACACTGTTGCTCTGGCAGCAGATGGTGTTGCCTGGACTTGGGGAAGCAACCTCTACGGCCAGTTGGGCATCGGCACAACGGCAGATAGTCCTGTACCCGTCCCGGCGGGGCTGCCCGGCGTGATTGCTATTGCTGCAGGTAACGGTTTCACTGTTGCCCTGAGGGACGATCTGACAACCTTGACAGTTTGGACATGGGGCAGGAACACCAATGGTCAACTGGGCAATGGCACGACGACGGACAGCGCATTGCCGGGAATAATCATCAGTTTGTCGAACGTGGTGGCTGTCGTCGCGGGCAACGACCACGGTGCTGCCTTGACAAATACTGGTCAGGTCTGGACCTGGGGAAACAACAGCAACGGACAGCTTGGCAATGGTACAACGACCCCCAGCGTCATTCCCACACAGGTTAGCAATCTGTCGGGGATAACGCTCATTGCCGCCGGCAACGCAGGTACGGTAGCACTCAAGCTCGACAACACGATATGGTCATGGGGGAGCAATCTCTATGGTCAGCTTGGCGACGGGACAACGACCGATCGGCTGGTCCCTGTCAAGGTACAACAATAAGTAAAATAACCGGACGTTGCTGGGAATAAGAGAAGGAGCAGCATTCAATAGGGGTATGTTGGCTGGTCGGCAGGCGCCGCCGACTTACCCGCCGCCCGGGCCGGTTCCGGGAGTGCGGTCCTGTCGGGTGATAAGCGCACGGTCCTTTCCCTCGGCAACCGCTATTCCAGTTCGTTGGCATTGGTCATTTTATCAAAAAATTCGGTGATTTTATTCTTTCTGTCCGACTCCATTTGCGCCATGGCGGCGCGGGGATGCTGGTTCAGGACACCTGTAACCATATAAGGGATGAAGTAGCCCCAATCAATTTTTTCCTGCCAAGGCAGTATCTCTGCCTCAATGGCCTCGATCAGGGGGCGCACTTTGAATTTGGGATTCTTCAGAAACTCGATAAGGAGTTCCAGGGGACAGTTGCCGGCGCCCCGGCCGATGCCGTATAAGCTGGCATCGAGATAATTGATGCCGGCGATAATCGCCGCAATGGTATTGGCAAAGGCCAGTTGCTGATTATTGTGGCAGTGGATCCCGATGGTCTTGCCGGGTAAACGCTCCAGGTATTTTTTGGCCAGCAGATCGATATCCTCGGAATAGAAGGCGCCGAAACTGTCCACGACATAAATTATCGGCACCCGACTTTTGGCGAGATCCGCCAGCGCCTCATCGAGTTCGCGCAGGCCCACGGTGGAAATGGCCATGAGGTTGATGGTCGTTTCGTAGCCCTTGTCCATGCAATGGTGCGCCAGATCGATAGCGGCGTCCACCTGATGCGCATAACAGGCCACACGGATCATATCCAAAGAACTCTCTGATTTGTGGGGTATATCCTCATGGGCGATGCGGCCGATATCAGCCATGGCCGACAGTTTGATTTTTTTCTCCCCGTTGCCGATGATGCGTTTGATATCCGCCTCCGCACAAAATTTCCATGGCCCTACTTCCTGCCGCGAAAAAGCGGACTCCGAGCTGATATAGCCGATCTCCATGTAATCGACGCCGGCCTCCGTACAAGCCGCATAAACCTTGCACACGAACGAGTCTTCAAACTGCCAGTTATTCATTAACCCCCCGTCGCGCACGGAGCAATCGATAACTTTAATTTCTGGTCGGAACATGCTTTTCTCCTTCTTGTTATGATATTTTATCCTGTAGCTATGCTACTGTTTCAGATTCGGGCAAAGACCGATAAGCGTTCGCACGTTTTTGCCGATTGCCGAAAGATCTTTCTCCATGAAGGCCCGCCGCCCGAAAAGCGCGCTGCTTACCCCCACCGCCTGCGCCCCGGCCCTGAAATACTCCTGCACATTGTTCAGGTCCACGCCCCCCACGGCGACAAGGGGAATCCGTTCGTAAGGCCCCTGCAGTTCCCGAAGGTAATCGGGACCAAATGCCCGGCAAGGAAATATTTTTACCATATCCGCGCCGGCAGACCAGGCAGTATAAACCTCCGTGGGCGTGAGCGCCCCAGCGATAACAGGGATTGCATTTGCCCGGGCATATTCCACCACCGCCGTGTCGGTATTGGGAGTGACTAAAAACATGGCCCCCGCCGCCACCGCCTGCTTTGCCTCGCTCAGGTTGCGTATAGTTCCCACGCCCAAAAGTTTACCTGGCGGGACAGCCGACAAGTTGTCAGAGATGATCTGCAAAACATCGGCGGTGTTCATAGTGATCTCGATCGCCTGCAAACCGGCGCTAAAAGAGGTATCCATGAGGTTGCGGAAAAAAGTCCCTTCCACCCCGCGCAAAATACCGATGACCGGCACATCCAGCTGCATGCTTAATTACCTAAAGATTGTTTATCGTTGTGCAGTATAAAGGGGAGAAAGAGAAAAAGCAAGCGGTGGCTCCAGGCAGCAGTGCGGCCGCTTGCACATATAAGGCAAGCCGGAGAATCGGGACGCGGAGTGAACCACACTGCATAATGGAAAAAAATGGCGTCTTCCCCGTTTTCAAAGGGCAGCGCCACAACCAGACCCGGACTCCCGAAAAAGGAAGTTGAGAGGCGGCAGGGAATGCTCAAGGCCGCGACTTACGGTCTGAATGAAGACCTAAGCCCTGCTTTCCGCCCGGTTGAACCACCGGCATGGTTCTTGTTGCCCAGATATGGTGCGGCTCTTCTGGCCTGCAGGCAAATCACCTCGCTCTCTCGGAAATCCTTTGAGGGACTTTACTCCCAGTGCCGTCGCAGGATCGATAAGCAGGATGATCTTACAGGCGGGGCACTGATAGTGAAGATCACCGGAGTAGGGATTATGTCCGAAGTGTTTGAATAAACGGCCCTTCGGAACGACATCATTTACGTAATGGACGTCCAGCACTCCCACGTGTCCACAATTCAGGCAGGCTATATTCCGTATCAGCATCTTTGTCCCTCCTTTGCCCAATAGGCCATTTAAGCCACACCCCTAGTCATTTTAAAAAGATTCTCATACGTTAGACAAGTTCATACCTTTTTTATCTAATTTATCCCGGATTTTCTCCTCGGTTGACTGATGGCGCTTCCAACAGAAGGGCTGTAGGCAGCGGTTTATATTCTATCTGGTGCGCTTCGGTCTGAAAATAATATCCGAAGCGCCGATCGATACGCATTTGAAGTTCCTGAAATCCTTGTTCCGTCGCATCATGTTTCATTTCAATGCCCCCTTTGTAAACTAACAACAGCGTTTCTACACCTCTCACAGCACTCCCATGACAAACCACCGTCACAAAGAACAATACACAACCTACCCTTTCTTTTACAGAGGCCCGCGGCGCTCCAGCCCGCAGGAACTGCCGGAAGGGTTTTCAGGGCACCCTGCTCTTTCTGTTGAAACCTATGCTCTGCTTTCCGTCCGGTTGAACAGCCGGGTGAGAACCCACCCCTCTGCTCTATGGCCATCTCTCTGTCTTAACGATAGATTCGCCAGCCCTTCCGGATATCCTTTGAGGGACTTTTCTCCCAGGGCTGCCATGGGATCGACCAGGAGAATGACCTTGCAAGCGGGGCACTGATAGTGAAGATCGCCGGAGTAAGGATTATGCCCCAAGTGTTTGAATGTCCTGTCTCCCTGAGCAACATCATTTTCGTAACGGGTATCCAGCATCCCCGCGCATCCGCAATTCAGACAGACAATATTCCGCGTCGGCATGTTCATTCCTCCTTTTCCAATAGGACCGTTGCAAGCGCCTCTACCCCCAATAAGTCGCCGTTAGTGCATCAGTCGCCTCCATGTCGGTTTCGGGTTTTTTTAGTTCCCGGCGCTCGTGCGGAACGACAGGGGTGTGAAAGGAGAAACGCTTCTCTACCCGATCGCTTAGGAGTCCATCGTGTGCGCGCTCTTCCTGCGTATCGCTTTTTTCTCTATTCATGAAAATGCTCCTGTTTGACAGGTGATAACAAGGGAGGCCGTGCTTAGATTCCCTTTTGATCGTATGATAAGCAACTGTCGGAGAAGATGCAACACATATTAAATATCTACAATATACGTGGCATATTATAGTATTTGCTTGATGGACTGGCTTTATCAGTACCGAAGGTAACTCGGCTATTTACTACGAAAGGGTAAGGAGAAAGGAGCGCAGGTTAGCCTTTTTTCCACCCAATCCCAACTTCTTCCGAATGTTGTTCCGGTGAAGCTCTACGGAACGAGGCGCAGTGCCGATAAAGTCCGCTATCTCTTTGCTCGTCTTGCCTTCCATGATCAGATTGGCGATCTGGATTTCCCGGGGTGTGAAGGCGGTAAAGCAAGCGGCAAGGTTCTGCAGAAAAGGGCTGACGACATGTTGAAGATTGGAATCGATGATGTCCAGGTAGTTCGACTGGGACGGCGTCAAACGGAGTTTTCGGATTTCCTTGACGTAAGGAAGGATTAGCTTCTGGACATTGGTGACAATCCTCTGCCCCATTTCCTTCAGGTCTTCTTCCCGCTGGCGGAGGAGAACCCGCAGGGCCGTATTGGTCTGCTCCAGCTGTTGGGATTTAGCAAACAACGCCTCTGCCATTCGCTTACGTTCCGTTATGTCAGTATATATAACCTGATATTGCCTTGTGCCGTTCCAGAGGATTACTTTACGAAGGACTTGGAGGTGACGGATATCACCATCTTTCCTGGCAATGCTCAGGGGATATTCAGATGGCTCATCTAAGCCCTGTCGTCTTTTCTTTCTGCGAATCAGGAATTCGGCGTAGCTCTCCGGGGTATAGCGTTTTTTCGTAGGAGTCGTTTTCAATTCTTCAATCGTGTCATAGCCATAGATATCAATAATCGCCCGGTTGGCATAGATTGTCTCCCCTTCGAGAGTCACGACGCGCAGCCCCAGAGGGGACTCGTCCATAGAGCGGCGGAAGTTTTCTTCGGACCGCAGCAACTCCGCCGTCCGTGACGCCACACGCTGCTCCAGCTCATCGTGTGCCAGTCGCAGCGCCTCCTCCGCCTGCTTGCGGGCGAGTGCGATACCGACACTCGAAGCCAGTCCCTCAAAGTAGCGTAGCGTATCGAAAGTAAAACAATCTTTCCGTCGGCAATTGAGCTGCAGCAGCCCCACGATCTCCTGATTTACGCGAATGGGAATTAGTGCTGAGGAACGGAACCCCTCATGGATACAGCCGTTCCGGTGATGAAACCTTTGTCCCTGACTGAGCAAAAAATCTAAATGAGTAACGGAGTCGTTTGTCCAGAAACTCCCTCCTTCCGTGAAAAAGAGGTTTGACGGATCAGTCCGCCCGGAAATTACCCGACCGCAAATGCATTCCAGGCTGATATTGCCGTTTGCATCCCTGCAAATACTGCCATCCTGGTCGCGAACAATCAGCGTGTTTTCCCTGATGAGAAAATTATCGGAAAAACCGTCATAAACAAAATAGGGGAAATCATCACCGCTTTTAAGACGGATACCTGCCGCATCGAAACCCATTTCTCTTTTAATTGAGGTGAGAATGCCTTTTATTGTATCGGCCAAAAGAGGTGCTTCATTAATTATGCCAAGTATCTCAGTCACAAGGTTTTGTCGGCGTTCCGCCTGCTTACGCTCGTCGATGTTGCTTATCACGGTGCGTCTCACCGACCTGCCTCTGGCATCCCACGCGGCGCTGGCAGTCAGCTGCGCCCAGAATGTTGTCCCGTCCTTTTTCACCATCCGCAGTTCGCAGGTTTGCGGCTCATCTTTCTCAAGGAGTTTTTTGCAGTACCGGTAATAGATATCCTGATCATCGGGAAGGATGAAGAGTGTTAACGATTGCTTCACCAGGGCGCCTTTCGCCACCCCTAAGAGGATAGCGGCGGTGATATTTGTTTCCAGGATCAACCCCTTCTCGTTGAGGGTGCAATAGCCAACCGGCGACAGATCGTACAGGTCGAAATATCGTTCCCGCTCCACGTCAAGTTCTTTCTCCGCCCGGCGCAGCTCATCGTTTTGCATCTCCAGCTCGATCTGATGCACCTGTAGTTCATGGATTAACCGCCCGGACTCGTCAACCGAAGGTGATTCCGTTATTTCCGGTACCTGGATGGTTTTCCTCTTGGCTATTTTCTCTGCCTGCCTGCGCAGTTTGGCTTCTCCACCGGTCCGGCCATCTTTGCTGGTCATTTGGATACCTCTTCTCTTCAAAGCAAGTCCATTGTTTGTCTCCTGCGACGATACGTTCGCATATGATTGAAGGTACCGGGGGCAAGCCTAAACTGTGATAACGTCCCCAATATTTAGTCCGTCAGGCTGGGAAGACGACAGTACCGTCAACAAATCCTCAGGCCGGTCGATAATCCAGTCCGGGGCCAGCGCGCCCAGCCGCTCCCGGCTGTGCCAGCCCCAGGCAACGGCAATTGTCCTAACGCCGGCAGCCTTCGCCTCCTTAATGTCGCCGGTGGTATCGCCTATGTAAAAGGTCTGGTCAGCGCCAATTTCATATTTGTCCATGACCAAAAGGATTTTTTCTTTTTTGCTGAAACCGGTGTCAGACCCCAGGATATCGTGGAAAAAAGTTGTGATGCACAATCGGCCCATAATCATCCGTATATCTCGGGAACCATTGGAAGAGATTATAACCAGGATATTTCCCGTCTGCAATCTTGTCAGTACGGGAAGCAGCCCGGCAACAGGTTTTATCCGGGCGTAATTTAACTTTACCAGCACCTCGTCTGCGGCCTGCATATAGGCATCGATACTTATCTTCTTTTTTTTCAGCGACACATAAAAGTTGTCATCGAACAACTCCAGGAAATCGGCCCGTGTTTTGATCAGCGGCTGACCTATTTTTGCGAGGCATAATATGACAGCTTCTTCATAAAAATCAAGGGAATCGACAATCGCGCCGTCAAAATCAAAGAGGAGGAGCTTCCTCATTTTGTTACCTTCCTTTTTGCAGCGTAGGGAATTGGTTCGGAGTCGTCAGCTTTCAATCCAACCGCTTTCTAAAGCGCTGAATAGCTGCGGCAAAGAGGACGAAGCCGATGACAACCAGCGCGGCGAATTGTTCCCAAAGAATGGAGAAACCTACTCCTTTGAGAAATATTCCCCTGATGATCACGAGGAAATACCTCAGGGGATTCAAGTAGGTCAGCCATTGTACCAATAACGGCATGTTTTCGATAGGAAAAATGAAGCCGCTCAACATAAAAAAAGGCAGCATAAAGAAAAAGGTGGTCATCATCGCCTGCTGCTGGGTCGAAGAAATCGTGGAAATATAGAGTCCCATCCCCATGGTGCTTAAAAGGAAAAGGCAGGCCGCGGTAAAAAGGAGAGTAATGCTGCCGACCAGGGGCAATTTGAACCAGAAAATGGCCAACGCGGTAACTACAATCATTTGAGCCAGGGCAATGATGATATAGGGAATCGTTTTCCCTAAGATCAACTCTACCGGCTTTAAGGGGGTGACGATTAACTGTTCCATCGTACCGTTTTCCTTTTCCTTGATGATGGCCATGGAGGTCAGTAACAGCGATAGCAGCATGATCAGGAAAGCGACGACAGCCGGCACAAAAAAGTGCTGACTGTCCAGGTTAGGGTTGTACCAGGTCCTGATGCGATAGTCGATACGGCCGTAGTCCAGCCGTTGCGGATAAAGCTCCCGCAATAATTTTCTGTTAAGCAATTCGATGATATTAGATAAATAGACAAGACGGAGCGACGCGATGTTGCTCATGGCGCCATCAGCCAGAATCTGGAGGGGAGAGGACTTGCCCTGGCGGATCAGTATGCTGAATTTCGGTGGCACCGTGACAGTCATCTCCACCTCACCGGTCAGCAGAAGGTTGTCCAGTTCCCTTTGATCGGCGGCGTAAGCGGTGATGAAAAAAATCCCGTTTGCTTGAATGGCATCGGCCACCATCCGGCTTTCCCGTGTGCGCGACTGGTCAAGCAGGCCTACCCGGACGTCCTTAAGGTCGTAATTGACGACGTAGCCGAAGATCAGCAACTGCACCATGGGTGCGATAACCAAGAGGGGCCGGTTTTTTTTGTCACGGAAAAGCTGAATAAATTCTTTGCGGATAAGCTCCCGCAGGGTCAGCCAGTTCATCTTGTTTTCTCCAGGCCGGAAGCAGTTTGCAGGTCATTGTTTTCCTGGGCACGGTATTGCAGGTCGTAAAGGCGGGAATAGAGCCCTCGAGCAGCCAGAAGTTCTTGATGGCTCCCTTCCTCCCATATTTCCCCCTTATGGATAACCAGGATGCGATCCACATTACGGATGGTGGAAAGACGGTGGGCGATGATTAGCGCCGTCCGCCCTTTGAGCAACTCCTTCAGCGCCTCCTGGATAAGTATCTCCGTCTGGGTATCTACGGAACTGGTAGCTTCATCAAGAATCAGAATGCCAGGGGCGAAGGCAAGTGCCCGGGCAAAGGAAAGAAGCTGTCTTTGCCCCTGGGAAAGAGTAATGCCCCGTTCCTGCACCTCTTCCTCATAGCGAGCCGACAGCTGTTCAATGTAAGGGGCAATCTGGGCACGCCTGGCAGCGTCCTGCATGCGTGCTTCGCTGATCTTGGGGTCGCGCAGGGTAATGTTGTCGCCGATGGTGCCGGAGAAAAGAAAGACATCCTGAAGGACAAGTCCTAAATGACGTCTCAGATCCTGCTTATTCCAATCCCTGATATCCAGACCATCGACAAGTATCTGGCCACGGTCTAGCTCGTAAAACCGGCATAGTGCGGAAATAATAGAAGTTTTTCCTCCACCGGTGGCGCCGACCAGGGCAATCTTTTCCCCCGGCGCGACGTGGAAGGAGACTCCTTTAAGGATCGGCTCCCCAGGATTGTAGGAGAGCCATACATCCTTAAATTCCACCGATCCCAGGAACCCCACCGGTGACTTAGGCTGCGACGGGTTTTTGATCGCTTCCTCCATGTCCAAAAGTTCAAAAATCCTTTCGGAAGAAGCCATGGCCGCCTGCATGATGTTGTATTTTTCGGCAATGTCACGGATGGGGGTGTAAACACGCTGAATGTACTGAATAAAGGCCACAATGACGCCGGGCAGAAGGTTATGCTCCAGGATCAGGCCACCTCCATACCAGAGGGTGAGTCCTATGGTCGCGGCGCTGAATATTTCTACAATGGGGAAAAACATGGCGTTATAACGGATGCCGCGTAGCTGGACATTCCGGTAGCCGGTGTTTATTCTTTGAAATTTATCGTGAATCTTTTGTTCCCGCCCAAAGGACTGCACGGTGCCGATACCGGCAATGTTTTCCTGCAGGCTGCCGTTGAGGCGCGCCAGCACCCGCCGGGTTTCCCGATACACATCTCTGGCCCGGACCCGGTAGAAACGGCTGAGGTACAAAATAAACGGAAAACCCGCAAGCGTTATCAGCGCCAACTTCCAGTCCAGAAACAACATGGCGCCAACAATGCCAAAAACGCTGAAGGCATCGCCCAAAAGGCCGATCACCCCCGTACTGAAGAGTTCGTTCAGCGTTTCCACATCGTTAATCGTCCGGGTCATGAGGCGCCCCACGGGAGTACGGTCCAGGAAGGCCGTATCCTGTTTTTGCAAATGGGCGAAGATCTGGGTGCGCAGATCGTGCATCGCCCGCTGGCCTGTGTATTCGGTGATATAGGTTTGGGCCAGGAGGAGGAAAAAACCCAGGATAACGGCGCCCAGGTAAGCGATTACCATCAATTTAAGGCCAGCCATATTTCCCGCCACAATGTACCGGTCGATGGCAATCTTCGTGATATAAGGTCCCAGAAGCAGGGTGCCGGTGTAAAGCGCAAGCAAAATGAGGGAAAGTAACAGGGACTTCCAGTAGGGCTTCAGGTAGCGCAGGATCCGCTTCATGAGGCGGGCATCATACGCTTTGCCCAGGATATCGTCCATCGGTTCGATTTCGTTCATCACAATTTTCCCTTGCCTGACAGTGTTTCCACTTCCCTGCTCAGTTGCTGTCGTTGGTAGAGGCTGTAATAGGCCCCCCGGCAACTCAGTAACTCTGCATGGGTGCCCCGCTCGATAATTTTCCCCTGTCGCATATAGATGATCAAGTCCGCGTCCTTGACCGTGGAGATGCGGTGCGAAATCAAGAGGGTGGTGCGCTTGGCGCGGAAGCGGCGCAGACGGTCCAGAATATTCTCTTCCGTTTCCGTATCCAGGCTGGAAAAAGCGTCGTCGAGGATGAGGATCGGCGGATTCTTGATGATGGCCCGGGCGAGGGCAGTGCGCTGTTTCTGCCCCCCCGAAAGGCGCACTCCCCTTTCTCCCAGCATGGTCTCGAATTGGCGGGGGAAACCCTGGATACTGGGCAAGATATCGGCGATGCGGGCCGATTCTTCCAGTGCTTCCAGATCGGCGTCTTGATTGCCAAAGAGGATATTCTCCCGGATCGTTTCGGAAAACAGGAAGATGTCCTGGGAAACGAAGCCGATGTCTTCCTTGAGTCTGACCGGGGGTAGCTGGGTGATGTCGATGCCGTCGATGAAGATAGCGCCAGGCGGCGGCTCGAAGAGCCGGAGCAGCAGGTGGATTAAAGTGCTTTTGCCGGCGCCGGTCTCGCCGATAATGCCGCAGGTGGCGCCGGCAGGGATCGCCAGCGATATTTCCTGGAGTGGCGCCGGTTCTTCTTTCCCATAGGCGAAACTCAAGTTTTTAAACTCGATCTTGCCCTGAAGTGGTGGGGCGGGGTGGGGTGACTCTTCTTGACGGTAGCCGGGGGCAACGGGGGTATCCATGATCTCGAGAATCCGGCTGAGGGCGGCGGCGCCCCGCTGGTATTGGTTTAGTACTTGGCCGACTGCCATGACCGGCCAGGTCAGCATGGCCAAGTAGCCGTTAAAGGCGACAAATTCCCCCAGCGTCATGGCGCCCTGAAATACCTTGCGACCGCCGAGCCATAAAACAATGGCGGCAGAGATGCCGGTCAATATCCGCATCAGGGGCCACAGCACCCCCCAAAGCACAGCCAGCCAAAGGTTTTTACGCCGGTATTCCCGGCTCAGGCGGTTGAAGCCGTTGATCTGGTTTTCCTCTTGCGCGTAAGCCTGGACGACCCGGAGGCCGGCAAAATTCTCCTGGACATAGGAGGATAACAGGCTCAAGTGCTGCTGGATCTCCCGTGAACGTTCAAAGATGCTCCGGCCGAAGAAGCGCATGGAAACTGTGAGCAGGGGGAGGCACAGGAGCGACCAGAAAGTGAGCATGGGATCGATGGCAATCATGAAGAACAGGCTGCCTGAGATGAGCACGGCCATATCGATGATGACGATGGAGCCGAACCCCATGAGCTCCCGCACCGATTGCATGTCATTGGTCAGGCGGGACATGAGGTCGCCTGTCTTTGTATGCTGGAAATAGGAAAGCGGCAACTTCAGGAGATGGGAAAAGACCTCGCTCCGCAAGTCCCATTCCACGCGCCGGGAAAAGCCGAAGATGTTGACCCGCCAGAAATATCGACAGGTGGCCTGTATTAGCGCGGCCGCCATGATCAACAAGGGATGCTTGAGCAGGGGGGGTGGAACCGTGCCTGGGCGCATGACGGCATCGATCCCCCCTTTAATCAGCCAGGGGATGGCCATGCCCATCAGGTCGGTGGCGATGAGGGCGGCAATGCCAAAAATCAGCAGACGCCGGTAGCGTTTAAACAGGAATTTAACCCGGGAAAAATAACGAAAAATGGATTATAACCTCGTCTTTAGAATGCAATAAATCACAGCAGCTTCCCCTGGGGGGGCCTGTTTGTTATACTTGTATAGAAAACTATCCCGCCGAAAAAAGCAATGAAGAAAATTTTATTAGAAAAATTAGAATGACGCCTTTATAATTGACGAGAACGGAGGTTTTGTGGATAGTTCCATCTTAATTCGTGAAGTTCCGCTCCGGTTGGGCTTTTTCTTCGCCATTCTGCTTTTCATGGCCCGCTGGGAGGTTATTGCTTCCCGCCGCAAATTGACGACTGCCAAGGGAGCGCGGTGGTTTGCCAATCTGGGGCTCGTTGCGATCGATGTGATGGCCCTGCGATTATTGCTTCCCCTGTCGGCGGCAGGCATGGCCCTATACGCTGCCCACCAAGGCTGGGGGATATTAAACAACGCCATCCTGCCGCAATGGTTCAAAATAGTTCTTGGTATTTTGAGCCTCGATTTCGTTATTTACCTGCAGCATGCCATGTTTCATGCGATACCGCTTTTCTGGCGTTTCCATCTGGTTCACCACACGGATCTTGATTTTGATGTGACTACCGGGGTACGTTTTCATCCCGTGGAAATTTTTCTGTCCATGGGAATCAAGATGGCCGCAGTGTCTTTGCTGGGGGCCTCCGCCGCCGCCGTCATACTTTTTGAGGTTCTCCTCAACGCGACCAGCATGTTCAACCACGGCAACGTTCGCCTGCCGGGCCACATTGATGGGATGCTGCGGCTCTTCGTGGTTACCCCCGAAATGCACCGGGTGCACCACTCAGTGGTGATTAAGGAACACAATAGCAACTTTGGATTTAACCTCCCCTGGTGGGACCGTCTCTTCGGAACCTATCGCCCCCAACCCGCCGCAGGCCACGAAAGCATGGTCATAGGCCTCAGTAACTTTCGTGATTCCCATTCTCTAACCCTCCCCCGTCTCCTCATTCTTCCCTTTATCACAAAGCCTCCTCGTTGAAAGACACATAATCCCGGCAGTAAAACCCGCCCTTAGCTATCATCACCTTGCCAGAAGTTGCTGAAGACAAACTCTGCCATGAATTATTCCATTCTTCAGTAGTTTGGATTGCCAGCAGGGAAAAAATGGGCGCCCCTGGCCTGGAGGGAAAAGGCGGCCTCTTCGCCGACCTTTTTAGGAAAATCAGCTGGAACACGAATTACCAGGGTCATATCCCCCGCTTTTACGTAAATGATCGTTTCCGCTCCCAGGCGCTCTACGAATTCAATTTGCCCTTTAAGCGGCCCCCCTCCCGGGATGAGCGCTTCGGGCCGAATGCCCATGGTTACCTCTCTCCCCCCGTATAACCGCAGTTTTTCCTTGTCTTGAACCTCAAAGGAAAGGTTCCCGGACCGAAAAAAGTGCTTCCCTCCTTCCGAGGCAATAGTCCCCCGCAGAAAATTCATCTGCGGGCTCCCGATAAAACCGGCTACGAAAAGATTGGCCGGCCGTTCATAAACATCTTCTGGGGTGCCGATCTGCTGTACCTTGCCTTCGTTCAGCAGGATAATCTTCTGGCCGAGGGTCATGGCTTCGGTCTGATCATGGGTTACATAGAGCATGGTGCTTCCCAGCTTCCGGTGCAATCCAGCCAGCTCGATCCGCATGGCGTTTCGCAGCTTGGCATCCAGATTGGACAGGGGTTCATCAAAGAGAAAGAGTTGCGGTTTTCTCACAATGGCCCGGCCGATGGCGACCCGCTGCCTTTGCCCGCCCGATAATTGTTTCGGCTTCCGTGCCAGAAGCTCCTCGATTTCCAGAAAGCGGGCGGCTTCCCTCACCTGCGCTTCGATTTCCCACCGCGGCGACCTGCGCATTTTCAAAGGAAAAGCCATGTTTTCATAAACACTCATCTGCGGATAGAGTGCATAGTTTTGAAAAACCATGGCAATGTCCCGCTCCCGGGGCGTCCGTTCGCTTACCTCGCTGTCCCCGATAAAGATTTTACCGCCATCCTGCCGATCCAGCCCGGCAATTAGCCGGAGAGCCGTGCTCTTGCCGCAACCGGAAGGTCCCACCAAGATGCAAAACTCACCGTCGGCCACCTCAAAAGAAATGCCCTCCAGCACCTGCTTGCTTCCGAATGATTTTACGAGGTTTTGAATTTTCAGTCCGGCCATCTTTTTACCCCTTTACGGCACCTGCGGAAAGGCCTCTTACAATTCTTTTCTGAAAGAGCGCGACAAGGAAGACCAGCGGTAACGTGGCTATCGTCGAAGCGGCAGCAATTTCCCCCCAGGGGAGGGTGTACTGGCCTTGAAAGAGGGCTATCCCTACGGGAAGCGTCTGATAACCTTTTTGTGTCATAATGAGCAGGGCAAAAAAGAACTCGTTCCAGGCATAAATAAAAATGAGAATGGCGGCGGTAAAAACACCCGGTGCAGCCAGGGGAAGGATGATTCGAAAAAGCGTCTGAAAATGGCCGCAGCCGTCTATCTTGGCCGCATCTTCAAGATCTGCAGGTAATTCCTGGAAAAAGGCGACGATGATCCATACTCCGAGAGGCAGGGTCAACGTCACATAGGGCAGGATTAATCCTTGATAGGTGTTCAACCATCCCCAGGCCTGCAAGATTTTCCAAACCGGGCCGGAAATCGAAATCTGGGGAAACATCGACACGGCAAGCAGTCCTCCCATTATCAGCCCCCGCCATCTTATTCGCAGCCGTGCCAGGGCATAGCCAGCCAGCAGGGCAAGGGAAACGGTCAAAAATGTCGTGCTGCCGGCCACGATCAGACTGTTTTTCAAAAAGTGGAGAAGGTCATAGCGTTCAATACTGGAACGATAGAACGCAAGTGAACCGGCGGGTATGAGGATGGGCGGAATGGCAGTAACCTCGAGCTCCGTCTTCAGCGAAGTACTCACAAACCAGAAAAAGGGCAGCAGGCTCAAAAAAACAACGGTGGCGGTTGTTATGAAGAAACAGATTTTTTTCATCTTCCCGGCTTACCTCTCATCGTTTCATTTTGCACCCCGGCTCGTATAAGCCCCTTGCCGATAATGCCCAAATAAAACATGGCTATAATCAAGGTGATAAGAAATGCCAGCATGGACAGGGTGGAACCATATCCCATTAGCCCCTCGGCAAACATCTTCTTATAACCGTAGTATTGGAGTACGTTCGTAGAATCTGCCGGACCTCCCTGGGTCATCACATAAACGAGGTCGAAAACCCGAAAGGCATCCATGGTGCGAAAAAGGAGGGCGATAAGCAGAGCCGGCCTTATAAGCGGCAGGGTAATGCCCGTAAATCGCCGCCAGGCATTCGCACCGTCGATTTGTGCCGCCTCATAGAGCTCTTCCGGGATCGTCTGCATGCCCGCCAGGATTAAAAGCGCCGCAAAAGAAGATGCCTTCCAGACGTCGGCGACCACAACGGCCAGGAAAGCGAAGAAGGGATCTGCCAACCAGGCCTGGTATTCCCCAACATTGTTTCCGAACAGGACAAAATTAACAAGGCCGTATTTATCGTTAAAAATGAAACGCCACATTTGGGACGCGATAACCGTTGGTATGGCCCAGGGAATAAGCACCGCCGCCCGGACCAGTCCTCTGCCCTGAAAGTGGCGATTAATAACCAGAGCGATGATCAGTCCAAAGACCAACTCGCAAAACGTGGAAGAAAAGACGAAGATTAGGGTATTGCCCAGGGCATGCCGTGCCACCGGATCATGGAAAAGCTCATAATAGTTCTGAAACCAGATAAATTTTTCACCCAGACCGGGTAAACCGATGATAATCCGATGCAAACTTAGGTAAAAGGAATAAATGATCGGATAAAAAGCAAAAACCGCCACAAAAAGAAAACAGGGGGAAATCAGGCTACAGGCGAATATCCGCTCCCGTTCCAGTAATGTCAGTTTTCTCATGGTCGGCCATTCCTCTGATGAACAGTCGGTTATTGGTTTGCCAGAGCCAGCAGCCGGTCTATTTCCCCATTGGCGGCGAGCGCCTTCTCATAGACAGGGGAATCATGCCGGGAAATCACCTCACTGAAGTATCTTTGCAGCACATTGGAAATGGCGGGGTAGAGGGGCGAACGAGGCCGGGGATAGGCGGTGGTAAATACCTCCGCGAGTGAAGCAAAGTGGGGATTTGCACGCATGACGTCGGCATCGTGATACAGCGCGCTCCTTGTCGGGGCTTTTCCCGATTTCAAGGCAAACATTTTTTGAATCCTGGCGCTGGTAAGAAAACTTACCAGTCGCCAGGCGGCTTCCTTATGTTCAGAATAGTTGCCGATCCCGAGCTGCCATCCGCCCAGAGTGGCATGGCTCTCGCCGCCCTGAAGATGGGGCAGCTTGGCAATACCTACCTTACCGGCGATTCTGGACTTTGCCGGGTTATTGGCAATCTCCCAGGCATAGGGCCAATTTCGATGAAACACCGCCTTGCCCTGGATGAAAACATCAAGTGATTCAGGCTCCTGATAGGTAAGGACACCCGGCGGAGCTATTTTGCCGATGATCCTGTCGCGCACATACTGCACTGCCTCCACAGCCGGCCTTTGCCCCAGAGCGCTCTTACCAGTTTGCGGATCGATTACCTGGCCGCCGTTACCCAGGATAAATTCCAACATATTGCAGACCAGTCCCTCATACTGCTTGAACTGTCCGGAATAACCGGCAATGTCTTCACCGGTACTGGTTTCCATCGCAACAATTTTTTCCGCCTGCCACACCAGTTCATCCCAGGTGACGGGCGGCTTGAGCCCGTATTTCTCCAGGAGATCCCTCCGATAGTACAACATGCCGTTGTCAATGAAAAGGGGAACTCCAAATACTTCCCCCTTGTAGGTATTGGCCAGAATCGCGCCTGCTAAAAAATCCTTTTTTTCCGCAGTGGAGAAATATGGACTAAGCGGCGCGGCCCACCCGGCGGCGGCAAATTCCGAGGGCCAGATGACATCCATAAAAAATACATCCACGACTTTACTTTTATTCTTCAGCTTCTGGACAAGCAGATCGTGGAAGGCCGTGGAAGAGTGAGGTCCCACTTCCCGAACAATGGTGATGTCGGGGTTCTCCCTTTCAAATATCTCATATACCTCTTCCCACACTTCCGGTTGATTCGGCCTCCAGGTAATAAAAGTCAGAGCCGTCCCGGACGCAGGTTTTTTTTCCTTACAACCCACGAGAAAAATGAAAAGCAGCAAGAGGGAAAAGACAGTCATGGCAAAAGAATTTCTCAGAATAGCGCTGTTTTTCTTCATCCCTGATCGGAGTTGAGAGAACAACATTGGCTAAAACTCCTCCCTGCCTGCCTCATGGAAAGGCATTACCTGCGCACCTGCGCTCTGTGGCGAAATAAAGAGACCGCTCCCATCTGCAGCCCTTTGTCGGCGGCTTGAGTTTTCCTGCTGCGGGAGTTGGCAATGAGAGTGGCTGCGCAGGATATCCCTGTAAAGAAGGGGACGTCGCTTAGGAAAAATCTCTTCTTCCGCGCGCCATTGATCGAGACCTGCCAAATCGATTTCGCAGGTAAAAACGTCTTCTGCTTCATCCAACTCCACGATAATCTCGCCGTGGGGGTCGATCACACCGCTGTGTCCGGAAAAATAGCCGCCTGGACGGTTTACGTAAATGATAAATAGCTGATTCTCCAGGGCAGCCCCCTGCAATCGGCGCCGGATATAGGAAAGGGGGAAACTTTGAGGCGTTGCCGATATATTTACAACAATCCTTGCGCCCTTGAGCGCCAACACCCGCCATGCCTCGCTAAAGGCGCCATCGAAACAAATCAGAGGACCAAGTTTGCCCAGGGGCGTATCAAATACCCTTAACGCCTTGCCGGGAAGAAAATTTTCCGTCCTGTGAATATGGGTTTTTTCATAAATTGATGTTTGATGACGGTCAATGTAGGTGGCCACATTATAAAAATGTCCCGGCTTGCCTTTCAGTTCCCCCAGGATGACCCTGGCATCAACGGCCCTGATAAAACTATAGAGGTCAGAGGAGTCGGCCGCCATGGTCCGGTAATACTGGACCACTCTCCTGTACAGCAAACCTTCCGGCCGCTCGACGGACGGGTGTCCATGGAGGATAAGTTCGGGAAAAACGATAAGATCAGCCAGCCGGTTAGCACTGATAATTTCCTTGATGTGGTTGATGTGACTGGCGATATTTTGCCGAAAAGCAATCTGAGCAATGCATATCCGCTTTTTCAAGGCGCTCCTTCTCCTGAAAAATAAGGGGGGATATAGGAATTCATGATATCTTCCTCAATCCGCTGGAGATAGGAGCGCGTCATATCGTCCCCATAGGTATCATCTCCGTAGCGATACAGGCTTCCTTTGTCCCTCCTGATATTCTCCTCCACCAAACGGCCATCGACCGTCTCCAGGCTCTTATAGGCGATCTTCTCTATGATGGCATGGATTCCAGATCCCGACTGGGCCGGGTCTTTAACCCGGAATGCCAAATAGGAGGGCACGCCCAGTTCCACCGCCGCCTGGCGGTGCACCCTTTTCCTTAAATTATCATCCACGCCTTCCAGTTTTAGTTTGGGGGACATCCGCATCGCCGTCATAATGACATCCCGGTCCAGGTAAGGAGCCCGCAGTTCGATGGAATGGGCCATGGTCAGCTTATCTTCCCGTTCCAGCGTATCGGTGTAGAGAAAATTGAGATCCTCCCACAGTTTTTCATGTAATCTTAAGTAGCCATCCTGCGCGAGGACATCGTTATACCAGGGGTAACCGGCAAAAAGCTCGTCGGCGGCCTGGCCAGTGTACATTACCCGGATATTATCCTCAGCGGCCATTTTTGCTGCCAGGTACATGGGAATGGCCACTTCCACCTGCAGGAGCCCGCTCTCTTCAACATTTCTGATTATTTCGGGAAGAATCTGTTCCACCAATTCCTCGCTGATGATGGTCTCTTTAAGCTCCAGGCCCAAATCACGCGCCACGGACCTGGCTGCCACCATATCACCGGATTTGTCGGTTCCCGTACAATAGCAGACGATATTCTTGCCTTCTCTTTGCAGGAGTTGGGCAACCAGCACGGAATCGATGCCGCCGGAAAAGATGACGCCGAGCTTTGATTCGTGGAGACCAGCCAAACGTTTTTTCACGGCCATAATGAGGACCTCTTTGTAAAGCTCCACCGCCTGCCGGAAATCGACAATATCGATCTGGGGCAATTGCAAATGAAACCCCAGCTCGACGGCAACTCCCCCTTCATGGATATGGAGCAGATCGCCGGGATTCAATCTCTGTGGTTTCTCTTTTTCATTCAAGAGCGCTTTTTTTTCCGAGGAAAAATAGACAACACCACCATTCTGGAGATAGTAAAGAGGCTTTTTCCCGATTGGGTCGCGGGCCACGACAATCTCTCGGCCATCTGTAACGGCAAGGGCGTACATCCCGTCAAGCAGACCGATAACCTTGCGCACGGCATCAAGCAGATTCCCCCGATAGGTTTCCTCCAAAAGGTGGATAATAACTTCACTGTCGCTCGATGTCTTAATATTGTGATTGCGAGAAAGGAGTGTCCTCAGTTTCTGGTAGTTGTAAATTTCTCCATTGTGTATCAGCGACAGTCTTCCCTCACATGACGTATAGGGTTGTGTTGCTTTCTCCTCGCCCACGATGCTGAGCCGCGAATGACCAAGAGCAATGTGGCTTTCCCCGCCTAAGGCCCTTTTCAATTCCTCCAGGGATTCCGTCCGATAGAGGCGAGCATCCAGATAAACACCGTGGGTATCAGGACCTCGATGTTCCATCTTTTTCAACATATCGTATATGTCATGGCCACGCCGACTCCCTTTCATCACGAAATGGCCGCATATAGTACACATAATATTTTCCTCTCCCTTTGGGGTCAAAATTTCCAATATCCGAGGCGATTCATAAAATCCCCGATAACCGGTTAATTATTGAAGACCGCAGTGCTTTATGGCAGACAAAAGATAAGGTTTGCTAAGAATTTATGTCTCTGTTGCAACCAGTGTAGGAAAAAGTGCTAACCATGTCAAGAAGAAATGGGATCAAAAACAGGATTGATCTTGGATATATTGATTAAAATAAGGCACGCCCGAGGACATAGGCGGCTCTGCGTTGCCTCTTTCCTGGTTGCATAGCGGCAATGATGGATAGGCTCGTTTTTCAGTATTCCCCGGAAGCTTTCCACGGGGCATTATCGTAGCAATTCCCTTTGCGGGCCTGTTCGACGCCAATATCAAATGGCTTCCGGTTCATTGCCCCGATCTTTTTACCGATAATCTCCACCACCTGTTTTGCAAGCTGGTAAGGATTTTCCTTTCTGGCCAAAATATGTTCCAGGCGCTGGTCGAAAATATCTTTGTTTTCCGAGATCAGGCTATCGTAATAGCCGAAAATCTCGTGTTCCGCTATTTTCGTGATTTCCGATCTGATCCGCTCTTTCCTCCGGCTATCCAGCATGCCGCTTTTCGTCAAAAATTCCCGATGTTCACCAATTTTTTCCACGAGAATGTCAATGTTCTGATTTTCGGTTGCCACCGTTTTGATAATTGGTGCGATCCATCCTCGTGGAGTTTGACCAAGTTCCAACATTATTTTGATCTCTGTAACCAACCTGTCTGCTCCGTCCTTATCAGCTTTGTTCACCACAAAAATATCGCCGATCTCCATAATGCCGGCTCCTGACGGCCCGGTAATCCCGATTATATGGGCATTGCCGGTATAAGAATAGATCCGTTCCATGACCTCAAAAGCGCTGGGCTGCTCATTTTCTACCAGGGTAATCAGTTTGGCCAAAGCCCGGATCGATCCACGGCGCATTTCATCAACTAACTCCATTGGACCTCCCTCTTGACAGGCTTCCTTTTTTCTCATCTTTGCCGTACTTTTGCGATAATGCAATCGGCCACATCCTGAACCGTCCCGACACCCGGCGTAAAAACCGCTCCCACTCCCATTTCCAGGAACGTTGACTTCTCTGCGGCGTTGGGGGTGCCTCCGATCACTACCAGGACGTCCTCCATATTACGTTCCTTCAGCCATTGCATCACCTTCGGCGCCTCATACATTACCCCCGAGGAATAATAGCTCAGCGCGATGGCATCCACATCCTCTTCCAGGGCCGTCTTAACCACATCATCGACAATCTGGTACCGGGTAAAAATCACCTCCATGCCGACATCCTTGAGCACGGATTCTACCAAGCGGCAATCCCATTATCTACGGAAAGGATATGGCCGGTTACCGCATCGGAGGCACGCGACGCCAGATAGATAGCAGTCCCCTTCAGATCGCTCGGCATTCCAAACTTGCCGGTGGGGATGGTTGCCTCTGCCTTCTTTAAAAACCCGGCCATGTCCTCCACCCCCATGCTGGAAGCAAGCTGTGTGCTCCCGAAAAAACCGGGGGCAATGGCATTTACGTTCATGCCATACTTTGCGTATTCCAAGGCCGCTTCCCGGGTCAAATTTACTACCGCCCCTTTGGTGGCCGCGTAGTGCGGAAGGGGGGCCACGCCACTGGTGCCGACCAGGCCCCAGATTGAAGCGATATTGATCATCTTGCCACGCTGCTGCTTAATCATGACCTTGGCCGCTTCCCGCATGCAGAAAAAGACGCCGTTGAGATTAACTTGAACTACCTTGTTCCAGTCCTCAAAGGAAAGCTCATGGATCGGCTGGGACCTGCCGGCAATCCCTGCATTATTGATGATTATGTCCAGAGCGCCAAATTCTTTAACGGTAGTTTCCACCATCCTTTTCACGTCCTGTTCCTTGGTGACGTCAGTAGGTATGGCCAGCACCCTTCCCCCCAGTTTTCCGATCCTCGCCATGGTCTCATCCAGAAGCTTCTCCTGACAATCAGCGCCCACCACATCCGCCCCCGCCTCGGCCATCGCTTCGGCAAAACACGCCCCCAGACCGATGCCGGCGCCGGTAACTATGGCGACCTTGCCCTTCAAAGTGAATAGTTCCTCTATACCCATCATCATTACCTCCTATAAGTATTCTTGCTTGCTAACGATAACCCTTTCCCGCTCGAGCTCTCCGATCTTCTCATCGTTGTAACCCAATAGTTCCCTGTATATGTAGTCGTTATGCTCTCCCAGCTGCGGCGCCGGAGTTTCTAAGGCCCCCGGGGTGGCAGAAAGATGAGGAACCGGTACCCCGGTATCTTCTTCAACTTGCCAATCCCGGGGTAGTCAACCTCGAACATATTCTTCCGGGAATTTATATTGGGGGTCCTCAACCAGGGCGGGGATATCGTTTACCGGCGCGCTGGGAATACGATTTTTTTTCAGCAGTCCGACTGTCTCTTTTACTGTCCTGGTCTTTAACCATTCCCGGATAATATTATCAGCCTCTTCCCCGTGCTTGTAATAGCTCCGGCCTTCTACCGTCGCAAATTTAGGGTCATGGGCCAACTCCGGCTTGCCCATAACCTCACAGAGGTTATACCACTGCCGATCCAAGACCGTGGCAATGATCAGCCATCCATCCTTCGCCTTAAAGGGACCATAGGCGCCCCAGCCCCAACCCCACTTATTCCCCATGCGGGTATATTTCTCCTGAAGACTGGTACACTGAAGGATGGCATACTGCAGAGGATAGGTCGCCGACTCAAAAAGGCTGACATCCACCATTTGCCCCTGACCGGTCCTCTCCCGGTGAAACAAAGCGATCAAGGTTCCCTTGACGCCGCATAACCCCCCCTAAAGTATCGGCCATCCCCACCGGCATTCCTAAAGGGGGCTGTCGCGGATAAAATCCATCACCTCGGGATCCTCAAACCTGATGACCTCCGCCCCAAAATCGCCCAGTTGCGTACCGATGACCGGACCTGCCCAAAAACGTCCGTGCAGCAAAACCCTAATACCTTCCAGCGCCTTAGTCATTCCATTACCTCCTCATAAAATTACGGCTGGATAATTTCAAACAGTATCCCCAGCAGGCTCTCCGGGCGCAGAAAAGCCACCCTTGTTTTTTCTATCTTCATTTCTCCTACCACCCTCAATCCATTTTCCTTAAAATGCTTCAGGGCAGCATCCATATTCCCTACCTCCAAAGAGATATGATGGAGACCCGGCCCACGTGACTCAATAAATTTGGCAATTAGCCCCTGGGGATCGGTGCCCTGGGAGAGTTCAAAGGTTGATTTACCTACCGAGACCATGGCGGATTCCAACTTCTGGTCGGGAAATTCCTTTCGCACCAAAACTTCCGCGCCAAAAACCCGTTTAAGAAAATCAAGCGCCTCATCCAAATCCCTTACGGCCATACCCACGTGATGGATTTGGTTAACTACGTTAGCAGCCATCATCACCCCCCTACTTTTTATATAAGATGATTGTTAAAGGATGCCCTTCTCTCTTGCCTTTTTCACAATTTCCGCCGCCGGGTTATCAGCCCGCTGCACCTCCCCTGGGGCGCCTGACTGGCATCATGAATGCTGGGGAAGGAGGCATGGAAAATCGGCTCTTCCGGAAGCTCGCCCCGGTAAAGGGCTTCCAGCTCAGCAATTATCTGCCCCTCTCTATCAACACCCAGAATATAAATGAAGGCGCGGTCCAAGTCGGAATCAGAGGCGGCCGCCTTAAAATGAGGAGGCTCTTCCAGACAAAGATGCATGGTCATTAGACTGAATTTTTCCCACTCCCAACCCTCAATCTTGGCGACAAAATTTCCTTCCAGGTTATTTTTGCCGACCAGTTTGATGAAAGTCTGCTGAGGAGCAATGGTGCTTAAAACCGCCCGGGCCTCCAGAATACTGCCGTCATCCATCTCCACACCGCGGGCAACGCCGCCTTCCACGATAATCCGCTTGATGCGCTGCGGGCCAAGAACCATGCCCCCGTGCTCATGAATCATTTTCCCCAAGGCAGAGGCAATGGTATGAGAGCCTCCCTTGCATAACTGGTAATTGGCGGCGCAATTAAGGTAAAGGAGAACCAGATAGCCCATCCCGGCCGTGTCGTAGGGAAGACCCCACATACAGGTCAAAGCATGGCCCTGATCGTATCGCTTTTAAAATATTGATGAATAATTTCCCAGGCGCTTTTCTCCGAAAATTCCATCACGATCCGGCCAACCTCGGAACCATCCGCCAGGCGGACACCCGTCGCTTTGCCGCCTTCCACCAAAATCTTGACAACCCCTTTTGCGGTGAAAAGCTTACCGCCGTTTTCTACGACAGTCTTCTGGGCGGCATGGGCCAAACTGCGGGCCCCCCCCCGACCTCGTGTCTTGCTTCAAATCCCGCACTTGAAAAAATATATTATGGCAAGGCGCCTGTCGGAAAATAATCCGATACTTTGATCTATTTTCTGACAACCCCCTGGACCCGATGAGAAAAAAAGCGTGATCGGTATTTCCTGACAGAGGTATAAGAACCAAAAACAACGCGCCAAGCGTACTGCCAGGGGCTTTATGAGCCTCTGGCAGCATGGTAATGATCAGTGCTGAGTTTCTTACGGAGGATTTCGCAGAAAGGAGCAGAGCTGGATGCGAGAAATGCCTTTTATCCGTGTTTTTGATAACTTGAAGCATCACATCCCTCATTAACCGCCGGTTGACGTGTAGAACACGCTATCCTCAAATAAGGATAAATTGGTCAGGAGTTGATTTTTGACAATTCCAAGTAACGAGCGCATTTCGTGCCACAGATTCAGGTACTATCGTTAAGCCTACTATTGATTTTCCTTCAACTATTTTTGAAGATGGAACGTGGAGGAAGCAATTTGTAGAAGCTCAGTTTTGTAAGCACTGCCAATAAGGATGACGTGCGCCGATCCCTTTACTCTGGCATAGCAACTGGTGCGATCCGGGTTGTTGCTCCCAATTTCCAGAATGTGGTAAGAGGAGTCGCCTCTCGCCTTGATGCCTAATTCCAATTCCGGCGGAGCCAAGCCATATTGATTATAGTCCGAGGGATGGTCGTCTATGGGTCTGACGACCCCATATCTGAACACGGACAACAAACCGTCTATTGTTTTCTTGTCTGCGGGGATATTCCGTGGTTCTTTAATCATCCATTGTCCCTGCTCTTTCCTGAAAATGAAGGTCTGTCCTTTCCGGCGAAGCATTATTTCTCGGATGTTCTCTTTGTCGAAATCAAATATCTTCTTCACCTCCTGACTGTCCCGCATCTTACGTGCTCCTCCCTGGTCAAAGAGATACACATACGCCCCCAGCAGCAACAGGATAAAAAGCAAAAACAGGTTGATCTTCTTCCTCTGCAAAAACCCTCCCTGGGCGGCCCTAACCACGCCTTCTTCTGTAGAGGTAAACGCTTACGCCCATAATCAACGGGATTAAAGGGATGATTACAACCGCCAGCCAAAAGATCAAATACCCCTGCTTTTGAGTGAGATAGTGATAAGGATATTCGTATTGTTGAGGACGAGTAGAAATTAAATCCAAGGTCCCCTCCAACCAGTTCACGGTATTCATGAAAAGATCCTGGTTGGCCATCATCCCGATAAACTGATTGTTGACAAAATCAGCGTCTCCGAAACATAACAGCGCACCTAACGTGCCGGTCCGTTCGCTTGCCGCGCCGGTTACGACGACTATCAGGGCTACCGGCGCCGGCCCTTTCCGGTCAACACCTTCTTTAAAGTACACCTCGCCCTTCCGGGGACTTATTTTTTCCTTGGCAACCCAACTACGTGCGGAACTCTTCGCCAGATAGGAAATGCGATCAGTTCCCCCTTCTTTTATCTCCACCGGGCGCGCCGTCGGGAAAATGGCGGGAGCTGTAAAGGAATCGGCAACAAAACCCTTGGCAAAATTGGAAATCAAGGGAGACAAAAAGTCCCCGCCCATCAGCCTGCTTTCACTGTCCACAACAACGCCACTGCCCAAACCAATATCGAATTTGGCTAATAGCGCTTCCAACCTGGGAAGGCGGACAAAAGGTTCAACCATCAAGATCAGCTTCCCCCCCCCCTTAAGAAAATTTGCCATCTGCCCGATTTCTCCGTCATCAAAATCCTTTTTGGGCCCGCCGACTACGAGCAGGGAGTTTTTTAAGGCGACGGCAGCCTCTTTCCCGGACAAATCAATCACGCCCACCTGCCAGCCTTCGCCTCGCAATGCTCTATCCAGGTCGCCATATTCCTTATCAGGGCTGTTTTCGCCATGCCCCTGGGTAAAATAAATCCGGCGCTTCCCCTCATGCAGATATTTGATGAGCAGGCTAACGACGCTTTCTTCCGTTGGCACACTAAGGACATCCCTTTTCCCCCCATACTCCACGATAGTCTGACCATAAGTTGTGATATCCTGTAATTTAGCCTGGGCAGGGTTGCGATCCAAGTCGATCAAACTATATTTTACGTGAGGGGTATAAAGTGACAGCCTGGCAAAGAATTCCCCGAGATCCTTTCTTTGCCCCTCTTTGTAGAATACGGCAAAGCGAATATCCCTATCCAACTCTCTCAGCACTTTAACAGTTTGAGCCGCAAGGGAGTAAGATTTAGTCGGGGTAAGATCAATGCGGACGTTGTGACGAAACGAAACGATTTCTAAAGCAACAGCAATTCCCGTAACCAGTAAAACGGTGATGATCGGTCCTTCATAGAACTTTTTACCCGATTTCCAAAAGGTTCTGGCTTTCAGAGAAAGCAGGGTCATGCCGAGCAGGAAAAAGGTAAAGAGAAGAAAAAATATCACGTCCTTGCTATCAATGAGACCCTTAAAAAAATATTCAATCCGATCAAAAAGAGAGAAACGGGCCAGAACTTTGATTATCTCCTCACCGGCGATCATCTCATTCCAGGTCAAAAACCAGAACATGACAAAGATGCCGAATGTTCCCATGGCGGCTACTGCCTGATTCTCCGTTAAGGAGGAAATAAATATCCCGCAGGCAATCAGGGAGCAGCCGAAAAGCATGAGGCCCAGAAATCCGGCAAACAGAACGGGAAAAACATAAAAACCCCAGAAAAAGCCCAGTAACAAAAAGTTGCCTAAAGTCACGGCCAGCATCAGGATCAACACTGTCATACTGGCCAGATACTTGCCTGCCAGCACTTCTATATCCCTTACCGGGTAAGTCGCAAGAAGTTCAAAAGTGCCGACTCTTTTCTCCTCGGCAAAAAGCCTCATCGTCATCAGCGGCATGAGGAGCATGAAGATAAACCGCAAATCCATGAAATAATAATAAAACAACCCCTCCACGGGGTTTGAGCGCCCGCTGATTATCCAATTGCTGTAAAGGGCAATGTCCGTATAAAAAAAGTACCCGGAGAGAGTAAAAAATGCAACAAGGACAACATAAAGGGCAGGTGAAACAAAATAACCCCGGAGCTCCTTGGTAAAGATAGCATAGATATTCATTGGCGAAGTGTCTCCTTGCCGATCAGTTCCACAAACATTTCTTCCAGATCCATTTTCGCCGGCTGAAATTCCCTCAATATCCACCGGTTGCGGAAGGCCAGCCCGCACAAGACGGCGGGAAAGTCAAAATCTGACGCCGCCACCTCGATCAGGTAATGTGCAACTGAGGGAGAAACCGTCCGCTCTAACTGTACGCGCACAATGCCAGGAGTCTTTTGCAGCTTTTCCACTACCTGGCCTGCGGGAGCATCGATGAGCGCCGTAAAGGCGGCATTCCCCTGTTGCAAAAATGCCTTCAGCGTCTGCTGGCTATCGTCAGCGACAATCGCTCCCCGATCAAGGATAATTATCTTGCTGCATAACTGACTGACTTCAGAAAGAATATGGGTGCTTAAGATAATGGTTTTACGCCCGGCCAAGCCCTTGATCAAATCTCTGATCTCAATAATTTGCTCCGGGTCCAGCCCAACGGTTGGTTCATCGAGCAGCAAAACTTCCGGTTCGCCCAGCAGGGCCTGGGCTAAACCGATGCGCGTGTGGTAGCCCCGGGAAAGATTGCCGATCACCCGGCGCCGAACACCATCCAAACCGCAAACATCCACGACCTCGGCAAGACCATTTTTTCGAACCTCCCTGGCAACCCCCTTCAGCTTGGCCGCAAACTCAAGAAATTCGGCCACCCTCATTTCCCGATAAACGGGGGTTTTTTCCAGAAAATAACCGATTTTTCTCCTTGCCGCCAGGGAGTCGGTTGCCAGGTTCAAACCGGCAATGCTCACCTGTCCTTCCGAGGGGGGAAAAAAACAGGCCAGGATGCGGAGCATGGTGGTTTTTCCGGCGCCGTTTCGCCCCAGCAGCCCCACGATTTCTCCTTTTTCTACCTGGAAGCTGACATTCCGCAGGGCACTTATCGTCCCAAAACGCTTGCTGACCGAAGCGACCTCTATCATTTCATTCTCTCCCTGCCTGTACTACCTGCGCCATGTCTTCGATAACTTGTCTAGTCAGGAAAATTACCTTACTTTCACGCGTCCAACATGGTTAAAGCTCCGCTGGCACAGACCTTCACACACTGCGGATCAGGCGGGTCTCCACAGAGATCACACTTTACAGCCGCAGCCGCGCCCGGCTCCCTAAACCAGGGGATATTGCCGGGAGAACGAGAATCGGACAGGACCGGGAAAAAACGATCTGCGTTCCCATCCGTCATATAGACCCTTACCCGTGACTTCTTGGGGTTCACCTCATTTTTATAGTGCTGCAATGAGCATGCAGCCTCACAATGATGACATCCGGTACACTTGTTGCCGCTTACCTTGATCTTTTTCATCCCCTTCCCCTTCCCTGGCTTCCACTCGTATTCCGAAAAGCCACATATTGCAAATTGCGCCATAACCAAGTGTTCAAAACAATCATCCCCCACCCACCGGAGAAAAAAAGGCAACAATATCGCCCTCATGCAAGACCGGGGAATGCAGAGCATTTGAAAGCCCCAGAGAAACGCCGTTAACTACTATAATTTTTGGTTTATCAAGGGGAATGCCAAGTCGGTTCAACAGGTTATCAACTGTTGAACCTTCCTCAAGAGGCATTGTCGCTCTGCCCCCGGTTGCCTCCGGAGGAAGGTAACTCCTGAACTCCATGAACATCCTTACCTCGATATTCATAAGCCTTTCCTCACCGCTTAATAAGGAAGAAGGCGCCATCATTATGCCAGGGCCAATTCAACCAGTTTTTCTTTGGTGGGATAACCGGTCTTCAGGTCCCAGCCTCTCATTTCATAATAGCCTTTAAGCATCGCCTCAAATTCCTGACGCTCCAGAACATTGCCTTTGTTTGGTCCCCCGGTGGCAGGTTCTTCTAAAAATCGCTTAGGTATATTATCGTCATCTTTAGTCAAGCCAGCCTGAAGATTGAATAACCGCTGCAGATTCCAGATCCTCTCTCCTGCCTGCATCACCTCCTCGAAGGCATAGCCCACCCCGGTCGCAGCTTCCAACTGGGCAAACATGGCGGGGGGGGACTGACCGAGAACGCTGAATAAGCATATCCCCGCAGCATCCATAATGCCCGCCGTCAGATCCTGCATCGCCTTGACCAGAGGCGCCTTGCCCTCTATGGTCAGGGGATCAAGCTTTTGCGGGTGGCCAAAAATCTCTGCGGCCGTCGTATAACCGCGATTATGGCAGGCGCCTCGGACGGAAGTGGCCCAGTTAAGCGCCATCCCCTTAACATTCCGCACATCGTACCCCGTACAGGCCATCTTCTTTATATGGATAAATAATTCCGGATGGCCGTACTTCTCAGCCAGGGCGCAACCGCCCTCAGCCATGACCGCGCCTAAACCCTGGCGATATGCCGTCTGTTCGGCCAGCCTAATCATCGCTTCTCCATCGCCAAAACTCAATTTGAAGCCTACGTCTTTCTCCGGCAAATATCCCTTTTCGGAAAGTTCCATGGCGCAGGCAACAGTGGCGCCGACGTCTATCGTATCTATTCCCAAATCATTGCAGACCCCGTTAAATTTCACCAAGGCAGCCGAATCATAGACGGCGCAGGAAGCGACGATAAAGTGGGTCTCATATTCCGGGCGCTCCGACTTTCCCTGAAAGGGCGGTTGCGTCACCTGGGATGGGCCGCCGCAGGCGATCGGGCAGGCATAACAGCCCCGGTTCCTGATCAGAAACTTTTCGGCAATCACCTCGCCTGAAATCTGGGCGGCGCCTTCCACGCACATCTCCTGAAAGTTTTTATGCGGGAGAACGCCAACGCTGTTGAGAAAATTTACCGAACCTCCTGATCCATACCTGGAGAAACCTTCGCTGGCCAGCGGGTTGGCCTTAACTTCGGCCAAGCCGACGGCAACGGCAGTTTTAAATTCTTCGGGCTTGGCAACGGTGACGCTCCCTGTTCCGCGCACGGCAATGGCTTTCAGATTTTTAGAGCCCATTACCGCCCCTAGCCCGCCGCGGCCGGCCGCCCGGTGTTTATCATTCATAATCGCGGCCATCTTTACCAAATTCTCTCCGGCCGGGCCAATACAGGTTATGCACGTTTCTCCGGCAACCCATTTATCTGCGATTCCTTCCCTGATCAAATCCTCGGTTTCCGGGACCGTCTTCCCCCACAGGTCAAGAGCGCTCCTCAGTTCCACCACATCATCGACAATCCAGAGATACACCGGCTTCGCGGCCTTTCCTTCCAGCACGATCATATCATAGCCGGCAAACTTAAGTTCTGCGGGAAAATAGCCGCCCGTATTGGCAAAGCCAATCCCCCCGGTCAAGGGTGACTTCGCCGCCCAAACGCCGCGAGATCCGCATACTGTGCCGGTGCCCGTACAAGGGCCGGTGCTGAAAATCAGTTTGTTTGCCGGAGACAGGGGATCCACCAACGGATCCACCTCGTCCATAAGAATCTTCGATGCCGTCCCCTGCCCCCCAATATACTTTCTGGCAAAATCCGGTTTTAAAGCTTCTACCCGACAACTGCCGGAAGTTAAATCAACGCGTAAGATTTTCCCTGCCCACCCGTCCATAATATACCCCCTGCCCGGCCTTGATCAGCATCAGAAGGGCCGGAAAAAATAATGCAAGCATTCAGCAAACAACCTGCAACAGCGGAAAGAAAAAGCGACTTATTTCAAGCCTTCTCACCGAAGGTTGGCGGTCAAATGCTGAATGCTTGCCGACAAAAATCAATGCATCGCCCATCCTCCATCGATATTGAGGAGCTGACCCGTGATGAAATTGGCATCATCGGAGGCCAGAAATACACAGCCGCCTACCAGATCCGTAGGCTGCTGACTCCGCTTGAGAGAGGTCTGGCCGGCAATCATTTCCGCCATCCCCGGCGGAGTACCCTTCATTGTCTTACTGGCTTCACTCAAGGTAAAGCCGGGGGAAATCGCATTTACCCGGATACCATGCTCGCCTATTTCCCGCGCCAGTGCCCGCGTAAATCCCACTACAGCCGCCTTTGAAGTTACATAATGCAGGAGATAGGGTATCCCGAATAACCAGGTGCCGGAGCTGATGTTGACGATCGAGCCGCTCTTCTGCTCCTTCATCCGGGGCATCACCGCCTTGCTCATAATGAAGAGCCCCTTAACATTCACTGCCATAATGGCATCCCACTCCTTTTCACTGACAAACTCAAAAGGCTTCATCTCCAGGCCGTAATAGATGGCGGCGTTGTTTACCAGGACATCGATCCGGCCAAAGGCCGCAATCGTCTTTGCCGCCACTGCCTGGGCATCGGCCTCGGACGTAACATCGGTCTTTACAGCAATGGCCTTGCCGCCCTGGCTTTCAATTTCCTTCGCCACCTGCTCAGCATTTGCCAGGTTGATCTCTGCAATTACCACTTTGGCGCCTTCCCGGGCAAATCCCAAAGCGTACTCCTTGCCGATCCCCTGCCCGCCGCCTGTGATGATTACTACTTTATCCTTTAGTTTCATTTTGACCTCCTGCTGTTATTTAGGTTTGCAACACTCTACGGATTAACGCTTGTCTCTACAGCATCCCCAACTTTTTGGCCCGTGTCACCCCTGCCGGCTCCTGCCACCACTTCTTGACGCCCAGGTCTTCCGCTACCGCATTGGCCGCAAGATAACCGGGGCCAAAGATCACCGTCCCGCCGGGATAGGTGGAACTCCCGCCCAGAA
>JBAQLR010000154.1:0-7464 GCA_049302035.1 Syntrophales bacterium
ATACTGCTTTTCATCCAACACTGGGACTAACAGGTCATGCCGTATTTTGATTTGCTCCAATGTGATTGACATGAGTACAGCATAGACTGTTTCGAATATTTGGTCAAGTTATTTTGTAATGCATACTAAGTGATTAAATTAACGGGCAAAACCACATCTAAGCGGTCGGCTGAGTCTATTTTTGCCAATCCTTCTCTTCTCTGAGGTAAACCGTGCGATGCGGAAAAGGTATCTCGATGCCTTCTTCTCTGAATTGCCGGAATATCCTCTTGCGCAGCTCGTGCTGGACAGGGTATTGGTCGGTAACCTCCTGGACCTGACAGACAAGAGTAAAATCAAGGGAACTATCGCCGAAACCGGGTATGAACCGCACAAGAGGCTCTGGATCTGCAAGCAGTCCCGGTATTTCTCCGGCTCCCTTCCTGGCTATTTCCAGAAGAACTTCCTCAATATGGTCAGGATCTTCCGCATAGCTGACCCCGATTGGTATGAGCAGAGACATCCTTTTTTCAGGCATATAATAGTTGGTGACAATGCTCTGGGCCAGTTTGCTGTTGGGAATCACGACCATATTATTGGGGAGCAGACGGATACGAGTGGTTCTCCAGGTGACATCCGTTATGTAGCCCTCCAAGCCGCTTTCCAGGCGCACAAAGTCACCAATTTTAATTGACCTTTCCAGGAGGATGTGAATCCCGGCAAAAAGATTTGCCAGCGTATCCTGTAGGGCCAGGGCCACGGCAAGACCACCGATCCCGAGAGCGGTGATAAGTGGCGCGATGGATATTCCCAGGACGCTGAGCATGATCAGAACTCCGACGGTAAGTATGGTTCCTTTCATGATGCCGTAGAACAAACCTGTTGTCGGAATCGGGAGGTTTGATTTCTGGACGTAATTTGTGAATATCTTCCCTGACAGATTTGCTAACGCAATCGAGATCGACAGGATCATGATGATATGGATAGTCTTTTCGATTATGACAGTATATTTTTGTGGGATGTCGGAAACCGCCAGGCCGATGTAAAGGCCTATTACCAAGCACCAGTAGATTGAAGGTGTTCTTAGGGCCTGCAGGATGATGTCATCTAAATGGTAGTCTGTTTTCTCGCAGCATTTGTGCAGCAAACGGAACGTCAGCCATCTGATAATCAGCAGAGCGACCGAGGTAAGCAAAATTATGGCTAGCGGAATTACCATCATCCGAATATTGCTGTTCATATAATTTTTCTCCTTCCCTCTCTATCCTTCTTCCGGACGCGCCGGCTTTGCAGGGGCGTTGGTTGCGACCGCTCTTGAAAATGCGGATGACGCAAGCGCCAGGTTCATTGCATCTCTGAATTGACTAAAGGCTGCCAGCATATTTGCCGGAACAGCCTTGCCCCGGGGCAGCTTGATGGCCATCGGGTTGACGGCACGGCTGTTTATTCTTATCTCGTAGTGCAAGTGTGGACCGGTAGCCAGCCCCGTAGCCCCTACGTAGCCGATGATCGCACCCTGCTCGGCTTTAGCGCCTTTTCTGACAAATCGGGCAATCCTTGAAAGATGACCGTAATAAGTCTCATAACCATTGCGATGCCGGAGGATGATAAGATTCCCGTATTGGCCCCGACGTCCTGCAAACTTGACCTTTCCATCGCTGGTGGCGGAAACAGGGGCGCCCTTGGCTGCCGCATAATCAAGCCCATGATGGGGGCGGTAGACTTTCAGAACCGGATTTAATCTTCTCGCAGAGAAATAGGAACTGATCCGTCGAAAACTTAAGGGAGCTTTAAGAAAAGCTTTCCGCAGAGACCGGCCCTTTTCATCGTAGTAATCGGTTTTTCCCCGCTGCTCAAAGGCATAGGCATGGTAAATGTCCCCTTTGTTGATAAACTCAGCGGAAAGTATCTTGCCATACTTTTTAAATTCACCCTCTTCATACAATCCTTCGACAATGATTTTAAATGAGTCATCCTTCCTTAAATCTGTATTGAAATCAATATCCCAGGCGAGGATATCGGAGAGCCGCATGGCCAGCAGCAGATTTTCACAGCCTTCTTCCAAGGAGGAGATAAGATTTTCCTTTATTGTGCCACCAATATGAAGAATTTTCCTTTCGTAGTTGATGGGAATTTTTACGGCAATATACCCCTTTTCAGTGCGATTGACATTAAGAAAGCTGTCGTCGTCAATCCGGTAGGCAAAGCAATTTATTCGCTCGTTATTATCCCGAATGATTTTATATTGGCGGCCAGGGTACATTTCCCTTAGCTTGTGAATGCTGGCGGCAGCTTCGCGTATTTTGTAAAGTTCAGCGATGTCGAGCTTATGTTTTTTGAATATTTCAAAGAAGGTTTCACCTTTTTTAATAACCCCGGTGATTACTTGTGGTTCCTGCTGTTGAACGGAGAGTGTTTCTACTTTTTGGGCAGTAGGTTCGAAGCCGCCGCTGAATGCTATGAAAACTGTGGAGATTATTACCGCGAAGATTATTTTTCCAATCAAATTGAGTATAATTCCTCTCTTCTAACAGGCGTTCGTTAGCTTTCCTTAACGAACTATGGGCAATTAGTCAACCTTCAAAAACTAATAACCTCCGGAACGTCAACATCGGGAGGGCAAAGATATCGTGACTGGTCAAAATTACAGGCGGCGCTTTTGCGTGGTATTTTTTACGGTGAATCGCTTGATTGCTGTTCTTTTTCAAGAGCCCCGTCTTTTGCTGAATATTCAGCAATACGAGATTTGAGCTTCGAATTTTCAATTGATTTGCGCAATGAACCGGGAAGCATGGCAAGCAACGTCGTTATTACACCGGCGCCAAAGGTGAGGAGCAGAATGATCACCAGGGGGCCATCGAAATACCAGCCCCAAAACGTCACCTGGGCGAGCTGGGAGTTTTGTACCGCGAAAAAAGCCATCGCCACAGAAAGGACAATTGCTGCAATCAGCGCAATCTTCATGTTTCACCTCCGTAAAATTAATCCCGTCTTTCGGGATAGATTTGGTACACCAGCCTGCCCAGCGAGCCAAAAGAGCGATGGGGATTGCCAGCAGGAGGGCGAGCGTGAAGGGCATTACCAGAACTTCTAGTTATACTGGTCACCCTTTACCCGTTGCCCCGTTTCCATAAGCGTGGTTCGCAACACGCCAAGGGTTAAACTGTTCAACATTTTCTCATCCCATCCCTGGGGCCTTTTAGACAGACTGATCAATCCCTTCGGCGAACAACTCCTGTACCGTTTTCATATCGCCGTAGCAGATTACGGTGTCGCCAGCCTTGAGTGTGTCCTGCCCATGGGGGACAGTAATCAATTCGAGTGCGATTGCACCGACACGGACGCAGATGAGTGATGCGACCACGATGATCAGGAGAACAACGACGGAGCCCATAGGTTTTCCTCAACGGTGGGTACGATAAAGTAAGAAAGGAAATTGTTCGAAATTCCAACGCCGAATTTGTTACCAAAAACAATGCCTTTTTTTTGCATTTTTGCTACAATATGTCAAAATGAAATATTCATTTCCTTCTCCGTTTTTATAGCTCAATAAGGCCATTTCCCCCGGCATGGACTTTATCAGCGGCCGGATCATCCAGAAATTCGGGCGTAGATGCGGCGCCGCGGTTTTCATGGAAGGGCTTTCCAGATTGGCTTTCTCTATCGAGGGAGCCAGTAGCCTGCTGCTACGAATCGGAGCACAATGCGGCCAAAGGTTCGGGGCACAGTAAATTTTGCGTCAAGATACATAAGAACAATAACAAAGGGGTGTTATGATGGAAAACTTCAAGGCGGGCTGTACATATGGGATGAAGCGCCGGTATTACCGGCTAGTGGTGGCCGGATGCAAGATATGGAGCATGGTTTTTGTTTTAGCGCTGCTTGCGGGCTGTACTCCGCTCCTGTACAGCGTTGACATGAAATATGTTCCTACCAGAACTTTCTCCAAGACGCCAGGGGTTGCCGGGCCCATCGTCGTGACAGTAGCTGCTTTTCAGGACAGGCGAAAAATAGAAGACAAGATGCTGATTGGCCGGGTCATTAAAGCGGACGGAAAGCGGATTCCCGTGTTGCCCAAGTACGTAAAACCTTCCAACGCCGTTACGGCGCCGGTCAAAGAGTTTTTCAGGCTGGCAGGCTATCGGGTCGCCACTGAAAGCCCTGCCTGGGATCTGCAAGAGTCTGGGATCAACAAAGAATGGGGGGCAATTCTCGTCGGGGGAAGCATCGACGAACTTGATATCACATGCCAGGACTCTCTTACTATTACGAAGTACACAGCGAAGGTAAAACTTACTATCTATTTTGCAGATACGCTAAAAGGTAAAATTTTTCATAAAGTAACAACGGAAAGCAGTGTGTCCCTTGATCACATCCTTTTTTCTGAAGAAAGGATGGAGCAGCAGCTCAACGCCGCCCTTTCGGACGCCGTTGAAAAGATGTTCGAAGGCCGAGGTGTTGCAAATATTATCAACGGCATAGGCGGGTAACAGCTAAGCAATGGAAACTTCAGGAGAAGGCGGGCAACCCCCGGCAGAATCTTGGGATTTTGTCGGGTGGGGCAAATCCGAACGAATCAGCGATCTTGAAGAATTACCCGCGTCGGCCGGTGCGAGCCGTTCGGTCCAAAAGAAACTCGGAGTTTGGCGTTCTACTGCCATCTGTGGCAACGACATAACCTCGAGCTGCCTGTATGTGGCAGCCCTCTGTGCCAGCCAGGCCGGATTTCTGGCGCCCGTTGTCCTGCTGGTGGTTGCCGCCGCTCTACCTGTTCCGGAAGATTATAGAAGTATCTTCACACCTTAAGAAAACCAATAGAGCAGACCGATAAGCACGGCCTGCACGATCCACCCGATCAGGCATACGCCGATGGCGCGAAGCGTGCTGGTATAATCAAGGGCCTGACGGACAGCAATGACCATTGCCACCAGCATCCAGAGCAAGCTTGCCAGATATACAAATCCGGTGACGCCGGGGATAATTCCGAGTATCCGGATAAAGCCCGGTGAACTTGAAAAACCGGTGGTGCGGAGTAATTCAGCGGTATTGGAGCTTGTTTGGGGTTCCGGCAGTAGCTTTGTTCCGATCAAATAGGTCAGATATGCCCAGACATACCAACCAGCCAAGGCAAAGACAGTCCCCCATATTATCCCGGCGAGGCCTCCCTTGGACATGGCGCCGATGCCGGCAGCGATGCTGGAAAGAATTACCACTCCCATTGCCTGTCCTGTTAGCGATGCATCCGCCTCTACTTCTTCGTAGAGATTGACATCCAGCTTTGCCGCCCGGATCATACGATCTATAAATAGTAACATCCTTGTGCCTCCTTTCGTGATGAAAAAGATGATTCTTCGATAATAAGGACCCTTCCGACGATTTTTCACGGGATACATACAGAATAAGGAGCAGGTAGTACAGGAATATTTCGAGAAAGCATGTGTAAGGTATTGCAATCACGCATTCGGCCTAATATTGCGAGTACCATCGACCACATGTATCCTTCCTTGAAAATCGATTTCGGCGCGGTACAGGGTGTATTCGGTCCCGAATTGATAGAGGGCTTTCGAAGCGTCCGGGCGTTCCCAAAAACTACATGCTCATCGACACTCCCGGTGACCGCTTTCCCCACGAGATTGAAACTCTGGGAGGTGTGCGCCTCATCTTGTAAGAGGGCTTTCCCTGGGGATCCGCCCAAAGTTCCGCCGATGATGAATCCGTCCCGGAGAACCTCCAAATTTTATTTGACTAAAGATCCGGACACTAATGATAACAAATGCTAAACGTATGACCTCCGTATCAGTCCGTCTGTCGGATCCGAGCACTTTTTCATAACCTTCTTTGAATATGGACGTCAATCTAACAAAAGACCAACGATTTAACGGTGACGGGAACAGCCTTGGTATCCGGAAGTGGCCTGCCAATATCGACAAAGTTCAGCCCTCTAATATCTATACTGTCAACACAAATGATGGTATTCTTCCCGCCTAAACGGCGCTGCAATTCTTCCCCGACTAAATTGGCAACATCTTTGTCAAAGATGATTACTATGGGTAATTTGTTTTCTATGGAGATATGTAACCCCGCTTCGAGGCCTTTAAGAAAAGTTTCTATAATGTTAAATCTTGGTTCTTGATCCCACCTGACAGATACAGCTACGGGCTGGGTATCTCTTTCTATGCCCATTAGGTCTAATTCTTTTGTAATTGAGGCCGAAATGGCACTTTCTTGTAATTGTTTACCGGTTGCGCTGATAGAAATTACGGGCAAGTTGTGGATAGGTAAAGCATCCTTGTCTGAAATAAATATTGTGCTTCCGCTAACTTGTACAGTGTACTGCGACGCGCCAATAACCGTGGCTCTAATACCCTGTCGGGCTTCCTCAACTTTAAAGCTCAAGTGTTCATTTGCAGCCCGGATGTAAGCGCCGAGCAAATTACCCAGGTCGCCATAATCACCGTGCTCATTTTCGTAAATGTATTCAGAGACTCCTCCGGAATAAGTGACAAAATCAATCGGCCCGCCAAGGCTCAAAGGCGAAGTAACCATTAGTTTGGAGACAATCGGGCTTAAAGGTTCGCACCGGATCAAAGTAAAAAGTGCCTGTGTGAGTTTCCGTGCAAGCCTTTCTTTCTGTTCGGTCGTAATTTCTTTTCCTACCTCCAGAGTAAAGCCGAGGTCAGCAGCAACCTCATGGGCAGATTGTTCTACTCTTGTCAATATGTTGTATTCGTCCCAAGCTACCGACCTTGAGCCGACAGCGACAATGGAAGTCTCTATGACTTTTCCTTCATGTACCAGCGCCATTTTTGTCGTTCCCCCACCAATATCAACGTTTAAGATGACCGGATGGTGACTATTTCCACCTGAGCCAATATGGTGAGCCAAAGATTTTTGAACGGCGCCGGAACCGTGGGCAGCCAGCACTGCTTCTAACGCAGGACCGGCCGTAGCGCAAACGAACTTTCCGGCCTGTTCAGCAAAAAGGTTAATAATGTTAGCTGCATTATCCTTCCGTGCGGCTTCACCGGTGGTAATTACGGCGCCGCTGTCGATAGCATCCGGCGTTAGCCCTGCCTCCGCATATGCAGCCGCAATAAACTCTTCCAGCTTGCCGGCATCTATAGTGTAGTTATTATTTATGTAAGGGGTAAGAAGAATGGGAGACTTGTAAAGTATCTGCCGGTCAACTACCGTGTAGCCGCTGTAATACTCCTTCCCCCGCCGGCACAGTACCAAGCGGGAGATTATCAGATGGCTTGTCGAAGAACCTATATCTATCCCAACACTGTCAAGTTCGATCCTTTCGCTTTTCCATGCCTGTTCGTCCCATTCTTCATAATCAAAGTCCTCGTGCATTTAAGGTAAGCGATCACAGGGTATTCAAATTCAGCCTTGCGTGAACCAGGAGAGATCGGGTTCCTGCCCCTTGAAATACCTTTGAACAGTATCGACAAGGATGGGATAGGTTTTCAGAGACCGGAGGCG
>JBAQLR010000155.1:0-4919 GCA_049302035.1 Syntrophales bacterium
GCCAGTTGCCGGTAGCTTTCGCCCACCGCCGCTTCGCCGCTGCCTCGCCAGGATTCACGGGCTTTTTCCCGCTGGGCTTCCATCGCCGCGAGAAAGCCTTCCATATCAATGGCAAAGCCGTCCTTGCGGATGATGTCCGCCGTCAGATCGGTAGGAAAGCCGTGGGTATCGTAGAGCTTAAAAACCACCTCGCCGGGGATGACCTTTTTGCCCTGCCGTTTTAAGGCATGTACCGCATCAGCCAGGATCTTCAGCCCTCCGTCCAGGGTTTCGATGAACCTTTGCTCTTCGTTCAGCACCACTTTGCTGATGTAGGTTTCCTTGTCCGCAAGGTCAGGATAGGCGGCGCGCATCGCCGCGATCACCGCCCCGCAGACCTCGTGCAGGAAAGGTTTATCCATGCCCAGCAATTTGCCGTGGCGCGCCGCTCGCCGCAATATCCTGCGCAGGACGTAGCCCCGGCCCTCATTGCTGGGCATGACGCCGTCGCCAATCAGGAAGGTAATGGCCCGGCTGTGATCGGCAATGACCCGCAGAGAAATGTCCGTTTCTTCACTTTGCTTGTAGGGGCGGCCGCTGAGACTGCTGATGAAACCGGTGATATCCTGAAAAAGGTCCGTATCATAATTGCTTTTCCGCCCCTGGACGACGGCGGCCAAACGTTCCAGGCCCATGCCCGTGTCGATGTTCGGCTTCGGCAAGGGCGTCAGGTTCCCGGCGCTGTCCCGGTCAAATTGCGTGAAAACCAGATTCCATATCTCCAGGTAGCGGTCGCAACCGCACTCCACATCGCAGGCGGCCAGCCCGCAGCCCGTGCCTTCTCCCTGGTCGTACATGATCTCGGTGCAGGGACCGCAGGGGCCGGTATCCCCCATCATCCAGAAATTGCTGGCCTCGCCCAGGCGCACGATGCGTTCCTCCGGCACGCCGATTTTGTCGCGCCAGATTTGCCAGGCCTCGTCGTCGTCGCGGAAGATGCTGATCCATAACTTATCTTTATCCAGGTGCAGGACTTCCGTCAGGTACTCCCAGGCCCAGGCAATGGCCTCTTCCTTGAAATAATCGCCAAAGGAGAAGTTTCCCAGCATCTCAAAAAAGGTGTGGTGACGCGCCGTCACGCCGACGTTTTCCAGGTCGTTATGCTTGCCGCCCGCTCGCGCACACTTCTGTGCCGTCACCACCCGCGTGTAACCGCGATCCTCCAGGCCCAGGAAGGAGTTTTTGAACTGCACCATGCCCGCGTTGGTGAAGAGGAGGGTGGGGTCGTCCTTCGGAATCAGTGAGGAACTGGCGACCCGCGTATGTCCCTTGCCGACAAAAAATTGTAAATAACTCTCCCTGATTTCACTCCCCGTCATGCAACTCTTCCTCCTCGTTTATGGCCAACATCTCAAAAATCAAGCCCGGTGGGAACCCCTTGCCCATCAGGCTGTTTAGAAGTCTGCGTTTTTCCAACCCGTCTTCCAGGGCGCTTTTTTGCCCCTGGATTTTTTTCCCGAGCATTTGCCGGACGGCCGCTCTTTCCGTAAGTTCTTCCCGCGCCAGGGCAATGGCGCTATCGATCAGCTCCCGTGCCAGGCCTTTTTCCTTTAAGCGTATTTCAATCCGCCGGTTGCCCCAGAGCTTGTTGATGGCGCAGGCGCGGGCTAACTGCCGGGCCACGTTTTCGTCATTCAAGTAGCCCAGCGACCTGAACCGCGCGGTCACTGACTCCACCACGTCGCCGCCATAACCCTTGCCCCGGAGCTTGGCGCGGAACTCTTTTTCACTGAGCGGCCGGGCTGCGAGGATGCGATAGGCATACTGCCGGGCTTTATCCTCTGTCGGTGCGGCGGGCATTACCCCGGCTCTTGCTGCTTGGGTTTCAGGGAGAATTTTTCCCGCACGGCCTCCTCAATGCCCTTCAGGAGCTCGGAGTTTTCCTTGAGAGCGATCTTGGCATTATCCCGGCCCTGGCCCAGCCGTTCGCCTTTATAGGAATACCAGGCGCCGCTTTTCTCCACAATGCCGTTATCGGCGGCGAGATCGAGGATATCGCCGTCTTTCGAGATGCCTTCGCCGAAGATGATGTCAAATTCCGTTTCCCGGAAGGGCGGGGCGACCTTGTTCTTGACCACCTTGACGCGGGTGCGGAAACCGATCACGTCCTGCCCCACCTTGATGGCGCTTACTTTGCGGATGTCCAGACGCATGGTGGAATAGAATTTCAGGGCATTGCCGCCGGTGGTCGTTTCCGGGTTGCCGAACATTACACCGATTTTCATCCTTAACTGGTTGATAAAGATTACGGTCGTCTTGGATTTGCTGATACTGCCCGTCAACTTGCGCAAGGCCTGGGACATCAGGCGGGCTTGCAAACCCATCTGCGCGTCCCCCATGTCGCCCTCCAGCTCGGCTTTCGGCACCAGCGCCGCCACGGAATCTACGACCAGCACATCCAGCGCCCCGCTCCGAACCAGCGTTTCCGCTATTTCGAGCGCCTGTTCGCCCGTGTCCGGCTGGGAGATGAGGAGCTCGTCCGTGCTGACGCCGATCTTGCGGGCGTAGGTAACATCCAGGGCATGCTCGGCATCGATGTAAGCCGCCAGGCCGTTCATTTTCTGCGCCTCCGCCACGATGTGCAAGGCAAGCGTGGTCTTGCCGCCCGATTCGGGGCCATAGATCTCGATAATGCGCCCGCGCGGCACGCCGCCGGTGCCCAGGGCAATATCCAGACTAAGAGAGCCGGTGGGGATGACGGGGATGTCGGAGATCTGCTCGCCCCCGCCCAGCCGCATGATCGATCCCTTGCCGAACTGCCGTTCGATCTGGGTAATGGCCAACGTTACCGCTTTTTCTCTATCATCTTCTGCCATTTGTTTGCCTCCAGTTGTTTATTTGCTTCTTTTTCTTGTTCATACCGGACTCCGACGACTATCAAAAATATCATACACAAGCGCGGGATTATTTCCTATACGATACTAAACGGCAAAAGGGAATCGTTTTGATAATCCCCGGTTATAATTAAGGCCCCGATGTAATGACGGTTGCTTAAAAGGAGGTATTTGGGGGTCACGTTACGAAAAGATTTCCAGGATTCTATCCACATTGAAAACCCGTTTTTCCTGGCGTTCCAGGCAGAGGGCCTCCAGGCCGGTGAAGGGATGGCCGTTGTATTGCATCGTACCCACAGTGAGGGGCTGGATCTTCCGGCGCGATTTTTCATCCTTTGCCTTCAGATAGAGGATCTCGATGGTCTGCCCGTCGCGGATGGCGGCTGCGAGGGCCTGCATTTTCTCCTCCCGGGGATATTGCTTTTTCGCCTGGCCGTATTGCAGCTCCGTCAAGTATTTGGACACCTGCCAGTCTGTAAGGATATGTTTTTTTTGGATAGGTTGTTTAAGAACGAGACCTTCCATGTCGGTGCAGCGGGAAAGGGCCACGTACATTTGCCCGTGGGCGAAAGTTCCCCGGCCCACATCGATGGCTACCCTGGTAAAGGTTTTCCCCTGGCTTTTGTGGATGGTGACGGCAAAGGCCAGCCGCAGGGGGTACTGGGTAAAGGAACCAATGGTTTCGGAAGCGAGCTCCCCATCCTTCAGCACAAAACGGTAAATCTCCCAGGTGTAGGGGCTTACTTCTACCGTTTCGCCCGTTTCGAGGCTGGCCAGAATTATATCCCGGCTCTCTTCATCCCTGGCGAAACCCTTCACTCGCCCGACGGTGCCGTTGATCCAGCGTCCACAGGAGTCATTATTGAGGAGCATGATCTGGGCGCCCTTTTTCAACTCCAATTCCACGTTGGTAGGCAGGTATTCCCTGCCGAAGTCGCCGGAAATGCTGCCGGAAGCCTTCCAGAGCTTGCCGCGCAAGCGGGTAAGACGCTCGGTGTTGATCCTGTTGGCAAGCTCGTTGGTGCTGGTGAGGGTAATGTAAAAGTCCTGCGGCGGCGCTTCAAACTGGGGATCGACGCGCCGGTTGAGGAGAGCAAAATCCCCATCCGTTGCCGTACGGTTCCGGATGGCATTGAGCAGCCGGATAAATTCATTGTTGCTCTGGCGGTACACTTTTTCCAGTTCGATGAATTCCATGTCGAGGGCGGCGCAGGCGGCGGCGCTGAAGAAATAGGGCGACTTGTAGCGGCTGCGGAATATCTCCCGTTCCTGGCTGGTGACGACGGGCGGCAACTGGTAGAGGTCGCCGATGAAGATCATCTGCACGCCGCCGAAGGGAGCTTGATCGTCAGGACCGTTCAGGCGCAGGAATTTGTCCACACAGTCCAGGAGATCCGCCCGCACCATGGAGATTTCATCAATAATGATGGCCGCCAGTTTCCGATAGAGATTTTTGTTTTTGTCCTTGATCTTGCCGCCGATGGCGGCGAGCGTCACATCGGGTTTGAATCTGAAGAAAGAATGGATCGTCTGTCCACCCACGTTAACGGCGGCAACACCCGTGGGGGCGAGGACGACCACGCTTTTTGCCGTATTTTTCCGGAAGTGCGAAAGGAGCGTGGACTTTCCCGTACCCGCCCGGCCGGTGATGAAGACATGCCGCTGGCTGTGCTCCATAAGCTCCAGGGCACGTTGAAATTGCGGGTTTATATCCAGAGGCGCCGCCGCTTTTTTTGCCTGCATCGTACGAAATATCTCCTTGGTTGTTTTGCTTGTTGAAACATATTGCGCAGGGGAAAAAATATTCGACAAACTAGGAGCCTGTCGGACTTGAAATAAAGTAAACCCTTCTCTACTTGAGAACTGTTCCTATATCGGGAGGTCAGATGCGTCTCTTTCTTCCTTCCATTCAAGAATATGCAACTGCGCGGCTGCCGTTGGCGGATAAGAGAAGCGCCTGCACCCTCTCCGGAGGCTTTCGGGAGTGCCTTCCGATGGTTTAATTTATTATTTCAACATGTTATCTTGTGGAGCCTTTTGATGTTC
>JBAQLR010000156.1:0-32925 GCA_049302035.1 Syntrophales bacterium
GCTGTTCCGGGTGGACTATCCCCACATGGACAACGACCGCTGGCTGAAATGGCTGCTGCTGCGGCGCGAGGGTGAATCGTTCGACCCGGTAATCACCGAGCGCGCCCTGCCCTACGAGAAATGGCCCATCCAGCCGCCGAAAGGCCAAATCCCCGTGAACTACCCAGTGCCGGAAGTGTATAGGGCGTAACTAACTAAAGAGCAAGAAAACGGAGATTCGCGAGACCCTCGTGGGTTATTTTCAAGATCATCATCGCTTTATGATCAGGGCTTCTTTGGAGCATATCAAGGATTTGGAGAAGCTCATTTCCGATTTGGATCGGGAAACGAAGAAGAAGTTAGAGCAATATCAAAAGGAATAACCCGTCCTCCCTCGATATTTTCTCGATCCCTCGGAGGCATACCAATCCGGGTCCCTCACGGTATTTTTCAGCAGTTGTCCTTCTTTTACATAATGTACATCTCCAAAGGGCCACTTAAATTTAGTCCAGTCGGTCCTTTGCCAGTCAGAGAGCCGTCAAATTGAGGGCTTGAGTCGGTTTATACGCTATCCCCAGGCCCCAGGAAGGAGGATAGACGAACTCATGATAATGGTTGCTCTTTTCCTGAATTTATCCGGAGGTTCAGGCCCCGTCAAGGCCGCTCCGTTCCGTGCGCTGATAGTAGCCGGCGGGATTGGTAAAGTATTCTTCCGTTTCTTTCAGGGAAGCATAGTGCTCGTGCTCAATATCGGCCAGCATTGTAAAAAAGGCTTTCTCCCGCGGATCTGTCAGCTGCGCCGCCAGATTGGCATAATAGGTCGCTCCCTTGGCCTCAAAATCTATCGCCGTACGGAGGGCCTCAAGATCACCGGCGTCACTTTTCTCGGCGATGGCAGCGTTGTTTACCATATCCTTCAGGATGTCCCGGACCAGTGTCTGCTTTACCTGGAGCGGCACCGTTTCCGGCCATTTTCCCGATTTTTCCCAGACCTGGGAAAGCTGCTTCAGCCTTTCGTAATGCTCCAGCTCTTCTCCCGCAATCTGCTGAAACATGGCCCTGCCCATTTCATTTCTGGTTCTACGGGCATTGTTAAGATAAAATTCATGTTCTCGCAACTCGTTGTCCAGCGCCACTTTCAGGGCATTTAAACGTTCTTCCATCTTTCGCCTCTCCTTTTTATTTTGTGTGGCCGAAGCCGCCCGCACCGCGCACGGTGTCGGTCAGTTGCGGTTTGGACTCCCAGGTAACACGGCATACCCGGTGGATAACCATCTGGGCCATCCGCTCGCCCCGCTTGACGACAAAGGTTTCCTGACCGTGGTTGATCACGATCAAGCCGATTTCTCCCCGGTAATCGGCATCAATGGTACCGGGACTGTTGGCCAGCGTAATGCCGTGCTTTACCGCCAGACCGCTCCGTGGCCTGATTTCCGCCTCAAAACCCTGCGGCAGTTCCAGGGCAATACCCGTGGGAATCAGAACCCTGGCGCCGGGAGCTATTTTGACATCCGCGCCGACGGCGGCATAGATATCCATCCCGGCGGCATGCTCCGTCATATAATGGGGGAAGGGAATCTCCTCCTGCCCCGGCAGTCTTTTGATAGTTATGGTGATTTCTTCCGTCATCGGTCTATTGGCATAAAATGCCTGCCATTTCTGCCTCCTTGATCCGGCCGATGGCCGCCACCGAAAGCGCGCTCGGAATAAAAAGTTCGGCGGCCAGATCGCACACCTCCGTGCTTGTAACCGCGTCTATCTCGGCAACCACTTCCTCGACCGATACCTGGCGGTTAAAATAGAACTCGTTCCTGGCGAGCCGTGTCATGCGGTTATCCGTGCTTTCCATGCTTAACAGTAAATTGCCCTTCAGCATTTCCTTGATCGCGCTGATCTCACTCCCCGCAAGCGGCCTATCTTTAAAACGGCCGAAGGCAGCGCGGATAATATCCATAATCTCGGAAATATTACCGGCATCTGCCCCCACATAGACTCCCAGGAGCCCCTCCTGGACATAGGAGGACAGGTACGATTGAATATCATAGGCAAGCCCCCTTTTTTCCCGCACTTCCTGAAACAGCCAGGAACTCATGGAGCCTCCCAGAACGGCATTCAACAGCAGGCCGGCGTGTCGCCGGGGGCTGAGCGCCGAGGGAGCGGGCAAACCAATCACCATGTGCACCTGCTCAAGGTCTTTTTCCAGCACGGCGGCACGGGACAAAATTACCGGTGCGGCCGCTTCCTCTTCCCGGATGCTGCCGTCTAAATCCCCGAATGCCCTGTTTGCCATCTCAAGCAAAACCTCATGCTTCAGGTTGCCTGCCGCCGTCAAAATGAGACTCGTCCCCCGGTAGCGGGCATTAAAAAACTGCAACAGGCCCGCCCTGGTCATCTCTCTCACCCGCTCCTTCGTGCCGATGATGGGCAGCCCCAGGGGATGGCAATCCCAGAAAAGAGCATCAAAAAAATCATGAATATACTCCTCCGGCGAATCTTCCAACATACTGATTTCCTGGAGGATAACGGATTGTTCTTTTGCGATCTCGCCAGGGGCGAAACAGGAGTTGTGAAAAATGTCGGCAAGCAGATCCATGGCCAGGGGCAAATGATAATCCGGTATTTTGAGATAGAAAGAGGTCAACTCCTTGCCCGTGAAGGCATTCATCACGCCACCGATGGAATCGACAGCCCAGGCGATGTCAAAGGCGGAACGCTTCTCCGTGCCCTTGAAAAGCATATGCTCAATGAAGTGGGCCGTACCGTTGGTCTGGGAGTTTTCATAACAGGAACCACTCCGTACCCACATGCCTATGGATACAGAGCGGACATGGCTGATTTCTTCGGAAATAACCCTGATGCCGTTGTCCAAAACGGTCTTATTGATCATCAGCTCCCAAGGCATCCTTTCGGCTCAGGCGGATCTTGCCCTGTCTGTCGATCTCCAGCACCTTGACCATAACTGCGTCACCTTCGTTCAGGATGTCGGTCACCTTATTGACCCGCTCCTTGGCAAGCTGAGAAATATGGACCAGCCCTTCCGTGCCGGGCATGATTTCCACGAAGGCGCCGAAATCGACAACCTTTTTGACCGTGCCGGCATAAATCTTTCCTATCTCCGCCTCCTCCGTCAACCACTTGACCATCTGTACCGCCCGGAGCGCCGCCTCGGCGTCGCTGGAGGCAATGGTCACGGTGCCGTCATCCTCAACGTCGATGGTCACGCCTGTTTCACTGATGATGTGGCGGATGTTCTTACCACCTGAACCGATAACATCCCGGACCTTTTCCGGCTTCACTTTAACCGTGGTGATCCGGGGGGCATAGAGGGAGATGTCGCCCCTGGGGGTGGCCAGGGTTTCGCGGAGCTTGCCCAGGATGAAAAGCCTGCCGTCACGCGCCTGATAAAGGGCGGAACGTAAAATGTCCGTGTTAAGATTATCGATCTTGATATCCATCTGCATGGCGGTAATACCGTTATCCGTCCCGCAGACCTTGAAATCCATGTCGCCGGCGTGATCTTCGTCACCCAGAATATCGGAGAGGACAACAACTTCCTCGCCTTCCTTGAGCAGCCCCATGGCAATGCCGGAAACCAGGGCCTTGACCGGCACGCCGGCATCCATCAGAGAAAGGCTGCCGCCGCAAACCGTGGCCATGGAGGAAGAGCCGTTGGAGGCAAGGATTTCCGAGACGATGCGGATGGTATAGGGGAACTCCTCCTTGGAGGGCAGTATGGGCAACAAAGCCCGCCTGGCCAAAGCGCCGTGCCCGATTTCCCTCCGGCCGGCCCCGCGCAGGAATTTTGCCTCACCCACCGAATAGGGGGGGAAATTATAGTGCAGCATGAAGGAGCGCCGCTCCTCACCACCAATGTAGTCCATGCGCTGCTCATCGGAAGTAGTGCCCAGCGTCAACACGGCCAGCGCCTGCGTTTCACCGCGCGTGAAAAGGGCGGACCCGTGCGTCCTGGGCAACAACCCCACCTCGGAGCTGATGGCACGAATGTCGGTGCTGGAACGGCCATCAATCCTGCGTTTGTCCCTGAGGATCATCTCCCGGAGCACCTGCCGTTCCAAGTTTTCCAGCGCTTTTTCCGCCTGGGCTGCCACACTGCCATCTTCGGACACTACGGACTTTTTCACCAGCTCTTTGATTTCCGAGAGCTTGGCTTGCCGATCCTGTTTACGGGGAGTAGTAAAGGCATCCTTCAAAGCGGCCAGGGCCACTTCTGAAACTTTAGCAATTATCCCCGCATCGATGATATCTTCGGTAACACTGCGTTTTTCCTTACCTATCTCCGCGCGCATCCTGTCCTGCAAATCGATAAGGGGCCGTAAACACTCCAAACCGAATTTGATGGCATCCACAACTACGTCTTCGGCAACTTCCTGACCGCCTCCCTCCATCATGACCAGATTGATGTCGAAATCCCGGCCTTCCGATCCTGGCGTTATCTTCCTGCCCACCAGAAAAATATCCAGATCGCTTTTTTCCAAAAGCGCCGACGCCGGGTTGCAGACGAACTCTCCGTCCACTCGCCCCACGCGCACCCCGGCGATAGGTCCCTTGAAGGGAATATTTGAGATATCCAGGGCAATGGATGCGCCCAGCATGGCGGCCACGTCCGAGTTGTGATCGTTGTCCACCGACAGCACGGAAGCAATGACCTGGGTTTCACAGCCGTACCCCTTGGGGAAAAGCGGCCGGAGGGAACGATCAATAAACCGGGAGGTTAATGTTTCCTTCTCATTAGGTCTGCCTTCCCGCTTAAAAAACCCGCCGGGAATCTTCCCCGCAGCATAGGTCATCTCCTGGTAATCCACGGTCAGCGGCATAAAATCAATGCCAGGCTTGGGGGTTGTCATGGAGACTGCCGTCACCATAACCACCGTATCGCCGTATCTTACCAGCACCGCGCCGTCAGCCTGACCGGCCACATAATTCGCTTTTACGGAAATGCCGCCGCCCGCAAAATTCGCACTGAACTCATTACTCATTTATTATTATTACCTCTCTTTTTATGACGTACTCATCCCGTCTATCGGGGTTAGAGGAAAAGGCACAGCTGGGACCACCGGCATAAACCAATTAATGTCGGCCCGTGATCCGATTGGTTCCTATTTCCTTATTCCCAGCTTCTGGATCACTGTTCGGTACCTTTCCAAATCCTTGTTCTTCAGATAATCCAGTAATCTCCTTCGCTGCCCCACCATTTTCAAAAGACCTCTTCTGGAATGGTGATCTTTCTTGTGGAGTTTGAAGTGCTCCGTCAGGTACAATATTTTGGCGCTAAGCAGCGCGATCTGCACCTCCGGAGAGCCCGTATCTTTCTCATGAAATTGGAACTGGCCCATAATTTCCGCTCTTTTTTCAGCATCCAACACCGCTTTTATCCCTCCTTTAACTTTCCCTGTCGTTTAATGCCACAATATGTTCCGCCCTGCCTCGCCAAACTCCCACAAAGCCCTGGCACTCATTGGCTGTTGAACACCCTGAGTATCTCCACCGCTCGTTCCTGACTGCCTGCCGGGGACAAATCAACCGTGCCCCGCAGCATTCTGGCAATAGCCACAAGCTGAAGTTCCTGGGTAATTCTTAGCACATCTCCCGCGGCAAGAAAAGGATTATGATAAGGAAAGAGGTTATCGGCAACGGGCTGATAACCATGCCTGATTTTATCTGCGAGCAGTCCGTCCACCTGCATCGCCGGCAAGTCCGGCAAAGCTTCGGCCAAGGATATCAGATGTGCAGACAAAAACCCTTTTTTTTCCTTTTCTTCTAATCCGCCTAAAGCGATGGCATCTTTTTCCGAATAAACCCCGCATCTTGTCCGCCGCAAAGCGGCCAGGCAGGCGCCGCAATTAAGCATGGCGCCTACTTCCTGACAAAGAGATCTGATATAGGTGCCTTTGGAACAGGCTATCCGGAACGTCACATAGGGCAGAGCCACCTCTTCCAGGGAAAGCCGGTAAATCTCTATCTGCCGCGGCGGCAGGGAAACGTTTATGCCTTGCCGAGCCCATTTGTAAAGCGGCTTTCCTCGATACTTCACGGCGGAGTAGGGGGGAGGCGCCTGCTCTCTCACCCCAACCAGGGAAGCAAGCGCCCGCCGGATGTCTTCCCCGCTCACCTGGGGCTTTGCGGCCGCCACTATTTTCCCTTCCACGTCGTAGGTGTCCGTGGTTACACCCAACAACATGGTGGTCCGGTATTCCTTGCTGTCCAGGTTGAAAAACTGGGCCAGCTTCGTCCCCTCGTTTACGCAAACGGGCAAGACACCCGTGGCCAAGGGATCCAGCGTACCCGTATGCCCCACCTTTTTCGCACCCAGAATCCTCTTTACGTCTCGCACGACATCGTGCGACGTCCGGCCGGCAGGTTTGTCTATAATCACAAATCCGTTCATAGCACCGCACGCAGCCTGTTCACCACTTGCTGCCGGATGCTTTCCAGATCGCCCCTGATCTTGCAGGCGGCAGCGTTCATATGTCCGCCGCCACCGAAATGTCTGGCCACCTGCTCCACGTTGATGGTCCCCTGCGACCGCATGCTTAATTTGTAGTGGTCCTGCTCCAGCTCCAGATAAAAAATCGAAACCCCCACCCCCCGTATGGTACGGGGGATATCAACCAACCCCTCCGTCTGGTCGGGCTTTGCTCCCGTAGCTGCCAGGCAGGCAAGGGAGACAACGATGTCGGCAACCTTGCCATCCAGGGAGAAGTTCAGGGTATCCAGCGCCCTGGACAACAAACGCACCTTGGACGGAGGGGAGTTCTCATAAATATTTTCCGCCAGCCACTGGGGATCAGCGCCCTTTTCCACAAGATACCCGGCGGCATACAGGGTTTCACTTTTAGTATTCCTGTAACGGAAACCACCGGTATCGGTCATCAGAGCCGCATACAAGTTGTTGGCCACATCCCCTGTTATGGCGACACCCATTTCCCGGAAGAGACGGTAGAGCAGCTCACCCGTGGAGCTGGCTTCGCGATCAATGTAGGCCACCTCGCAAAATCTCTGGTTGGAAACATGATGGTCTATATTAATGATCCCCGGCATACGGGCGATAACCGCCCCCTTTTCGCCCAAACGCTCCGGGTCGCTGCAATCCAGCACAAATACAACATCGTAATTTTCCGGACTGCCAAAATCATGCCCGATAAAATCGCTGCCCGGCAAAAATTGGTAGTTGTCCGGCGTTTCATCCCGATTGTAAACATGCGCTTCCTTGCCCATCCCCTTAAGGACACTGTACAGGGCCAGCTCCGAACCGATGGCGTCTCCATCGGGCCGTACATGTGAGGAAATGAGGAACGTCCCGTGCTGCCGGATCATTTCAATTATCCTGTTCAGCATCACCCTCCCCGATCCCGGCCAACAGCCTTTCGATGCGGCCGCCATAGGCAAATGATTCATCGGGCTGAAAGATGATATCCGGCACACGACGCAGTTTCAACCGCTTGCTCAGCTCTCTTTTCAAAAAGCCCGTCGCCTGCTCCAAACCCCTTTGGGTTTCCGGGGTGCAAGTGTCTTTGCCCATTTCCACAAAATAAATCCTGGCCAGCATCAAGTCGTCGCTGATCTTGGCGCCGGTTATGGTCACCACGCCGATCCGCGGATCCCTGATCTGCCGGAAAATAATGTCCGCAAGCTCCTCTTTGATCAGATCGGCCACACGATCGGCTCTTTTATAGTTACCCATACCTGTCTTCTTTACAAATACCGCGCCGGTGAGTTAGAGCTTTCTCGGCACGGCCTCGTTGATATAGGTTTCAATAACATCCCCCAGCCGGAGGTCGTTGTAACCTTCGATACCGATACCACATTCATAACCAGCCACAACCTCGCGGGCATCTTCCTTGATTCTTTTGAGGGAAATAATCTTGCCGTCGTAAACCACGATACCGTCTCTGACCACTTTCAGCGAACTATTTCTCAAAATCTTGCCGTCCAAAACATAGCTGCCGGCAATCGTGCCGATCTTGGGGACCTTGAATAACTGCCTTACCTCGGCCCTCCCCTGCACTGTCTGATGATAAATCGGTTCCAGCAAGCCCTCCATGGCGGCCTTTATTTCGGCAATAACATTGTAGATGATGTCATAGAGTTTTATTTCGACCCCTTCGTGCTCGGCCAATTCACTCACCCGGCTGTCCGGCCGCACATTAAAACCGATAACGAGGGCATTCGAGGCGGAAGCCAGCATCACATCCGTTTCCGTTATGGCGCCGGTGGAAGCGTGGATAACCCGCAAACGTATGTCTGCCGTACTCAGCTTGTTTAAGGCGTCCGTCAGGGCCTCAATGGAACCCTGCACATCGCCCTTGATAATGACGTTCAAATCCTTAACGCCTTCCTTGATCTTCTGGTACAGTTGCTCCAGGGTTATCTTGGAATATTCGGCAAGCTCTCTTTCCCGGCCCTTTCTTACCCAGTAGTCGGCGACATTGCGCGCTTTCTTTTCATCTCCCAGACAGATAAACTCCGTCCCCACCTGCGGCACATGGGAAAAACCAATCACCTCTACGGGCATGGAAGGACCGGCTTCTTTGATCCGGCCGCCGGCATCGTTAATCATGGCACGCACCCGCCCGGATTCACTCCTGGCAACAAAGGCATCTCCTTCCTTCAGGGTGCCCTCTTGAATCAAGACGGTGGCTACCGGCCCCCGGCCCCGGTCAAGCTTTGCCTCGATCACCACGCCTCGGGCAAAACAATCGGGATCGGCCTTCAGATCCATCACATCCGCCTGTAGAAGAATCATTTCGAGCAGTTCTTCAATGCCCTCCTTCTTTTTTGCGGAAATTTCACAGAAGATCGTGTCGCCACCCCATTCCTCCGAGAGCAGATTGTACTCCGTAAGGGCCTGCTTAATCTTGCCCGGATCAGCGCCTGGTTTATCAATCTTATTGATGGCCACGATAATGGGAGTCCCGGCCACAAGCGAGTGGTTGATGGCCTCCACGGTTTGTTCCATTACCCCATCGTCCGCCGCCACCACCAGGACCACGAGATCCGTTACCTTGGCTCCTCTGGCCCGCATAGCGGTGAAGGCTTCGTGACCGGGGGTATCAAGAAAAACAATATCCCTGTCTTTGATGTGCACATGGTAAGCCCCGATGGCCTGGGTGATGCCCCCGGCCTCGCCCCCGATGACATTCGTCTGCCTGATGGCATCCAAAAGCGAAGTCTTCCCATGGTCAACATGTCCCATCACTGTTACCACCGGCGCCCGCGGCTTAAGTTTCTCGGGAGATTTTTCCGCCTTCTGTGTTATTTCTTCGTAATCAAACGCGGCAAGCTCTACCTGGAAGCCGAATTCCGTGGCAATCAGGGTCGCAGCGTCACTGTCGATGGATTGGTTGATCGTCGCCATCATGCCCAGGGCAATCAGCTTATTGATCACGTCACCGACTTTGACGCCCAACTTTTTCGCCAATTCGCCCACCGTGATGGTTTCTCCCACCCTGATCCTTCTCTTGACGGCCTTTGGCACGGTAATGGCCGTTTTCTGCATCTTCACAACGGCCGGCTTTTTCCCTTCCTTCCATCTTCCCGACTTTTCCTCAAAATCGGCATCCACGCGCTTGGTCTTTTTATCCACAGCCTTCCTGATGAAGGCCTTTTTCTTGACGGCGGGCTGTTCCTCCATCAATACCTCAATGGGCGCCTTCGCCTTTTTCTTGACCCTGTCATCTTCAACTTTGCCGGGCTTCTCTGCTATGGGCGGCACGGCTGCGGCCTGCGGGGCAACTGTGCCGCCATGCCTGCCGGGAAGTTCCTTCTTCGCTTCCGGGGGCCGGGAGGGAGTTCGGGAAGACGGCACGAAGGGTGTTTTAGGCCTTGCCGGCGGCGCTTTCGGCGCTGAAGCCGGGGCTTCTTCGTGTTTAACAATTTTCGGATCAGAGACCGTGCCCTCTGGCTCGGAAAAAAGCCGGGGCGCGGGTTCATCAACGATAGTTTCCTGCGGCACAACAGGGGGCGGCGCCCCTGCCGTTGACTCATCTTCCGGGATATGCGCCGCAACCGCAGGTATAACCCCCGGTTGCGCCTCAGCCGCAGCCTTATCCTCCTTCTCATCCGCCGTCGGCATCGCCGCCTCGGCAATTACCTCCGCCGGCTCCTCCACAGGCACATGCACGGCACGCCTTCTAATGACCGTTGGTTTTACTCTTATTTCCTCGGTATCGTGGGGCTCGTCCTTGCGCAACAACCTCGTTATTCTCTCCACGTCACTGTCTTCAAGAGAGCTTGATTGCGTTTTAACAACCACCCCCAGTGTTTCCAAATGACTGATGAGAACCTTGTTTTCGATGCCCAATTCTTTGGCCAATTCATAAACTCTTTTTTTGGTCATTGCTAAACTCCCTGAAACTGCGCCCTGTAATTGCTAATTGACACCGCCTGCAAAATCGGCCGTTGCTATTTTTACAACGGATTTTTACTCCCCCGCAACGGGCGCAACCGTCATTTTTTCGTTAAAGACATCTTCTGCCGCCGCCCCGTTATCAGCATCCTTGTCGGTTTCCAGGTCAGCCGCGGCAGTGGATTCACTCTTTACATCAATTTTCCAGCCCGTCAGCTTGACGGCCAACCGGACATTCTGCCCCGCTCTGCCGATGGCCAGCGACAACTGATCATCGGGAACAAGCACCAGCATGGCATGATTATCCTCATCCATGAAAACCCGGTTAACCTTGGCAGGGGCTAAAGCGTTGCAAACATATTTGACCTGATCTTCGACATAAGGGACGATATCTATCTTCTCGCCACGCAATTCCTGCACTACACTTTGCACCCTCGAACCCCTCATACCCACACAGGCGCCGACCGGATCAATATCCTTGTCCCTGCTCTTGACGGCAATCTTTGACCTTTTACCCGGTTCCCGCGCAACACTGACGATTTCGATCAACCCTTCGTAGATTTCCGGCACCTCGACTCCAAAAAGGGCTTTGAGAAAAGCCGGATGGGTTCTGGAAAGAATAATCTGCGGCCCTTTGGAGACCTTTTTTATTTCCAGCAGATAACAACGTATCCGCTCACCCCTTTTGTACACTTCCTTCCCGATCTGTTCCACCGCAGGAATCACCCCTTCCGCACGACCGAGGTTAATAACGATGTTGCCCCCCTCGAACCTCTGCACAAAACCATTGACCAGTTCACCTTTACGATCCTTATACTCTTCGTAAACAGTGTCCCGCTCCGCATCATTAACCCTCTGGATGATGATCTGTTTGGCGGTCTGTACCGCCACGCGGCCAAAGACGCCAGTCTCCAGCTTGATTCCCATGCTGTCGCCAACCACCGCTTCCTCATCAAGTTCCCGGCGCGCATCCTCAAGGGAAATTTGCGTATCCATATCGGATACATTTATCTCAACTGTTTTAAACTGAAAAACCTCGATCTCGCCCGCTTCATCATTATAATGGGCTTCTATATCCACGTGCGGTCCAAGCTCCTTCCGGGCCGCAGTCAGCATCGCCGCCTCCAGCGCTTCAATAATCACGCCCTTGGCGATCCCCCTATCCTTGCCCATCTGCTCGATCAGACGTTTAAGTTCTGGAAACATTATCGCAATCCTCCGTTATCATTGGTCGTATTTATTGTGTTGTTGTCTCTTGATAAATGTTGTCACTGCACCAGGCGTGCCTTCAGTATCTTTTCCCTGGGAATGCGATGGATCGTCCCTCCAACGTCCACATGCAGCGCCTTTTGCCCCTCTTCCACTGTATAATCAAGGAGAATACCGCGAAAGTTTCGGCTGCCGGCCAGCTTTTCCTCGAGCTTGAGGGATATGGCGGCGCCCCGGTATTTCATAAAATCCCCGTCTCTTTCCAGCGGCCGGTCCAGACCGGGAGAGGAAACCTCCAGTGTATAGGCGCCGGGCGGCAAATCGTGAACATCCAGGATATCGCCCACCTGATTGCTGACGGTGGCACAATCATCGAGGGTCACACCGCCCTCTTTATCGATGTAAAGCCTTACCAGCCAACGGGACTGCATCTTCAGGCACTCGACCATGACCAATTCCATGCCCTCCCCCGCCGCCACCGGCTCCACCAAATCTCTGATTTGCTCCTTGTAGGCGCTTTGCACCTGGGAAGCACCTCCTTTTTTCCAACCCCGATAAAGGGGGTAATTTAGTTACAACTAAAAAAAAAGTGGGCACGAGCCCACTCATCTGTAAAACGCGATGATTTTGGGAACGACTAGCATATAAATATTGCCATTGCAAGCAAAATAAAGGTAGCGTAGTCTTCGGAATCGATCCGGACTACCCACAAGAACCGACGATACCCGCAAGCAGGAGCAATAAATGAATGTAGAGTTGGGAATCCTGGCGGCCCTGCTCGGCGCCGCCCTTATTATGGTAACCCTCTGGGAGGGATTTGAAACCATTATCCTGCCGCGCCGGGTAACCAGGGAATTGCATCTCAGCCGGTTATTTTTCCTGCTCTGCTGGCAGATTTGGAAAGCCACGGGCCGTACCCTTCTTGTCCCTCGGAGAATCAAGGAAACCTGGCTAAGTTTGTTCGGGCCGCTGTTTATTCTTATTATGCTGTTTGTCTGGGTCAGCAGCTTGGTCTTCGGTTTTGCGCTGCTGCACTGGGCAGTCGCCTTGCTGGCCGACATTAAAATGACAACGGGGGCAGGGGAAAGTTTTTTGACCTTTCTCTACCTGAGCGGCACGACATTCTTTACCCTGGGCTTAGGGGATGTCATTCCCGCTAATGATCTATCGCGATTCTTCACCGCAGTCGAGGCAGGAATGGGCTTTGGCTTCCTGGCGCTCTTAATCAGCTATCTTCCCGGCCTGAACCAGTCTTTTATCCGGCGGGAAATAAATATCGTCCTCCTGGATGCGCGCGCCGGTTCGCCTCCCTGTGCCGCCGAGATGTTACGTCGGCACAGCGATGCACCTGGATTGGAGGAACTCCGGGTACAGCTTAAGGAGTGGGAACTGTGGTCGGCGGAGCTGCTCGAAAGCCATCTTACCTACCCGGTGCTGGCCTATTTCCGATCTCAGCACGACAACGGGTCCTGGCTTGGATCGCTTGCGGCCATCCTTGATACATGCGCTTTATTAATGGTCGGCCTGGAGGGCAGCTGTGCGCGTCAGGCAAAAATGACCTTCGCCATCGCCCGTCACACCGTGGTCGATCTCAGTCTTATCTTCAAAAGACCGCCGCACCGGCCGACGCACGATCGGCTCCCACCCAAAACCCTGGCCAAATTGCAAAATTTTTTGATGGCAGCCGGCCTGGAGGTAAACGAGGGGAAAGCCGCGGAACAAAAGCTGGCGGAACTGCGGCAGATGTACGAACCATATCTTAATGGTCTCGCCGCCTATTTTCGCATCAATCTTCCCCCCTGGATTGCTGCCGAGAAAACGATGGATAATTGGCAGGTAAGCGCCTGGGAACGGCAAGGAGACATTTTCTTGAAGGCCGACAGAACTGGAGGCATGAAAAGTGATCATTGGTAAGGGAAAAGACTGCCGCCCCCTTGTTAAGTAAATTATTATTCCTCGGCGGTTCGTTGGATGTATAATAACTATAAACCGAGACCAAGAAGGTTGACCATCCCCAGTTGCTCTCGGCAGAGGGGGCAAAGATTGCGATCATCCTGGGTGACGGGATTGTTGCTACCCACGGCTTCCAGGAAAATCTCCCCAGGAACCTCGGCAGAACTGACCGTGGCGACCGTTTCGTCTTCAAATTTCTGAAAACAGTTTTGACAGATATTCCGTGGCATTCAACGCCTCCGTCACTGGCAGGTTTCCGGATAAACTTCACGATAAAAGCGCCGTTCGTCTCCGGGAATTCCGGTTTGGGATTCCCGTTTGTTGCGCACCCCGCCGCATTGCATCATGCCGATTATTCTCGTATATCCCGAAATGAGCGCTCATTTCGCGCTCATTTCGCTCATTTCTTCAGGAATCCGCAAGGCCTGGCCCAGGTAAATAATGCGCGCCTCTGCCCGTTCCTGCGAGGATAAGATACCCATCATCCACCAGGCGTTTCAATTCACGGGTAGCAACAAAGCGGGTGAGGTTGTGAAGTCTACAGAACTCGCTATTCGTAAGTTCTTCATGAGCGCTGAAATAGGTAATGAGCTTCGGAATTCGGCTTTTGAGCCAGTCCCTTTGCTGCTTGAGTGCCGGGGCAATCCTGTAAACAGCGCCCCGGCCGGTGGCCGGCGCTCCATCAAGAATGCCAAGCGTGACCAGCTCCTGGATTTCCCGGTAAGCTTGGTCACGGCCAAGGCCAGTCAGTTTCCGATAAGCCTCGTTGGATAATCCATCGGGATTGGCCAGAAGGACCCGTTTCTGGTTCACACTCAGGCGGAACCGTTCGACGAGCATCCCCCAGATGGGACTGTGTCCAGTGTAAACCGGATCATTCCTGAGGGTGATGCAGAAAGTGGAGGTTTCCAAGGAGAATTCAGGTTGACAGAGAAGCGACGCCTCCATCTCTTCAAAGATGCGGGGAATGCCTTCTCCCTCCTCCCTCATGATGCCAATGTCCACAAGTACCCGGACCATGAGTGGGTTCCGGCTTGCATGGATCCGCTGACGGCTTTTCAACTTGTCTATTGTCACAGGCGGCACCAGTTCTCCGGGGCTCAGGATTTCCATCCGGTCATCGAAGAACCAGATTTCGATTTCGCGCCCCTGCTCGTTGTAGTCCCGGTGGGCAACGGCATTAACAAGGGCCTCCTGCCAGGCAAAGGTGGGATATTCCGGCATCTCCCTGAAAAAAAGGCTGTGCAGCTTTTCCGATTTTCCGATTTGGGAGGTCACGGCCTTATGCGCCTCCGGCAACATCCGCGCAATGGGCGGCATTAAAGGAACATGCTGGGCAACATTCCTTTGGGTGCCGTGCCTACGTTCGGTTCCATCGACTCTGAAAATGCGCAACCCGCTCCGGGGGTGCCAACGGACAGATGGCGTTTTGGAAAAGAGCAACAGGGCGGCATTGGTGACGGCAAAGGAGTTCCCCCTCGGGATGATGAGACCGTAGTTCCGGAGAATGTCAAGGACCGGTCTGCCTGCATAGGGGGTCTTGCCGAGACATTCCTCTGCCAGAGCAAGATCAATATCGTCAATGGCAGCTTCGGGACGCACCTGCTGCTCATAGCCAACCCTGCGGTAAGCCTGCTTGCGCTGGTTTATGACTTCTTGCGGTTCATGGATAACCTCTTTGCCTACCCGATAGGGGAAACCATCGCCGTCCACCATGACGGCTTCCGGGGCAATAGGGATCTGAAAAACAATGATCTTGTGGTCATCGAGGGATAATTGCTGAACATCGATTTGCATGGCATGGCGCAGCCTGCGTTCGGGGACGGCGATGATGTCTCGGACAGCCTCATCCGGATAGGAATGACCGGAAGGGGTGCCATCATCGTCAACGCCAAGCAAGAGGACACCGCCGTCGGCGTTGGCGAAGGCAGCCACATATTCGGCAACGAAATCTCGCACCGCCCGGCGGCTGAGGGACTTCCTTCGGCCGTCCTTCAGGTCCCACAGGGACTTGAACTCAATAAACTGCCCCTCTCCCTGGCCGATAAGGCGTTTCAATTCCGCCGTACTATAGAGTTCTTTCATAAAAAACCCTCTTGCTTTTCATCTCCCGTCGTATTGTAAAATTTGGCGGCCGTGATTTTATCCTCGGTGCTCATATCGTTCCCATTCAGTCGTAATGCAAGGTAGCTCGCTACGGCATTAAAGCTTTTTCAAAGTGTATTAACAATTAGTCAATGATTCTCATGACATATTTAATGTCAGAAAACAATCGAATTTTACATGTAAATGAAGCCCATTGAATCCAGATCGACCATTGGTGGAAAAAAGCCACGGCCCGGGATCGTGGCAGATGGAAGTCCGCCGTATCATTGACGCCAAATAACTGCAAACGGAAAAGGGGACCATTATTCTATTTTTCGCTGGCATAGTCAGCCAATAAATGAAAGAAATCCCAGAAAAAACGGTGGGAAGAATTGGGCCGCCGCGTTTCTCGCCGGAGCGGATACGTTTAACCCCTTTGGAGCGAAAGCGGCAGCTCCAGATTGTTTTCTTCCAGTAGCGCCTGGTTTGACAGGACCTCGGCAACCGGACCATCCATGACCAACAGGCCGTCTTTGATGACCAGGCAGCGCTGGCAAACATCGAGGATTAGGTCGAGGTCATGGGAGGCGATGATCTTGGAATGTTGAAATGTTTTAAGAATATTGATCAGGGCGCGCCGTGATTTGGGGTCAAGATTCGCGGCGGGTTCATCCATCACGAGAATATCCGGTTCCATGGCCATGACGGCGGCGATAGCCACGGCGCTCTTTTGCCCGCTGGAAAGGTGATGCGGCGGTTTATCCCGCAGTTCCAGGCTGTGCACCATGTTCAGCGCCCCCTGCACCCGTTCCCGCACCGCAGCCTCGTCCAGGCCGAGGTTGAGCGGACCAAAGGCGACATCGTCAAAGACGGTGGGCATAAAAAGCTGATCATCGGGATTCTGAAAAACAACGCCGACTTTCTTCCGGATTTCCTGCCGCGTTTTCCGTGAAAGCGAAAGATCGCCGACGATCACCGTGCCCGATGTGGGCAGCAAATAACCGTTCATATGCTGGAGCAGCGTGGATTTGCCTGCGCCATTGGCGCCGACGATGCCGACTGACTCGCCGTGGGCTATCCGGAAACTGATGCCCCGGAGCGCCTCGGTGCCATCGGGATAACCAAAAAATACATCTTTAAATGCCACAATATGATGGCTCATCGTATCAACTCCTGCGCCAGGCGACCAAGTTCCTCAGTCACATGATAATATCTGAAAACAATGAGCATCGCTATGGTCATGGCCAGAAAGGCCATGTCTTTCCATACCAGACGGCTCCTCTTGAGGATGGCCAGGTCGCCTTGGAATCCCCGGGAAAGCATGGCGTAATACACCCGCTCGGCCCGTTCCACCGTGCGGAGAAAAAGGACCCCGGTCAAGCGCACAAACCCCCTGATGCCCGCCCCACGGCCACCAAAGGAGCGCATTTCCCGCGCGCGGATCATGCGCATTGCCTCCTCCATCAGCACAAAAATATAGCGGTAGAGAAAGAGCAGCTGGGAAACAAGAAGCGCGGGACAGCCCAGCAGTCGCAGGGCATGGCAAACCCCCGGGAAGGAAGTCGTGGCAATAAGCAGCAGCGCCGCACTGATTGTCAGCACAAATTTCAGGATAATCGTCAAAAATGATAGCCACCCCGCCGCCACAGAGATGCCGCCAAAAACAGTAACCGTCCCGGCATCGAGGAACGGATTGAAGACGCCGATAAACAACGCGAAGGGCGAGACCAGCATTACCTTCTTCAGGATGAACATCACGGGTATTTCACCAACGGTCATGATGAGGACCGGAAAGAGAAAGAAGGGGAGCAACCCGCCCACTTCGTACTTGGGAAAAGAAATGACCGTAAGGAGAAATAAAATGGTCGCGATCACCTTGACGCGCGGGTCGAGCCGGTGCATGAAAGTATCCTGGTAGGAAAGGCGGTCCAACCGGCCGATATCGAAATATTTTTGATCAAAGGTCATCCTTTCATCTCCGGAAAAATCTGATCCCCACACCGATCAGCAAGATTATGGCAAGGACAAGGAATGCCCCAATGACGCCAGGCACAGAAATGGCGGGCGGGCTCTCCGGCCGGGCGGCGGCGGACTCTTTCGCCCCATTGCGTTTCTGCTGGAAACGATAATCAGGGAAAATGGCCGTTTTCCCCTGGATTTTATCGAGCACCCGCGCCAGGCCCCATGACTGCTCCGGTAGGTCGCTTTTGCCGTAGGTTTTCGTAATGGCCCATTCCAGCCCATCGGGATAGACAGAGGCAAACCAGGAAAGAGCGCCGCCCATAAAGATCGCCAGGACCACAAATGTCGCCAGCACTTTTTTCAGCGAATACGCTGCCCCTTTGGAAGAGGCGGCAACGAGACTGTCCAGAAGCTCCGGCCGCGCGCTGCGCACATAGTTGATGACGCCGGCGGTTACAAAACCTTCGACGATGCCGATGGCCAGGTGAATCGGCTGCATCAGCAGCAGGAAAGTAAGGAAGGGCAGTTCGCTTTTCCCCGAAAGCCATGTTTGCAGCACGACAGATAAAGCCCCAAGCTGCAGTACCGCAATGGCGCTCAAAAGTGCAGCGACAAAGATGCGGGGCGGCCTTTGGCTGCCGCCCAGCAATGGTTTGTAGATCAAGGGATAGCCCAGAAAGCAGGCGTAGAAACCCATGTTCCAGATATTGCAGCCCAGAGCCATCAGCCCCCCGTCGGCAAAGAAGAGCGCCTGGACCGTGACGACGGAAGCGATGACGAGAAAGGCTGCATGAGGACCAAGAATGATGGCAAGGATCATCCCGCCGGCCAGATGACCGCTGGAACCTGTCCCGGGGATGGTGAAATTAATCATCTGGGCCGCGAAAATGAAGGCGCCGAGCACTCCCATCAAGGGGATCAGTTTGTCATCGATTTGTTGCTTCAACTTCCTGGAAACATAGGCAATTGTCGCGAACGTGCCCACCCAGAAGGTCGTCCCTACGGCGGGGGAAAGTAAGGCGTCCGCCATGTGCATGATGATTTGTCCTTTACGATTGTTGTTGGCTCACCTGAAGATTATAAAGATGCTTTACCTCTTTTGTTTTCGTAATACCACAGAGGAACGCTTGTCAAGCAGATTCATGCGCCGGGAGCGGCGATTTGTTTTAGAAGCTTGAATGGATGCGGGCAAAGTCGGAAAATGTGTTATAAAGCCACAGATGAACATGGACAAAGTGGCGATTAAAACACAGGCTCGCGATACGGAGAAAATTTCACTTTTTACATACCCCTTAATCCTGGGGCGTAGAACAAGGGCGCCGATGATTTCCCGCAAGTTTATGAACATTCTTACTTAGATAAGTGCAAATAACTGGTAATCCCTCCTTAAATCTGATACTTTCCAGCACGTTTAAAAAATGTTTCTCATCCGACACCGACAAAGAGAGCCCCTCCATGCAATAATGACCTGACATTTATCACCAACGAACCAGGTGCCACATTGTTTGGAACATTCAGTTATACCCTCAGGAAATTGAGGTTTTTCGATCGCGATAATAGGGAATCCTAATGCAGGCAGATCAACTAAAACCTAACGTCATCGTTTATGGTCCCATCTTTCCCGAACCGGTGCAGGTGATCACCACCATCCCCATGGGCGAATCCATTAAGCTGATCGGCAAGGGGCTGAAATCCGGTAAAGTTCATGAACCAATCCTCAGCTTTGACCAGCTTACCACGTTGGAAGCCACTCCCGAAAAAGAGCCGTTCGACGGCGATCCAAAGCATTTCCGCCTGGGTATTGAGGCCCTGCGGTTGGCTTTGGCCTATGAGTATGATCCTTACTTTACCCTTTCCATTGCCCGCGTCGATCCGTTGCCCCACCAGTTGGAAGCCGTTTATGATTATTTCCTGAAACTACCCCGCATCCGCTTTCTCCTGGCCGATGACCCCGGCGCCGGCAAAACCATTATGGCTGGTCTCCTCATCAAGGAACTCAAAATCCGGGGCCTTGTCAAACGCATCCTGATTGTCACGCCCGCCAATCTCGCCTTTCAGTGGCAGCGTGAACTTAAGGACAAATTTAGAGAGAATTTCGAAGTTATCCGCAGTGATATCCTGCGGGCCAACTACGGTTCCAATCCCTGGCAGGAAAAGAACGCGGTTATTACCTCCCTATCCTGGGTGTCGCGCATTGAAGACGCCAAGGACAGCCTCCTGAGAAGCCACTGGGACCTCATCATCGTCGATGAAGCCCATAAGATGAGCGCCTACAGTCCGGAAAAGAAAACCCTGGCCTACCAGCTCGGCGAGGAGCTATCGGAAATAACTGATCACTACCTGCTCATGACGGCTACACCACACAAGGGCGATCCGGACAATTTCTGCCTTTTCCTCAAACTCCTTGACAAGGACGTTTACGGCGACATCAAGAGTCTGGAGGAGGCCATGCGGGTTCATGAGGCGCCCTTTTATCTCCGTCGCATCAAGGAAGCCTTGGTCACCTTCCCCGACCCCGAAACCGGGGAGGTCAAGACGCTCTTTACGAAGCGAAACGTGCAGACCATCGAATTTCAGATTGATGACGAGGAATGGGACTTCTATGACGCCTTGACCCGCTACGTGGAAGATCAATCCATCAAGGCGGCGGCTGATGATTCCGCCCGTGGCCGCGCCCTCGGTTTCACCATGGCTATGCTGCAGCGCCGTTTCGCCTCCAGCGTCTACGCCGTGCGGCGCACCCTGGAGAGGATGAAGGAAAAAAGGGAGAAAATTCTGGCCGATCCGGATGGCTATCGCAGGGAGCAGATTTCAAGAAAGCTGCCCGATGATTTTGACGACCTGCCGGAAGAAGAACAGCAGGAAATCATCTCGCAACTGGAAGATGTGGTCGCTTCCGTCGATCCAACTGCCCTTAAGGAAGAGATTCTTCAGCTCGGAAAGCTCATCGATCAGGCACAACACTTGGAAAAAAGGGAGATAGAATCCAAGCTGGTCAAATTGCGGGACGTGCTCATCGCGCAAAATATCTTCAATGATCCGCGGATGAAACTCCTGATTTTTACTGAGCATAAGGATACCCTCGATTTCCTGATCGCAAAGCTGCGGGAATGGCATCTGTCCGTTACCCAAATACACGGCGGCATGAAGATCGGCGATCGCGATACGCCCGGTACGAGAATTTACGCGGAACGTGAATTCCGGGAAGACTGCCAGATCATGGTGGCCACGGAGGCGGCCGGGGAAGGCATCAATCTCCAGTTCTGCTGGTTTATGATCAACTATGACATTCCCTGGAACCCCATGCGGCTGGAGCAGAGGATGGGCCGTATTCACCGATACGGTCAGGAAAAGGACTGCCTCGTATTGAACTTCGTTGCTACCAACACCCGCGAGGGCCGTGTCTTTCAGAAACTCTTTGAACGGATCGGCAAGATCGAAGAAGACCTCGATCCGAAACGGACAGGGAAAATTTTCAACGTCCTGGGTGATGTTTTTCCGGCAAATATGCTGGAAAAGATGCTGAGGGATATGTATGCCCACAACCTCACTGTGGATGTCATCACAAACCGCATCATTCATGATATTGATACGGAACGATTCCGCAGCATCACCCAATCAACCCTGGAAGGATTAGCCAAACGAGAACTCAATCTCTCCGCCATCGTCGGTAAATCAGCCGAAGCGAAGGAAAGACGGCTTGTGCCCGAAGTCATCGAGGACTTCTTCATTCAGGCGGCCTCCATCACCGGTATTCATCCGAGGGAAACAACCAAGAGCGGGCATGTCTATCGCGTCGGGCGGGTACCGCGGACTCTCTGGCCGATAGGCGAGCAGTTGGAACCGCAATTCGGCAAGCTGGGGCGCGAATACCGACACATTGTCTTTGACAGAAAACTCCTTACCGACGACCCGACCCTGGAATGGGTCACGCCCGGGCATCCCCTATTTGAAGCGGTCAGGGAGGACGTCTTTTACCGGGTGCAGAATGACTTGCGCCGAGGGACGGTCTTCTACGACTTGCAACGTTCGGAGCCGGCAAGGCTGGATGTGTTTTCCGTCGCTATCCGGGATGGGCGGGGCAACATCCTCCATCGCCGTCTTTTTGTCGTGCAGGCCGATGTGAAAGGCGCGCTAACCATTCGCCAACCTACCATATTTCTTGACCTTAGCCTGGCACCGGCGGCAATCCCGACACCCGATGACACGAGCTTGCCCACGCGGGATATCGTCGAGCAGGAGCTTATCCATAAAGCCCTGAATCAATTTCTTGAAGAAATTCAGATGCAACGGGAAAAAGAAACCGAGGTCATCTCCCGCCATATTGAGATAAGCTTAAATGAGTTTATCAACCGGCAAAATCTCCGCATGGCCGAACTCCTGGAAAGCCAGCAGGCCGGTGATGCAAGTCCGCTCTTGGCCGCTAACATCAAAACGACGGAGGACCGTTTATTTGAGCTGAATGCCCGTCTTGAAGGCAGGCGGGAAGAACTGCGTCAGGAGCGGCATTGTACGATTACCGATATCCATCATCTTGGCCGGGCCTGGGTGTTGCCGCATCCGGAACGGCAGACGCCCAATGTCCAGTCGTTCATTCGCGACGATGAGATTGAGAAGATTGCCGTACAAGCAGTCATCGCCCATGAAGAGGCACGGGGATGGCAGGTCATCAGCGTGGAGCTGGAGAACAGGGGATTCGATCTCATCTCCAGAAGACTCCACCCGGAAGATCCCCAGACCGCCATTGAAGTGCGGTTCATCGAGGTCAAGGGACGCTCTGCCGTCGGTGAGGTGGCGGTGACCACAAACGAATACAAGACAGCCGAACGTCTGAAAAAGGATTATTGGCTCTATGTCGTCTATGATTGCGCCACGACGCCGAAGATTCATCCCATCCAGGACCCCGTTCGCCTGGGTTGGGAACCCCTCGTAAAAATAGAGCACTACCATGTCGGCGCAAAGAAAATCCTGGAGAGTTGAGAGTGATGATGGATAGACCGAGCATCATTTACGCACGGAAACGCACGGAAAACACACGAGGACATAAATAAACACACCAGTGCGTTTCCGGTGTGTTTATCGTGTGATAAATGAGTAATACATAGGATCGGCGCGCCAATGGAACCACCGATAAAAATTGAAAGTTTATAATTCTATATGCGCGCATAGAAATCAAGTAGCAAACCAGATGGAAGGCGGAGGGTACGATGCTCAAGAGAATCAAAATTCAAAATTATAAGTCATTTCAGAATATTGATATCACACTCAACCCATTAACCGTACTTTTTGGTCCCAATGCTGCGGGTAAAAGTAATTTCTTGGATGCGCTGCAACTTCTGTCGAGGATCGCAGCGAGCAGGACACTAAAAGAGGCCTTCGAATCACCCTATCGAGGTAAGCCACTAGAGTCATTTAGTTTTGGTGAGACTGGTCTTAGAGGATTATTAAATCGGGAAACGATATCTTTTTCCATTGAGGCGGATATCGAACTATCCAATTCAGTTGTAAAGTCCGTAAACCAGCAGATTTTAGAAATGAAAAAGAGTAAAGTCATGGACGGTAAAACTGCTGCAGACGCAACAAATCAGTCCTTTGTGCGGGAGAAAAACCTGCGTTATAGGATTGAGATTGAGATATTGCCTAAATCCGGCATATTACGAATCTCAGACGAATATTTAGCCGCCTTGAACAACAAAGGGGAGATCGCCAAAAACCGAAAGCCTTTTTTTGAAAAGGTCAGAAATCGTCTGCATTTGCGTATGGAGGGCCAAGCCCACCCAGTTTACTATGACCAATATCTGGATCATAGCCTGCTGTCAATGCCTTTATATCCACCTCATTATCCGCATGTTGTGGCCATGCGCCAAGAACTGGCAAGTTGGTTTTTCTTCTATTTTGAACCGAGGGAACGGATGCGTGCTCCAAATACAGTGAAGGAAGTGCGCCATATTGGCATGATGGGGGAAGACCTGGCATCATTCTTAAATACTCTGCGGGCACTCGACGAACGACAATTCAAATCTGTTGAGAAGGCATTGCATATGATTATACCGACGGTCAATGGCATAGATGTGGGAGTAAATGACCTTGGCGAGGTTGAACTTAAGCTTATTGAGGGGAAGACGCCTATTCCGTCGCGCTTGCTGTCAGAGGGGACATTGCGTGTTCTCGGGCTCCTTGCTCTCGGCGGCGCCAAGGAGCCACCGGCATTACTTGGCTTTGAGGAGCCGGAAAACGGCATACACCCGCGCCGCATTCGGATGATAGCTGATTTATTGAAAAATCGTACGGCATCTGGAGAAACTCAGCTTATTGTGACGACACATTCGCCCATACTGCCCGATATGCTTTCAGATGAAAATCTTTTTGTTTGCTTGAAAGAGCACGGCCAAACGGTGATAAAGCCTTTTCTAACCTGGGGCCCTTTAGGACGAGAAGATGACATTGATAAATTTTTGAATGCCGAGGAACTGTCTGCTTCCGAGCGTATAATGAGAGGTGACTTTGATGCATAAAGTCATTCTTTTCGCCGAAGATTATGGACACGAAACATTTATCAGGACACTTTTAGAAAGATTAGCTCAGGAACACAATGCCGACATCGCGATTGTGAGTCGCAGCGTGAGAGGGGGGCATGGCAAGGTCATTAGTGAATTTCAGGCATTTCTAAAATATCTGAACCGAGGAAAAGAAGAGATGCCTGATCTTCTCGTCGTTGCCACTGATGCGAACTGCAAAGGTTATGGGGATCGTAAACGCGAGATTGACGAAGTAAGCGATCAATTCAAGGACCTTGTGGTATGTGCGATTCCTGATCCACACATAGAAAGATGGTTGCTTCTCGATTCGTCGGCATTCAAATCGATATTCGGAAGGGGTTGCAAGGCACCTGATCAAAAGTGTGAACGTGACCGCTACAAGAGATTGCTGGCAGAAGCTGTACAGGCTGCCGGCATAGTCCCGCCTTTGGGAGGCATAGAATATACGGAAGACATTGTTAATGAGATGGATCTGAAAAAAATGGAACAAGCGAATGCATCGCTGGGCAGATTTTTAAAGGAATTACGAGTTATATTCAAACAGTGGAGCCCAGTGTGACCTATCCCAAACGCCTTATAGAGGTTGATCTTCCGATCAAAAAGATCAGTGAGCATGCCCGGAGAGAAAAGAATCTGCGGAGTGGACATCCCTGGCACCTGCACATCTGGTGGGCGAGGCGGCCCTGGGGGGCCTGCCGGGCCGTTACGCTGGCGTCGCTCCTGCCGGATCCTGCCGATCCCGGCTGCCCGCAGACCTTTATCAAGAAGGCCACGGAAGTCCTTGCGCCCCTGGGTTATAAGACCAACTCATCCAATTCCGAAGATTTCCAACAGGTTCTCCTGAGATTTGTCGGCGACTTTGCAGAGTGGGAACTGGGGGCATCCGATCCTTACCGCACCGCCGCAATCAATTTGGTCAAGGCAGCTTATCCGGAAAATTCGCCTGTTGTTTTTGATTCCTTTGCCGGGAACGGCGCCATACCCGGCGAGGCATTGCGCCTGGGTTGCGAAAGCATCGCTTTGGACCTGAATCCCGTCGCTAATTTGGTGCTGCGAACCCTGCTCGAATCGGTGCCTCGGCAGGGGTATCCCCTGTTGGAGAAATTCCGCGAGGGCGCCGAGTTCATCAAGAAGGAAGCGGAAAAACGGCTCGCCCCCTACTATCCGAAGAATGAGGGTAAGACGCCAATCGCCTACCTGTGGGCGCGAACCGTGACCTGCGAAGGGCCGGGCTGCGGGGCTGTGATTCCTCTTATCTCGCAGACAACCATTGCCGGCGGAGCGCGGAATGCCTGGATCGAGATCACCGGAAACAGGGACAAGACAATAGATATTTGCATTGCCAAAGGAAAGACGGCCCCCAAAGACCTCATCAAGACGGCGGGCGGCGGCGCTGCTGTCTGTCCGGTCTGCGGCTTCACAACACAGAAGGCCAGCGTGAAGAGACAGGGAAAGGCAGGCCAGATGGCCCATCGCCTTTTTGGTGTTGTGGTTCCCATCGGCGAGCGGCAAGGTAAGAACTATTTCGATGCGAATGATGAGGACCTGAGGGCATCCAACATTGCAGTAAAGGCGTGGCAAGAGCTGGTCAAAAGCGGCAAGGCATCGGAGTTGACGGAGAAGTATCCGTATCACGATCCCCGTGCATTCACCGCCGGTCTTTACGGCATCTCCACCTGGGGCGATCTCTTCTCGGATCGACAAAAACTTACCCTCTATACCCTTGCCGATATCCTCCAAGAATATGCGATGACCCTGAAGAAAGAGGGCCAGGACGCGGCCTTCATCAAAGATGGCGTCACGACCCTGGCCCTGGGGATCAGCAACAGTGTCCATTACGGGACGACGATGAGTACGTGGCTGGCGGAGCACATGATTTCTGCCTTTATTACCGGCAATGCTATTGCCATGCGCTGGGATTGGGCGGAAGCAAATCCTTTGGCCCCATCCTATGTCGGCGGTCTTGATTATGCCTTCTCACAGGCTGAAGAAGGTATTGCCGCTGCAATTCACCTCGGCAAGGGTTCAGCTACCGTCCTGCAGGGAAACGCTACCGCCGTGCCCTTGCCTGATGACGCTGCCGACATGTTCTTTACCGATCCGCCTTACTACGATGTCGTTCCCTATGCCGACCTCTCCGATCTCTGCTACGTCTGGCTCAAGCGGTTTATCGGCGCGTATCATCCCGATCTTTTCAAAACCGAACTGACGCCGAAGGCCGATCAGATCGTCGTCAATCCTTATGCCTCGGAAGACGGACGGGGAAAGCAGTCGCCAGAATCCTACCAGGAACGGATGACGATAGCCTTTCGGGAAGGAAGAAGGATTCTTCGACCTGACGGCATCGGAGCCATAGTCTTTGCCCACAAGGGCACCTCCGCCTGGGAGGCGCTGCTTTCGGCGGTGATCGACGCCGGTTTCATCGTCACGGCCTCCTGGCCCATCGACACGGAGCGAGCCTCCCGGATGCGAGCTAATAAATCTGCGGCGCTCGGCTCGTCGGTGCACCTCATCGTCCGTCCCCGGGAAAATCATGACTGCGCCTCGCATACCGATGAAATTGGCGACTGGCGGGAGGTTCTGCAGGAGCTTCCCAAACGCATCCATACCTGGATGCCGCGCCTCGCCGGGGAAGGGGTGGTTGGCGCCGATGCCATCTTTTCCTGTCTCGGTCCAGCCCTGGAGATTTACTCACGCTACACGCGTGTCGAGAAAGCAAACGGCGCGCCGGTCTTGCTGAAAGAATATCTGGAAAATGTCTGGTCTGCCGTGGCCAGAGAGGCGCTTAATATGATTTTTGCCGGTGCCGATGCCACCGGTTTTGAAGAAGACGCCCGCCTGACGGCCATGTGGCTCTGGACGCTCTCGACCGGAAACAATGGCTCTAATGGCAAGGCAACTGTCATTGATACAGAAACTGGGAGCGAGTATGAAGGAAACTCAAAGAAAACAGTCCCAGTAACCGGTTATATTTTGGAATTCGATGCGGCCCGCATGATTGCCCAGGGACTGGGTGCGCATCTTGATAAACTTAGAACTTTAATTGAGGTTAAGGGTGATATGGCCAGGTTACTGCCCGTGGCGGAAAGAGCGACTTTTCTTTTTGGAAAAGACGCCGGCCAAGAACCTGCTAAGCGGAAGAAGAAGGACGCGCAGCTCAGTTTGTTTGAATTTCTGGATCAGGAGGAACAGGAAGGGGGTACCTGGCAGATAGAACCAACCGCAAAAATCGGAATTACGGTTCTGGATCAGCTCCATCAAAGCATGATCCTCTTTGCAGCCGGTCGTGGCGATGCTTTGAAACGCTTTCTCATTGAGGATGGCGTGGGTCGCGATCAGCGATTCTGGCGGCTTGCCCAGGCCTTTTCAGCATTGTATCCGGCCAAGAGCGATGAGAAACGTTGGGTGGATGGCGTTCTGGCCAGGAAAAAAGGATTAGGATTTTAGTCGCACAGAAGGTATCAATCTTATGAGGGAAAGCTTATGGCTCTGAAACCTTGGTTTAAGGTCGTGACCCCGCGTGAAGATTTGCGCGAAGGCAGACCTTTAGATGCATCCGAATTCGCTGTTCACCTCGATCAGGTCCGGGACGGCAGGGCGCCGGTGGATTATCAGAATCCGGAAAGATTCTTTGAACGGACGTACCTGACACAGAGTCTGTCAGGCCTGGCATCGGAAGTGCTACGTCGGTTGTCCGGGATCAAAACGGAAACGTCACCCATATTCAACATGACAACGCAGTTCGGCGGGGGGAAAACCCATGCGCTAACCTTGCTCTATCACCTGGCGACGCACGGCCATGAAGCTAATAATTGGTCGGGCGTCAACCGTTTGCTTTCAAAGTCGGAAGTTAAGAGCGTCCCCAAAGCGGCGACAGCCATCTTTGTCGGAACAGAGTTTGATTCCATTACCGGACGGGGCGGCAATGATGGGACACCGATCAGAAAGACACCCTGGGGAGAAATTGCCTTTCAATTGGGCGGTAATGAAGGTTTTGCCGTTGTCGCCGAACATGATGATAAGTTGATAGCCCCTGCAGGCGACGTCATCCGGAAATTTCTTCCCCAAGGAACCCCCTGTCTTATTCTTCTCGATGAATTGATGAATTATGTCAGCCGCAACAGGAAAAGCGGGCTCGCGGCACAGTTTTATGATTTCCTCCAGAACCTTTCCGAGACAATACGCGGCGAGGATAACGCCGTCATGGCCGTTTCCATCCCGGCGTCGGAAGGAGAGATGAACGCGGAAGATCAGGGCGACTACGGACGCTTCAAAAAAATGCTCGACCGACTGGGCAAAGCCGTCATCATGGCGGCGGAGTCGGAAACATCGGAGATTATCCGTCGCCGTCTTTTTGAATGGCATGGCCTGCCTGAAGATGGGAAAAAGACGGTAGCAGAATATGCCGATTGGGTAATCGAACACCGGAACCAGGTTCCCAGCCTCTTTCCCGTCGATCATGCACGAGATGTGTTTGCCGCCACCTATCCCTTTCATCCCATGGTGCTTTCTGTCTTTGAGAGAAAATGGCAGATGCTGCCCCGCTTTCAGCAGACTCGCGGCGTTTTGCGTCTGCTCGCCCTTTGGGTGTCCAGGGCCTATCAGGAAGGTTACAAGGGCGGACATCGAGATCCCCTGATTACCTTGGGTACAGCGCCGCTTGACGATCTCCTCTTTCGGGCGGCGGTCTTTGAGCAGTTGGGCGAATCCCGGCTGGAAGGCGCCGTTACCGCGGACATCTGCGGCAAGAAAGAATCCTTCGCCACACAAATGGATAAGGAGGCCGTGGAAGCTATCAAGAAGGCGCGTCTTCACAAGAAGGTCGCGACAACGATTTTCTTCGAATCCAATGGCGGACAATTAAGGACCGAGGCGACAGTGCCGGAAATTCGCTTGGGTGTCGCCGAAACCGATCTGGACATTGGAAACGTTGAAACCGTCCTCGAGACGTTGGCATCGAACTGCTATTTCCTCTCCGTAGAAAAGAATCGCTACCGCTTCAGCTTCACCCCCAACCTCAATAAACTGCTGGCGGATCGCCGGGCGACAATCCAGGAACCGCAGCTCAAGGAATGTGTTCGGTTGGAGGTGCAAAAAATATTCGGCTCCGGCGCAGGCGTAGAGCGGGTGTACTTCCCCGAAAAGAGCGGCCAGATACCGGACCGGGCGACTTTAACGTTTGTCATCACGGCCCCTGAACAATCCTTGCAGGATAATGGTAAGTTGACACAGGCCATTGAGACCATGACGAAGGAATATGGGGCTTCCGCAAGGACATTTAAAAGCGCGCTGATCTGGTGCGTCCCGGAAACGACGGTCATGCTCCGCGAGGAAGCCCGCAAACTGTTGGCCTGGGAAGCGATTGATGATGAGGTCGATACACTAAAGCTTGATGAAGTGCAAAAGCGGCAGCTTGCAGAGAATTTGAAAAAAGCTCAGCGCGACTTACGGGAAGCGGTATGGCGGACCTATAAAAACCTGCTGCTGCTGGACAAGGGAAACCAAATGCGGACAATTGATCTTGGTCTGGTTCATTCCAGTGCTGCGGAGAATATGGTTACCCTGATCTTGAATCGCCTCCGCCAGGATGGCGACGTAGAGGACGGCATCAGTCCGAATTTCCTGATCCGCAACTGGCCACCTGCCTTTACGGAATGGTCAACCAAATCGGTGCGGGACGCCTTTTTCGCCTCCCCGCAATTCCCCAAGCTGCTCAATGCGGAGGTGGTGAAGGATACTATTGCCCGTGGCGTAAGCAATGGTCTGCTTGCTTATGTCGGCAAGAAGGGAACGGGATATGACCCGTTTATTTATGGGAAAGATTTGAGTGCCAAGGATGTGGAAATCTCTGATGACATGTTTATCATTACCAGGGAAACCGCCGAGGAATTCAAGGAAAAAACACGCGGGGCGGCCTCTGAACAACCGGCGCCGGACATTAAAACAGGCACCAAATTGGACGTGCCAGCGCCGAAAGAGCCGGTAAAGATTCAAGAGGAACTGGATCCGAAAGCACCCGAAGCGCAAACCACGACAAGATTAAGCTGGTCAGGTGAAATCCCCCCACAGAAATGGATGAATTTCTATACGAAGGTCCTTTCCAAGTATGCCGTGGGCAGTGAGATGAAGATAACCCTGAACGTTGAAGTCAGGCAGGACAGCGGCATATCATCACAGAAGATTGAAGAAACCAAGACGGCCCTGCGGGAATTGGGGATGGGGGATGAGGTGAAGGTGATATAATGGCTAAATCATTAAGAAGTGCCTCAGGAAAAGCGGGTTTGCCGCCCGGCTCGCTGGTGCATGTTGGTAAAGTGCGGGACACGGCAAGACGCATCTCGGTGATCCGGTACAGCAAAGAAAATATTGAAACGTTCAATATCGCCTCCCTCGACGAGCTGCCGCGCGACAGGGGCAAAGCAGAAATTACCTGGGTCAATATCGAAGGGTTACATGATACGGAAATCATCGCCGACCTGGGGTGTAATTTTGGGATTCACCCGTTGGTGCTCGAAGACATATTGAACACACACCAAAGGCCAAAGTTTGAAGAATTTGGCGACTATCTCTTTGTCGTCCTGAAAGCCCTTGCTTTCGAGCCCGATCAACCAACCATCAATCACGAACAAATCAGCATCCTCATCCTCAAGGATTTCGTCTTCACCTTTGCGGAAAAACCCGATGACCTCTTCGATCCGATCCGGCGGCGCCTCGAAGATGCCAAAGGGCGCCTGCGTTGTCTGGGGGCGGATTATTTAGCCTATGTCATCATGGATACCGTCGTGGATCGGTACTTCACCCTCCAGGATTCCCTGGACGAAGCGCTGGAGTCCCTGGAGGAACAGTTACTCTCCAATCCCACCTCCCAGACGCTGGCAACCATCCAGCGCTTCAAGCGCGAGCTGATTTTTGTGCGCAAATCCATTTCTCCGGTGCGGGAGTTACTGTCGGTTATCCAGAGGAGCGAGTCAGCCTTGATCCACGAAAAGACAGTGGTCTATTTTAGGGATGTTTACGACCACGCCATCCGGGTCTCGGAGGCGGTGGATTCGAGCCGCGACCTGATCACCGGCATGCTGGACATCTATCTCTCCAGCGTCAGCAATAAAATGAATGAAGTCATGAAAGTACTGACGGTCTTCGCCTCCATCTTCATTCCCTTGACCTTCGTGGCGGGCGTTTACGGCATGAATTTCGAGTACATGCCGGAGTTGAAGTGGAGATGGGGCTACCCGCTTCTCTGGATTGTTTTCATCGGCATCACCGCCGGGCTTTTGAATTATTTCCGCAGAAAGAGATGGTTATAGATATTTACCCTTTTTTTCTTCGGCAACGTCAAGGCCCAGGGCCGGGCGATAGGGCGGTGAGAGGCCATGGCTTCCACAACATCGGCCACCGCCAGGATACGGGCCTCAATGGTGATTTCCTCCCCTTTAAGCCCCCGGGGATAGCCCGAACCGTCCAGCCGCTCATGATGTTGATAGACGATCTCCGCCAGGGGCCAGGGAGATTCCACGTCTTTTAGAATATTATAGGCCAGCCGGACGTGCTCTCCATCTTTTTGTTGGCATGAAATTTGACGTCATCACCAACAGAACGGAGTTACTCCGGGAGGAATGGCAAGACACATAAAATCATTAGCAAACAAGGAGGAAACAGATGAAAAACAAGGCATTAAAGGTATTTGCCACATTTATCGCGCTGGTCTTTTTAGGTCTGGCGGCAGGATGTATAGGGGTCCCGGGCTTCAGAAGCCGTTGCCAATGCCTGAATAGCTGCCGACAAGGTCCTCCGCAACCGGCCAGTGGCCTGCTGACGTTCCTCTTCCATCTGTTTTTTCAGCATGATATCTTCAAAGATTCCCTGATTATAGAGCCATTTTCCCTGTCTATCCCGGACAGCCTGCCTGCTTAGGGATACCCAAATACGACTGCAGTCTTTTCGATACAGCTCTACCTCAAAATTCTGCACGTAACCACGCGCGGCAAGAACCTCTGCGGCGCCGTCTGTAAAACGTCGCGCAAAAAGCGCTCGGATTTCTGCGCTTTCAGGCTTTCCTCTCTGAGTTCCAGCACCTTGCTTTCCAGCTTGCTAACGAGGACCTGGTTATATTCGTTGTAGAAAACCGCATCATCTTCTTGCGGCGCCAACCTGGTGGGGAGTTTGCCTGCCCGATGGAGCTCGGAGACTTCCTGCAGCAGGGCCAGGAACTTATCCGGTTCTGACGGCTTGACGATAAACCGCGCGGCGCCCAGGCTGAGAGTAAATTCTTCATCTTGGGTATCGGTGTAGGTGGCGGTATAGCAGATACCTCTCAATTTCAGCGGTAAAGGTCTCCGGGTCGATGGGCTTTTCGATGTACCCCGTGCAGCCCGCCGCCAGCGACGTCAGCACCAGCAGCATCAGCCTTGACTTCAGGTTCGAAAGCCTGCGCATAGCAATCCCTCTGAACGCTTCTCCTATATCCTAGTCCGACAGCATATTCAACAGAGAACTGGGAATCTAATGTTACCTTGATAATTGTAATCAAGTGATCTTGCCTATTCTATCTTCGCGATCCGCAGCCGCAGGGCGTTGAGCACCACGGAGACGGAGCTGAAACTCATGGCCGCTGCCGCAATGATGGGACTGAGAAGGATGCCGAAAAAAGGGTAGAGGACGCCCGCCGCCACCGGCACGCCCAGGGCATTATAGGCAAAGGCCCAGAACAGATTTTGCTTGATGTTGCGCATCGTGGCACGGGAAAGTTTCGTGGCTCGCACGATCCCCGTAAGATCGCCCTTTACCAGGGTGACGCCGGCGCTTTCCATGGCCACGTCCGTGCCGGTGCCC
>JBAQLR010000157.1:0-7932 GCA_049302035.1 Syntrophales bacterium
CCGGCATGGAGGCGGCGCGCGTCGCGGCTCTGCGCGGGCACGATGTAACCCTTTATGAAAAGAGTGATAAGCTGGGCGGAGAGCTGCTGCTGGGAGCGAAGACACCCTTGCTCTATGATTGGGACCACCTGGCCAAATATTATGTGGCCCAGATGGCCAAGACGGGCGTGAAAGTGGAGCTGGGCAAGGAGGCAACGGCGGCGATAATCAAGAAGGAAGCGCCTGATGCCCTGATCGTGGCGACAGGCGCCAAACCGGCTGAATCCAAGATACCGGGTTGCGACAGAGCAAACGTGACTAATGTTTTTGATGTCTTGAATGGTAAAGTAACTATGGGCGACAAGGTGGTCGTCATCGGCGGCTCCGAGATCGCCGTGCAGACGGCAGAATGGATTGCCGAACAGGGTAAAGAGGTCACGATCCTGGAAAAGAACAAGTTCGTTGGCTATGACGTCAATATCTTCAATACTCTGTCGCATCGCCGCACCCTGGCGGCCTTGAAAGTCAAAACGCTGGTCAACGTTAATGTGGAAGCCATTACCGACGAGGGCGTGGAAATATCGACCCTGGGAGGCAAAGAGGCGACCATCGAGGCTGATACGATTGTCAACGCGGAAGGCATGGCGGCGGATAATGCCCTGCTGAATGGGCTGAAAGCCAGTGCAGCGACGGAGATTTACGCCGTCGGCGATTGCGCCGGCATAAGAAAGCTCTATGAGTCCATTCACGACGGTTATAAGGTCGGGGTTAAGGTGTAAAAAGGGATTAAAGTCCCAAACCGCAACTTAATAAATTTAACGATGTGATAAATCGTTGCAGGGTCGTGCTCAGGCAAGACCCTGCAGCGGTTTTTTGTCTTCTTGACGGCAAATTTTGTCAGTATGCAAGTAAATAGCGAGGAGAAAAGGAATGTACCTGAAAAATATATTTACCCCCATCACCATCGGCGGCATTGAGATCAAGAACCGGGTGCGCATGTCGCCGATGGCGGTAGGTTACGCGGAGGACGGGCGAGCGACGGAAGTTTTTGCCCGTTTTTTCGAGGAGCGGGCACAAGGGGGCGTCGGATTGATTTCCTGGGCTTTATGGCCCTATCGGACGGAGCACGGATACTTTCCCTGGGTTTTCGACGATAAATTCATTCCCGGCATCAAGCTGGTGGTGGATGCCGTACACAAGCACGGCACGAAGATCGTGGGACAGATCGGCACGGGTTATGGGTGGGCTTTTAAAGGTGGTGTGGTTGAGATCGTCGGGCCTTCCGGGGTCAGCCTGCTCGGACGCGCCAGCACGCCCTACCGTGTCGGCACGCCTACCAACCGTCAAAGACTTGCGGAACGCCCCCTGACCATCGAAGAGATTCACGAAATGGTGGAAGGCTACGGGCAGAGCGCCCGGCGGCTGCGTGAGGCAGGTTGTGACGGGGTGGAATTGATGTTAGGCGCCGGTTATACGCTGGCGCGTTTCCTTTCGGCGGAGACGAATAAGAGGACCGATGAATATGGCGGTGATCTGGATGGCAGGATGCGCATCCACCGCGAGATCATTGGCGCGATCAAGAAATATGCCGGTAGTGACTTCCCGATTTTCGTGAAGATTTCCGGGGCGCAGTTTACGAAGGGCGGTTATACCCTGGAAGAATGCGCGTCAGAGATTTGCCCCCGTCTGGAGGCGCTGGGCGTCTGCGCCATCGATGTAGTGGTTGGTTGGCACGAAGCCCCCCGCGGCATGATGAGTAATTCCGTGAAGCCGGGGCAGTATCTCTACCTGGGCGAAGCCGTGAAGAAGAAGGTTAAAATTCCAGTGATTTGTGGCGATCGGACCAATGACCTCCGTGATGCGGAGGAGGCAATCGCCGCCGGCAAGATTGACATGATCACGCTGGGCCGTCAATTGCTGGCCGATGCGGAGACTTGCCAGAAAGCCCAGGCAGAACGTTTTGAGGACATCAAACCCTGCATGTGCTGTGCCTGGTGTCTGGAGACCGTAGATACGCCCTGCATCTGTGCGATCAGCCCCCGCACCGGTCGCGAAACGATCTACAATAAGGGAGAAGTAGCCAAGCAGTCGAAGCGGGTGGTGGTCATCGGCGCTGGTCCGGCCGGCATGGAAGCGGCGCTGATTGCCAAAGGGCGCGGCCATCAGGTAATCCTGCTGGAAAAGGAAGCGCAGGTGGGCGGTTTGCTCGAGCTGGCGGCGACTGCCCCTCACAAGGAGGACACGCAGTTTCTTTTTGACTATTATCGCGCCCAGATCGGCAAGAGCGGAATTGATTTGCGTCTGGGCAAGGCGGCCACGGCGGCGGACGTGCTGGCAATGAATCCCGATGCGGTAATTATTGCCGCAGGCGCCGCGCCTTTCATCCCGAGGGTGCCGGGCATCAACGACCCGAAGGTGGTGCTGGGCAGAGATGTGCTTTTGGGAAACAAGTCGGTGGGCGATACAGTGGTGGTTGTGGGCGGCGGCATGGTGGGTTCGGAAGTTGCCGAGTTCCTGGCGCCGAAGTGCAAAAAAATTATTATCCTGGAAATGATGCCGAGGATTGCCGGTGATGTCACACGTGCCCTGCGCTTCGATCTGATCATGAGACTGAGGAAAGCCGGTATCCAGATGGAGACCGATCTGGAAGTGACCCGTATCTCGGCCTATGGCGTCTGGGGGATCAGAAGAACCTTTCAACATGGTCCCAATGAAGATTTTTACGAGGCGGACACGGTGGTCATTGCCGCGGGCAATAAAAAACCGGAGGCAATGTTCGAAGAATTTACCGGCAAGTTCCCTGTTTATAACGTGGGCGACTCGAATAAACCCGGCAACATGAAGGATGCCATCAAGGCCGCCTTCCTGGCTGCCATGGAAATATGATGAGGTAAGAAAAATGCCTGAAAAGCGCAATGTGCTTGTTTGCCAGGGAACCGGCTGCATCTCGGGAGGGGCGGCGGAAAGCCTGGCTTTGCTCCAGGAGGAGATCACCAAACTGGATTTGGAGGAAAGTGTTCAGTTAAAGCCCACCGGCTGCCACGGTTTTTGCCAGCGCGGGCCGCTGGTTGTGGTCGAGCCGGAAGGAATATTTTACTCCAAAGTTGGACCCGATGATGTGGCGGAAGTGGCGCAATCGCTTTTGCCGGAAGGCAAAATTGTCGAGCGGCTGCTGTATCGGGATCCGGTAACGGATGAGGTCCTTGTCCATCATCAGGATATCCCTTTTTACAACAAGCAAAAGCGGGTGGTATTGGGAAAATGCGGCAATATCGATCCGGAAAAGATCGATGATTATATCAATGTCGGTGGTTATGAGGGGCTGCGCAAGGCGCTTACCGAGATGAGCCGGGAAGAGGTCATAGAGGAAATAAAAAAGTCGGGCCTGCGCGGACTGGGCGGCGCCGGCTTTCCGGCGGGCAGGAAGTGGGAAGCCTGTTATCAGGCGCCGGGAGAGGAAAAATACGTAATTTGTAATGGTGATGAGGGCGACCCAGGGGCCTTTCAGGACCGTTCCGTGATGGAAGGCGATCCTCATGCGGTTCTTGAGGGCATGATCATTGCCGCCTATGCCGTCGGCGCCAAGCGGGGGTTTATCTATGTGCGCGCCGAATATCCCCTGGCCGTGAAACGATTGCGCACGGCCATTTCCCAGGCCAAGGCAAAGGGTTTTCTCGGAAAAAAAATTCTGGGCACAAGTTTTAACTTTGCCATCGAGCTGTTTCAAGGCGCCGGCGCCTTCGTTTGCGGCGAATCCACCGCCTTGGTGCTTTCCATCGAGGGACGTCGGGGGATGCCTAAGGCCATGCCCAGGCCAAGAACGACAGAAGTGGGGTTATGGGATAAGCCTACCCTGCTGAATAATGTGAAGACCTATGCCTGCGTGGCCCCGATCATTCAAAAAGGCGCTTCCTGGTTTAACAGTATCGGCACGGAAAAATCCCGCGGTACCGCCGTCTTTGCCTTGACGGGCAAGATTAACAACTGCGGCCTGATTGAGGTGCCTATGGGCGTCACTTTCCGGGAGATCATCTATGACATCGGGGGCGGGATTCCCGAAGGTAAAAAATTCAAGGCCGTTCAGACCGGCGGACCTTCAGGTGGTTGTTTGCCCGCCGATTATCTTGATATGGCCATTGATTTTGATTCCTTGAGCGAAACCGGTTCCATTATGGGATCGGGCGGCATCGTGGTCATGGACGAGGGAACCTGCATGGTTGATGTGGCCCGCTATTTCCTCGACTTTACCCAGCGTGAATCCTGCGGCCAGTGCATACCTTGCCGTCTGGGCACCAAACAAATGTTTGAAATTCTGGATGCCATTGCCAAGGGGCAGGGGCTGCCGGAGGATATCGAAGTGCTCCTGGAAATCGGCGAGGCAGTGGCTAATACTTCTCTTTGCGCACTGGGCAAGACCGCTGCGAACCCAGTCTTGACGACGCTCCGTTTTTTCCGGGATGAATATGAAGCCCACATAAATGAAAAGCGTTGTCCGGCAGGCGTTTGCCACATGCCGGAAGCAGAGGCGGAAACAGACGTTTCCTGACCTCCGTCAAGAGATAAAAAAAAGCGCCCCCAGCTTGTTGCTGCGGGCACTTTTTTTGCCGATCAGATGCGCCATCACCGGTCAGCCCCAAGGACCGGAACTGGACAAGCTGGCGGCCGTTTTAGGAAAACCGACCATCTTGAAACGGTTGGAGCAGGCCCTGCGCAGTCCTCTCACATAGCAATTACGAAACCTTATGGAGCAGGAAAGTTTCCATCGTTTCGGGCGTCACATAACCCGTCCGGCAGCCGGGGTAGGCGCTGAGAAAACTTTTGGGAATACGCGGCGGCCTGGTTGCGCGCCACTTGAATTCCCAGGCGCTTAAGACCCCATCCCGCTCTTCCAGATAATCAATCTCCTGTTGGGCATGGGTACGCCAGAACCAGTGGTTGGCTTCTTCGCCCGCATAATGATTGGCCTTCAGCCGCTCCGCCACCAGAAAATTCTCCCACAGCGCGCCCGTATCCTGGCGCAGGTGCAGGGGGTTGAAGTTCCTGATGACGGCGTTGCGAATGCCCGTGTCCCAGAAATATACCTTACGATTCTTTTTCAGCTCGTTTCTCAGGTTGCGGCTAAACGACGGGAGCCGAAAAAGGACATATGCCTTCTCCAACAACTCTATGTAACGTTCCACGGTCTCCTTGTCGGCGCCCACGAGCTGTCCCAGTTCCTGATAGGACACTTCCGAACCGACCTGCAGCGCCAACGCCTGTACGATACGCTCCAGCAAGGCCGGTTTTTTCACGATTCCCAGGGCGAAGATATCCTTGTACAGATAGCTCTCCGTGAGCAGGGACAATAGTTCACGCTCTTCGCCGGGACGGGTCACCGGTTCGGGATAGAGGCCGAACACCAGACGGTGCTCCAACAACCTCTTTTCCTCAAGCAGGCCCTGATGCTCCACCATTTCTCCGAACGACAGGGGATAGAGGTGATATTCGTATTTCCTCCCCGTGAGCGGCTCACTGGTGATGCCGGCAAGCTCGAAAGCCGAGGAGCCGGTGGCGATGACCTGAACACCCGGCAACATGTCGGCACAGAGTTTGAGGGTAATACCGATGTTGGCAATGCGCTGCGCTTCGTCGATGACGACAAGCCGCTTGCCGCCGAAGAGTGATTTGAGGCGTGTGGATGTGGCATCGGCAAGAAGTACGCGGGTATCGGGCTCATCGCCGCTCAGCCAGCGGGGATCCATACCTGACTTTTCCGCCACGGCGCGCATGAGGGTGGTCTTGCCGGATTGTCTGGGGCCAAACACCAGGATAACCTTGCCCTTGCCGATCCGCTCCGCAATGCGACTTTCGATACGCCTGGGTACAATCTCAAGAGCTTTCATGCGAGCAATTTACATTAAATGCTCGGTCCTGTCCACACATTTTTTTTGATAAGACATTGCTTTTGGCGGATGTATTTATAAGCAGAACGTAATTGTATGTCAAGAAAATGTTAGCCACAAAATGTGGGGAGCGGCACCGATGCTCTAGCAAAGGGCATGTTTTGGCACCGATCTATTGGGAAAAGAAAAAGCTCTTTCGGCCATTTCACCGGTCACAATAGCCTTTTTGTGCGTAATTAAGACAAACTACTGCGGCACGCCTCTTTTTAATGATGCGTTATGACTGTATGTATTCATCCCATGTGTATTCTGGGTCGCCGTAGATAGTATTGTCGAGTGTTTGAAGCTGGAGGTCGCAAGTGGCGTCTTCCTGGGTTGGCAGGGCGTGGCTTTTTGGCGGTGGCCTTGCCTTTACCAGCCATAGTCCCAGGTGATTGAGGATATCCCGGATCACCGACGGGGCCTCGATGAAACTGATGACCCGCATGGCGCCCTGACATTTTGGGCAGACCAGTGGATCTACTTCGTATATTTTCTGAATCAGCCTGGCCCAACTTTTCCGGAAAGCCTTTGCGTTACCCTGAGTTTCAAGGATACAAGGGATGGCGTCATTCAGGGCATCCTTTTGGCGCTTTCCCCGTGAGACATTGCTGTAGTAGCCGTAGTATCTTACCATCTGTTCACCCCGATTCGGGATGTGCGAACACATCGCGGCTAACCATTCCAGGGCGGGAAAGAGCTTGCTTGTTTTTTTATCCTTGGCCGTATAAATGACCGTTCCCTCCTGCTCCAGATATTGCATACGCTCCTGGGAGAAGGATGCCCGAATGATATAGCGCGCCAGATTTTCCATCGCCGTTTCATCGTTGGGCGAGATACGGTTGCCGCAGAAGACATTAAAGCCGGAATGCCGCCATGTTGAGAGCATGGCGATCATCTCCTGCGTGATCTTTCCCTTGCTCAGGAGCATCCTGAATACCTTATGCCGGAAAATTGCCTCCAGTTTTTTTAACTCCAGGGGTGGCGCGACGCGGAACATGCCGCTTCCGTAAAAACAGCCGTCCGTGACAAGAATGTGGCAGTGAGGATTGAATCCGAGGAAGTCGCCGAAGGTCTGGATGGCGATGACGGCACCGGGGCTAGGATCATTTTCGGGAACCGCATCCCGCAAGAAGACTTTCAGTGATTCCCAAGCGCAGCGGCTTAAATCGGCGAGCAGCTTTCGATCATACAGAAAGTATCGGCGGATGATCTTCGGAATGCTGAATACAAAGTGCCGGTGCGGAATCTTTTTGAGCACATCCATGCAGAGCCACTCCCCGAATTCGACCACCCGCTTCTGGTGGCACGAAGGGCAAAAATGACGCCGTTTGCAAGAGAATGCCAGGAGATATTCGTGGCCGCAGTCTTTGCATTTCACGCGGGCAAAGCCGTTGTGTAAATCGCCGCAATCGAGATAGCGATAAATAACCTGCTGCAGGTAAGGCCGCCAGAATCCATACTGCCTGGAGAAATGTTCATCATAGATTTGGAGAAAGGTTTCAAAGTAGTCTTCCACGCAGCGGTAATAATCGGACAACTGTGGATTCCGCGGGCGATAAACAGCAGTAGGAAGGGACACGATCCTTCTCCTTTGAGAATATCATGCCGTCATAATGTAGAACGTACGTTCTATTTGTCAAGAATAAAATCCGATGGGAATATTCAGGGGACAATTGTTGACAATCGGGAATGGCCGCACTCGGCCTTGTGACCCTCTTCGGCGGCATCTTCAGCTATTTGTTCTGCGATACGCTTTGACCATATCGTATCTTACCAGTGTGGTCCTGCACGGTAAGAGCGCCGTTTCGTATTACGGAAATTGTTAACGTGGGCGACTCGAATAAACCCGGCAACATGAAGGATGCCATCAAGGCCGCCTTCCTGGCTGCCAGGGAAATATGATCACAACCTGCTTATTCGAGTTGGGGGGTTGGCGCTTCTTTTCGGTTGATGCCCAGTTTTTGGGTTCTTGCGATCTCCCGGAGTTTCAGCTTGATAATGACAACGAGGGACAGGATAAAGAGCCAGA
>JBAQLR010000158.1:0-6185 GCA_049302035.1 Syntrophales bacterium
GGCGGAGCCGGAATGGCAGCCGCGGTTAGCGCGGGAGAAAAAGGCGTCCAGGTAATAGTTCTGGAGAAGAATCCTGGTTGTGGCGGTGATACTGCAACAGCCATGACCATTGTTTCAAGAACCCGCAATTCCAAATTTCACAATAGGCTGGGCATCGAGCCGCTGCCGCTGAGCCAAGTCTTTCCCCTGTCATCCGCGGGTTTTTCCAACAGGAACAACGGGGAGGTAGAACGTTTGCTTCTTGAAAGAGAGGCGGGTACCGCGGACTGGCTTGAGGATATGGGAGTGATATATGAGACCGGTCCTGCCGCCGGAACCCCCCCCGGCATGTTTCTGACCCCGATAAATCCTGAAAAGCCTGAGGAAGGATATTACCCTTGGTTTCCATACAACGCCAAAGGTTTTATTCGAGTGTTAGAAAAACGCGCTCGTGAACTGGGGATCCAGATTTTAAAACAAACAACGGCTACGGCCCTGGTCTCCCAGAAAGGCGCCGTGATCGGCGTGGCCGCTAAAACTAAAGATGGGAAAACACTCCACATTAAAGGCAAGGTTTCAGTCTTGGCTGCGGGAGGGTTTGGCGCCAATAAAGCAATGTTAAAGAAATATGTTCCGCCTGCCATGTTTTCAGCAGTCGTCAATTACGTTGGCCTGCCAAGCTCCACCGGCGACGGCATTAGAATGGCCCAGGGAGTAAAGGCGATTGTGGAAGGCATGGATGATCTTGAAATGTGGGATGACGGAGTAACCGGGGTAGGAGAAGGTCCCATGGCTTTCTATAATGCAGCTACCCAATTAGTCCGGCAAAAATCCCTCACCGTTAACAAACTGGGTAAAAGATTCATGGATGAGGACCTGATGTTCGGACACGGGCACGAGATAGGTCCTTTCAAAGCCAATGCTCTCCAGACCGCCAGACAAAAGGATCATACTTCCTTTACAATCCATGACGCAGAGACCGTAAAAAAGGACTTTATCATAAATAAATTTGAGGCAATCGCTTGCAAATATCCCTGTCGGTGGTTTGAGCGGGACTTTGAGAGAAGAGTTAAGGACGGGACGATAATGAAAGCGGACACCATCAAAGATTTAGCCGGATTGATGGCAATAGATCCCGTAGTATTACAGGAGACCGTGGACCAGTACAACCGGTACTGTGAACGGGGAGAAGATCCGGAATTTTTCAAGTCGGCCAAATACCTTATGCCTTTGAGAAAGGCTCCTTTCTATGCCGTTAAGCAGGCCGGGGGCGCTCTTTTCAATACTTGGGGCGGCCTGGTAACCAATACCAAATTCCAGGTGCTCGATAAGGATTGGGCCCCCATTGCCGGATTACGTGTGGCAGGTGAAAATGCTGCCTATTGTGCCAGCGTTGTTTATGCTCTCACCAGCGGTCGGATTGCCGGCCTGGAGGCAGCGAGGGAGGCACAGGAGAATTGAGGGGCATTTTTTAGCCGATAGGAAGTCAACTGCTCAACAGATAAGATGAGCGTCGTCGCTAATTGCGGGAAGCCACACCGTTTTTATTCGACCAGCTACGCTACTCGGCGTTAGGTTTGTTATAGCGTGGTATCACACCGGTAATTCAACATGTCAATTAAATCCGGAAAATCTGTAAACGCTTGCTTGACATTTAATATTATTCCTACTACACTTGCAACGTAGGAATTAATTTAATAGGAGGAATAATCTATGCTCGCTGTAAAAGTGCTCACCAAGGGACAGATAACATTGCCGAAAGAGGTGCGCCAGAAGCTTCATATCCAGGTGGGCGACACTCTGTTGATGGATGCGGACGGTGAGCAAGTTGTTTTTAGGAAGGGCAAAACCATCTTTGATTTCAAGGGGGTTCTACCCAGTATGGGAATGACGATTGACGAGATCCGGGAAAAAGGGATAGCAGGCGGGGTGGATGTTTATGAATAGGGCATTCATAGATACCAGCGCCATACTTCGTATGCTGGTGCAGGATGACGATCTCAAGGCGAAAGCGGTCGAGAACTTGATACGAACCGCACCGGAAAAGGGTCTTGTTCTGCATGTCATGCCGGTTACTATTCTGGAAATTGTCTGGGTCCTGGAGAAGGTCTACAAATACCCGAAAAAGGCCGTTCGTGAGCTTGCCGAGGCGGTGATAAATACTCCACAGCTCAAGGTTGAACTGGCGGGAGTTTTTCTGAATGCCCTCAAAGTCTATGAGGAGGAAAACGTCAAATTTGCCGATGCGGTCCTGGCGTTCTGGGGCATGGACAAAGGGATTATCACTACCTATACCTACGATGAAAAGGATTTCAAACGGATTGACGGGCTGACGGTACTAAAGCCCTAGAATGCCATCACCGCCAAGGTTAAGCGGGAGCTTTGCACAACTACACAAAGCCAGCAATTATGTCATACCGGCGAAGGCCGGTATCCAGTATTAGCAAGCACTTTCTGGATTCCGGTTTTCACCGGAATGACGAATAAAGACGCCTCTCCAAAGAATTAAATCCCTGATCTACATTTTTGCCGTATGAGTGCCAACCCCGGACCAAAGCGCCTCTCTTAGCCCGGACTTTCTTTCTGTTCTTCGCGCCACAGCGCTAACAAAGACTTCTTCGTTTCCCCAGATGGCGACTTTCTCCTTCGCCCGTGTGATGCCGGTATAGATCAGCTCCCTTGTCAGGAGCGCGTTATCCTGGGCGGGCAGAAGCATATGCACTTGGTCAAACTCGGAGCCCTGGCTCTTGTGGATTGTCATGGCAAAGACCGTTTCATGCGCGGGAAGCCGCACCGGCGAAATTTTTCGGACCCCGCCTTCAGGGGCCGGGAAAAAAACACGGGGGCTGCCGTCTCCCTCCCGGTCGGGGAAGACGATCCCCACGTCGCCATTGAACAGTTTCAGATTATAATCGTTGACCGTGATCAGCACGGGTCGGTATTGGTACCAGCGTTGTTGTGGGTCGATCAGCCCTTTTTGGGTCAGGATTCCCTCGATGAGGGTGTTGATGTCAATCACGCCATAGGGTCCCCGACGCAGGGCGCAGAGAACCCGGAAAGCGTCAAAAAGCCTGAGCGCTTCCGCCGCCGTCTCTGCCGCCAGATAGTTACCGTAACCCGCAAGGACGGCGTCCGTTAACGCCTTTTTTATAACATTCGGTTCGGGCGCGGTGTGCCAGGCAATATCGGGAAATGTGTGATCTTTGAGTATGGCGAGGGCTTCCGCTCCCTTTCCGGCGTTGACCGCTTTTCCTGCTGCCCCGATGCCACTTTCGGCAGGGAAACGGTAATTCCGCTTCAGCACAACCAGTGAGTCGGCAAGCGGAGGCAGCAGCTCGCCGGGCAGCGCGGTCGGAAGGATGGCATGTGTCAGGTTGGCAAAGAGAGCGCCAAATTCGGCTGAAAAGATTTCCTGCCGAACGCCGCCGCAAATATCGCCCAGTACCGCCCCGGCTTCGACCGAGGCAAGCTGATCCCTGTCCCCGAGAATGATAAGGCGGGCATTTTGTTTGATCGCCCTTGCCAGCTTGGCCATAAGCGGCAGCGCCACCATGGACGCCTCGTCGATGATAACCGCATCGTAGGGCAGGGAATTCTTCTCTGAATAGCGGAAGTGCACGGAACCGGCCATAGGGCCAAGAAGTCGGTGGATGGTCGATACGTCGTGCGGGATATTCCCCTTTATTGATTCGTCACAGTTGAGCGCTTCTTTCATCAGGGCAATAGCTCCCTTCAGCCGTGCGGCTGATTTGCCGGTAGGGGCCGCCAGGGCGATCCGGCATGATTCGTCCCCGGCCAGCTCCAGGAGCAGTGCGATGATCTTGACCACAGTGGAAGTCTTGCCGGTTCCGGGGCCTCCGGAAATGACGCAAAAACTTTTCCTTACGGCGGCTAATGCCGCCGCCTTCTGCCAATCGATGTTTTCCTCCGCAACGCTCGGAAAAAGCCTTGCCAGCCCTTTACCCAGGAGGTCCTCATCCAACCCGTCGCAGGTCGTTGCTGCCTTTTTCAGAATCACTTGTGCCAGGTCCTGTTCATACTTCCAATAACGATAGAGGTAGAGACGCCCTTTCCCGTCGAGGACCAAAGGTTTGAACTCCCCCGGTGGACCGACTACCGTCGTCCCTTTTAGAGCATCGTGCAGTTTATCAAGATCGGGAACACCGATATCTTCCCCATCGATGCGAATTTCCTTGTCGGCAATATCTGCCAGATTCAGGCAGATGTTGCCGTTCCCCACGGCATTGCTCAAAAGTGAAACAACAGCTTTAAGGAGCAGGGATTCTCCTCCCGACTCCCGGAAGATAAAGTCGGCAAAATGGCGATCAATGGCATTTAGTTCAAAAAGCATCGTCACTGTCCTATCCTCCGCCCTGAATCAAGAGCTTCGTCAATTCGTCAATCATCTCCAGGCTCGGCAGGTCCCGAAAAAAACCGCAGGCTTCACCCCGCTCCGGACTGACCCCCCGGAGGAAGACGTAAAATACGCCGCCAAAGTGGGTCGCATAATCATAGCCCCGCACCCGCAGGGAAAGGTACCTGTTGAGGGCCACTGTGTAGAGGAGGTACTGGAGCGGATAGAGATTGCGCTCCATCGCTGTCTTGAGGGGTTCTTGCCCATAGTCCTCCATCCGGTAACCCAAATGATTTGATTTCCAGTCGATAAGATAGTGCCTGCCGCCCTGTTCGAAAACCATGTCCATGAAGCCCCTGACCATGCCTCGCACCGGCCTGAACCTCAGGGATGCACATACTTCTTTGCCGAAATCGGCATGGCCAGGGACCGTCCCCCATTTACGGAGACAGGCAGTCAGCAGATCGGAGGTAATGAATCGGAGCGGAAAATAAAACTCCAGCTCCGTGATCCAGCTTCCCGGTTTTAGCATAGCCAAACTAAAGGCCCCTTCCGGCCCTGTCAGCGGGGTTGTCAGGACGCGGTTGACCATATTGCAGACATGGGGTTGCCACTCCTTGTCAAAGCCGAACTTTTCCAGCCCCTTCTCCACCTGGGAACTGACAGCCTCCTCTGAGGTCTGGGCGAAGTTTAGCCCCTCAAATATCTCGTGAAAAAAAATCCCGGCCTGTGCACCTCTGGGAAAGGTAAAGATACTTTTACCAGCCGGAACTTCGGCATCTTTCGACCCAGAGACTTCCTTCCCGGTGTTGCGCTCATCCCGGTCCGGCAGTTCGCTTGCCGTTGTTTCGTGGGAAGTAAACGCGGTAAAGCTTGCCACACGCCAGTCACTGCTGATGACTCCGGAAAATTTCCGGCCGACAAGCGGCATCCCGTCATCAAGCATTGGGACAAAGGGCATGGCAGCCCCTGGTTCGGGTATCTCAACGACATCGATCGTTCCCTCGCCTTTTTTTTGAAGGGCCTGCAACTGTTCTCGCATTTCTTGCAAGGTTAGCTTTCCCACTTCGTCTGCCAACCGGCTGACCGGGTCTTCAGAGATACGGGTCCCCGCTGTGGCGTGGAAAAGATAGGCAAGGGAGGAAGTTTCAGGCTTGCTTTTTCTGCTCTTGCTGGTAATTTTTCCCGCGCAGAGGTAGCACCGGTATTTTGCCCGGGTGAGGGCCACATAGAGGAGGCGGAGATTTTCGGCGAGTGTTTCCCTTTGTGCCGCTTTCCGGTTTTGGTCATAGTTGGGAGAACCGAAGTCCTTCACCATGGCAAACCCCTCATGGAAGGTAATCACATCGTCATCATCACTGATGCCGCCCCACATAAAAGGGCAAAAAACAATGGGGTATTCCAATCCCTTGCTGACATGAACGGTAACTATCTTAACTGCCTTTTCGTCGGTTTCCAGACGAAGCTGGTATTCCTCGGCCGCATCTTTGGCGCTGATCCGCTCGCTAAACCAGGTGACAAGCCCTTCGATGCCAAGTTTTTGCTCATGCGTCTTGCGGTGGATGATTTCAAAACAGTGGAGAAGATTGGTTAACCGGCGCTCCCCATCGGGATAGCGAAGGAGCCGTCCCCGTATCCCTTCCCGGGCCAGCAGGGATTGCGCCATAGCTATAAAACCGCGGTCGCGCCAGCTTTGATGGTGCTCACGGAATTTTTCCAGGCAGTCCTCCCAAGCCGACTCTTCCTTCAGGAGCAGGGCAATATCATCTCCTGACCTCCCCAGGATGTCTGTTACCAGGGCTGCCCGTACCTTAGGTTCGCTCCCCGGGTCGGCGAGGGCGCGCAGAAGCGT
>JBAQLR010000159.1:0-3156 GCA_049302035.1 Syntrophales bacterium
TCATATCGGTGCTGGCTTACCACATACTGCACACGATCGAATACAGGCTGCGCCTGAGTGATGACCACCGCTCGTGGAAAACTATCCGCGACATCCTGTCAACCCACCAGCGGCTGACTGTGGAGTATAATGTCAAAGAGCGGGAACATGTCCGGCATAGCCACATACGTCTGTGATAGCGGGATAAAATGACCGAATAAAAAAAAGGGGCTACGGTTTTTCTCCGTAACCCACTTAATTAATTGGTGAGCCCTGCCGGGATCGAACCGGCAACCTACTGATTAAGAGTCAGTTGCTCTACCAGCTGAGCTAAGGGCCCCTTATCTATTTTACCCGCGACCTGGTGCGCCCGGTAGGATTCGAACCTACGACCAACAGATTCGAAGTCTGCGACTCTATCCAGCTGAGCTACGGGCGCGTTTTCTGTTCGTTCCCAATGTATATAATGGGGTGAGTGAAGGGATTTGAACCCTCGGCCTCCGGGGCCACAACCCGGCACTCTAACCAGCTGAGCTACACCCACCGTACATTTCTGGTGCGCCTGCAGGGATTCGAACCCGGGACCGACGGATTAGAAATCCGTTGCTCTATCCAGCTGAGCTACAGGCGCAATTTACAGAGGCGCCGCTTAATAACCGGTTTGCAAATGTTTGTCAAGTTCAATTCCCGTCGGTTCCGACACCGGGAATTTGCTTTTTAGTTATCTTACGTAACCGGCTATACCATCAAACTTATAGCCTTTTTTTGCCATGCCTTCACCACTTTGATCGGTAGTATAAAAATGGCGCCCTTTTTTCTGCTGGTACCAACGGTACAGTTCGCGGGTATTGGAAAGTTTTGAGGTGGCGATATTGCCGATGCTGCCCTCCAGGGTGTAGCCCTGCAGCGACTCGCCGCCGCCGTTTAAATCGTAAGAGTAAAAAAAATCCTGTTTGCTCGCATTGTACCACCGATAAAATTTGGTCGTCCCCGGCACTTCCGGAGGAAAAAGACGATAGGCAATGCCCTCCTTAAGAAAATTGCCTCGCTTCAACCGCTCCGCCTCCGCCTGCGGATTAGTGGTATAGAGGTAACTTTCCTGCCGGACAAAACGATATACATCAAAATGCCTCAGACTCTGTTCAGCCGTGATTTCAACCTGCGCCTCCAGGACAAGATCGCCCCGGGAAGATGCAAGAATAATCTGTTCAACATAAAATCCGGGAGCTAAGTTTTTGGTATCAATTTGCACCGTCACATAATCCGTTTCCCTGGTAGTGGATCCGGCAGGCGGAAGCACGCTGACCCAGCCGGGAGGACCCTGCCTCAGCTCTTTGCCGTAAACACGTACTCCCTCCACAACCGCGCGGCCTTCGCCATTCACCAGCGCCAAAACATGCGGGCCATTGGGCAAATCATCGACAATTGGCAGTTCTTCACGTCCCGGGTCGGGCGCGTTGCCGTCATAGACGTAAACAAGCAGATCGTCCAGATAAACGCCAATCCTGCCTCCCTCCGGACCATGCCCCAGATAAACGGCAATACCTGTTCCCGAAAAACGGTATTTGATAATATTATTCGGGCCGTAGGCAACGGGGTAACCATCCTGTGCCAGCCATTTACCCGCTAGTTCCACCGCCTCTTTCAAATGGGGGGAGGTCAGATAGGCCGCGCCGGACTTATTTGACCCATTCAGAAAAGATATATATTTCCCCCGCAGCTGCGGCAGATCTTGTTTTTCATGCTCCGGACGGGCGGAGGTAAGGAACCGCCAACTAGTTGTTTCCCTTTCTTTATTGGTTATTTTAATCTGCCGTGAGAGTTGTTTCCCTGACGCGATGCTCCCCAAATCGAGCAGGGGCGGCTCCATGAGCAGGGGCGACAGGGAAGCCGCATCCAGCAATGAAAATCTGATATTTACCGTGATCGCCCCGCCGGGGAAAAGCATAGCCACGGGCTCCTGATAATCCCCCGCCGTTAATTCCCGTTGAATAACGGAAACCGCTTCATTTATTTCGAGTTGAAGTTTGATAGTGTAAACTTTTGCTTTTGTGCCACCGTCATTTTCCTTGATTTGTCCCCTGTCCGATTTCAATGACAGGCGCATATAATCGCGGCCGACTTTGAGATCCCCCGCCATTCCCAGATTGTTATCCGCCTGCACCCAGCCTTCGGGAAAATCAATGGCCCAGGGGAGGTTTTGAGCTGTCGTGTTGTTAAAGGTCACTAATCCGTGCAGTATGCTGTCCGGTCCGATCACACCGAAATTGACGCTGCCTGGATTAACGGACAAACCGGGCAAGATGACTTCATCCGGCCTGGGAGAAGCAGGAATCGCGACATTCTGCAGTTGCTTGGATTGAAGATCGCCTGCGGCTGCTGGAGGGCAGTTAAACAAGAAAAGACCCATTGCCGACAAGATGATAATTTTACGCATGAAATGCTGCATCATTTACCCACTCAGTTCGGAAAACATTAACTTGTCTTCCTAGCGCAAACGGGCAAATAACACAACGCCTTTTGTAAGTTAGAATTTTCTTGGCCGCGACAAGCAAATTTGTCAACGAACTTATCCCACTCAGCTGGACTTACACCGCTTACGGAGTTTCGGTGAAATAGCTTGACACTCCTTCCGTATAATTATATTTTGCGCACGCTTTTTCCGGCACGCAAACAGATTCAGGGCGCTCGTAAATGACGAATCAGGAATTAAAATACTGGTTAGGCTTGAAACTGGTGCCGGGCCTGGGCAACGTGGGTTTTCTCGGCCTGCTTTCAGCTTTCGGTTCCCCGGCGGCGGTTTTTCAGGCCCCCCTTGCTGAACTGCTGCAGATTGCAGGTGTCGGTCCCAAAATTGCGCAGGGCATAAAAAATTTTGACCAGTGGAATCTGGTGGAAGGGGAGCTTGCCCTGGCCCGCAAGCTGCGGGTATCCCTGGTTACCTGCCGGGATGAGCTTTATCCGCCCAACCTGCTGAACATTTATGATTTTCCGCCGTTAATTTACGTAAAAGGGACGCTGCGGCAAGAAGATGTGTGCATCGCCGTGGTCGGTTCCCGCCTGGCCAGCACTTATGGCCGGTTCTCTACCGAACGGCTCTGCCGGGAACTGGTCACCAAGGGCATCACCGTGGTCAGCGGCCTGGCCCGGGGCATTGACACAGCCGCCCACCAGGGC
>JBAQLR010000160.1:0-6186 GCA_049302035.1 Syntrophales bacterium
GAGCGACCGGCCTGGGGCCGGGAGGAACCGGTGAGCCAGCAAAAGCGCCAGGAGGAAGATGGCCGCAAACACAAGCCGACCGGCACTGCCGCCATCGCTCCCTCCGGTCAGCAATCGGAGGATCGTCGGCGTCATCGTAAAGGCTATGAGGAGCAACACCGCTGCGGTCACCCGTAAGGTGAAGAGACGGCGCAGGAAGCCGAAAAACCCTGCTGCCGAAAGAAGCGCCAGCATCATCCCGCAAATCGCAGTAGCGGTATAGATTGCATCGGGGGACGTTTGGCTGCCCACAACGCCAAGCAGCAGCGCCGCCGCGGGACCGGCAACCAGCGTCAGACGGTGGCCGCAAAGAGCCTGCGCCAGGAGCATCAAACCCGTAACGAAGGTTGCCTTCTGCAGATAAATCGTCCGGAGCGCCGGATCGCTGAAGTGGCTACCGGCAGACACCGTGCCAATGATGACGACAAAGGGAAGGGAAATAGTCAGCCATTGCAGGGCGTAAAGCGCCGTCTCTCCCCAGGGGGGCCGGTCGTTAAGGCCGTAGCGCAATTTCACGGCATGATATTGTGAACCGTTTTTATCTTTCTTGACTCTATCCGCCGTTTTCAAACTGATCATTCTTCCCCTTCAGACCCGCACATTTTTTGTTCCCCCGCCCTGATTACGGATTTCCCCATAGCGGAAACAACCGACGATGTGATCGTTTACCATACCGACAGCCTGCATGAAGGCGTAACAAATTGTCGCCCCGATGAACTTGAATCCTCTTTTACGCAAATCCTTGCTCATGCTTTCCGCTTCGGGAGAGCTGGTGGGAATATCCCTCAGTTTTTCCCAGGAATTTAAAATAGTTTCACCGTTGACAAACTGCCAGATGTAGCGGTCGAACGTTCCAAATTCTTTACATACCTGCCGGAAGGCTTGTGCGTTGGTAACTGCTGCCTTAATCTTCAGGTTGTTCCTGACGATCTCAGGATCGGCGAGCAACCGCGAGTGGTCGGCCTCGGTGTATCGGGAGATTTCCTCTGCGTCAAAATTGTCGAAGGCCTTTCTATAACCTTCCCGCTTGCGCAGGATGGTGGACCAACTAAGTCCCGCCTGGGCGCCCTCCAGGATAATAAATTCGAAGAGCAGGCGGTCATTGTGAATCGCCACGCCCCATTCCTGATCATGATAGGACCGTTCCAACTCACTCCTGACAGCCCATTCGCAACGTTTCATAAGCTCACCATAGCCTCTTATTAGCCAATTCAATCAACAACTTCAAGTATTAAAATATTTGCAGATGGACATTTATCCGCTACCCATGTAAAGTTGTAGAGACATCGGGTATATTTTTTTAGCCTAAAGCGGACACAAATCCGTGGTTTTGGCAAGTTGGCAATTGCTTGCCGGTAAAGAGCAATTTTGTTAGCACATTTATCACACTTGAGGGGACTTATCCCGTTTATCGGGATCAGGAAAAATGAAAATATTGGCTTTGCGTCGATACACGAATTTCGGCATTTTTTCTCGGTCGATGGCCGGTTATTTAATCATCCTGTTTTTTCTTGGAGCTTCCAATCTTTATGCCATTTTGAAGCTGTCAGAATTGAACACCACTATTTTTGACAGTCTCAGCAGGAATATCAGCGCCCTCGATGGCAAGAAGGTGCTTGTTGACGCGATTTATTCCCAGCGCAGCTACGAACAAAAATACCTCCTGACGCAGGATAGGGCATTATATAATCAATTCCTTGCGGAAGGTGCGGAATTCGACAGGCAACTGGGCCTTATAAACAGCCCGGCAGCTTCTCTCATACAGACATCTGCCGCGATCATCGACCGACACCATCTGCGTTACCAATCTCTAGTCAATGACGAGGTTCGTAACCTCCGCGAAAAGCATAACTATAACAGGCCCCGGTACAAGGCTGCAAAGGAAGATTTGGTAAGGCTCATCCATGAGGAATTAGAAACGATAGAGCTGTCTGCACGGAGGGATATCCACGCCACGACCAAAAGGGTAAACACCGCCGGAATCTCTGCCCGCCTCGTAGCCGGCTTGTCACTGTTCATTACCATTCTGTTGACCGTTATTTTTGCTTTGTTTATCACCAGGAGCATTACCGGTCCCCTCCTGAAGCTGGTGGCCAAAACCAGAGAAATTCCTCTGGGATCATTTAATTGCGACCTTGAAAATCCTGCGCCGCCGGAAATTATGGAACTTACGGAGGCTTTTAATATCATGTGCCTCCGGCTCAAGGAAGTAGAGAACCTGAAAAACGATTTTTTTTCCCTCATCTCCCACGAACTTAAAACGCCGCTCACAACCATCAGGGAGGGAACCAATCTGCTGATGGAGGGAGTCGGAGGAACAATCTCGGAAAGGCAAAAACAACTGTTTACCATCATCGGCGCTGAAAGCAACAGGTTGATAAATCTGGTAAACTCCATCATGGACTTGTCCAGGATTGAAGCGGGTATGATGGAATATCACTTCAAGAAGTCAAATATCGCACCTTTGATAGAGCGAGCGGTCATGGAAATTACGCCTTACGCAGCGGCTAAAAATATCAAACTGGACAAAGAAATAAATCCGGAGATGGTTTTATTACCCCTGGATGAAGGGCAGATTCTTTCCGCCTTGAGGAATCTACTCGGTAATGCGGTCAAGTTCACCCCGGAAAACGGCAACGTGAAGATTGTCGCCACCTCCGTTCCGGAAGGATTAGAAGTATCTGTGATTGATACAGGCCCCGGCATACCAGAAGAAGATATGGCAAATATTTTTACAAAATACAAAAGCAACGATCAAAAGAAAGGTACGGGCTTAGGCTTGGCCATTGTGAAGCACGTTATCACAGCACATGGGGGCAGCATATGGGTAAAGAGCAAGCAGGGCGAAGGAAGCAGCTTCATTTTTGTATTGCCTTACTGATCTTGATTGAGACCATGGGCTGTTCGCTCTATAAAGCTGCCACCTCTGGCGTATTAGCTATGCAGAAAGCTTCTACTGCAAGGCAAAGCGCCGCAAGCCACATCGACGCGGGACGGACCCTGCTTGCCAAGGGAGCGTACGCCAGCGCCCTCAAGGAAAATGGAAAGGCCCTGGCTCTGGCTGGCCCCGACGTTCCTGCAGATGAAGCCCTGTTCTACATCGGGCTGATCTATGCCCATCCTGACAGCCCGGTCAGAGAATACGGCAAATCACTTTTTTCCTTAAACAAACTGCTAAGAGGGCATCCCCGCAGCTCCTTTGCGGAGCAGGCCAAGGTTATAATGGCCTTGTTACAGGAAGAGGATAGACGTGAGCGAACCATAGAGAGGCTGAACAAGGTGATTGAGGAACTGAATAAAGTGGATATCACGATAGAGCATAAGAAAAAAGAGAGACAACGATGAGCGGCTGCAATTCAGGGGCTGGGATATTTTTTGCGTTAGTCGCAGAGAGGAGGAAACATGTCTTCAGAAAAGATTCTGGTGGTTGATGATGACCGCAATCTTCTCGAGGTATTGAAAATACGCGTAGAGTCGGCAGGTTATAAAGTAACCGCCACCGTAAAAGAAGCGGCCGCCATAGAAGCCGTCAAAAGTACGATGTTTGATCTGGCCATCATCGACTTGCAATTGGAACAAATGGACGGCATTGCCTTGATGCAGGAGATCCGTCTCCTGGCGCCCAGTATCCCCGTGATTATCCTTACCGCTTTCGGAACAATTGAAAACGCCGTCGAAGCTATGAAAGCCGGCGCTTACAGCTATATTACCAAACCTTTTGAATCCCGTGATCTGCTTATGCAAATCGAAAAGGCGCTGGAAAACAGGAAGCTGATCTGGGAAATCCGGCGGCTGAAAAACATCCTGAAGGAAAAATACGAATTTGGGAACATTGTTGCCCAAAGTGGAAAAATGCAAAGCGTACTGGATATTGTTTCCAGAATCGCCCGCAACGATTCAACCGTCTGCATCGAAGGGGAAAGCGGCACCGGCAAGGAATTGATTGCCAAGGCGATTCACCTGTCAAGCGACCGCAAGGATAAGGACTTTATCGCTTTGAATTGCGCTGCCATTCCCGAATCCCTCCTGGAAAGCAAGCTTTTCGGACATGAAAAAGGTGCCTTTACGGGGGCAACACAAAGCATCCGGGGGGCTTTTGCCCAGGCTCATCAAGGCACTATCTTCCTCGATGAAATAGGCGATATGTCGCTTACTACCCAGGCTAAAGTTCTGCGGGTGCTGCAGGAAAGGAATTTTTATCCCCTCGGCAGCGAGAAATTAATGGACGTCGATGTCCGGGTAATCACGGCCACCAACAAAGATTTAAAGGAAGAGGCAACGCAAGGCCGCTTTCGCAGTGACCTTTTTTATCGCATCCATGTAATTCCCATCCACCTGCCGCCCCTGCGGGAGAGGAAAGAGGATATCGAGCCGTTGGTGGAACATTTTATCAAAAAATTCAATCGGCAGATGAAGAAAGAGGTTAAAGGCATCGCCCCCGAAACCATGAAAAAACTGATTTTGCACGATTGGCCCGGCAATGTGCGGGAATTGGAGAATGCCATAGAATATACCATGGCCATGACACAGAAGAATTACCTGACAGAAGATAGCATCCCGCAGTCAATACAGCCTTCGCCTACGGGACAACTCATGAAACCTCTGAAAGAATCCAAAGACAGCTTCGAAAGAAGCTACCTGATCCGGCTTTTACAAATGACCCAGGGTAATGTGAGTGAGGCGGCCGAACTGGCCGGGAAATACCGGGCAGATTTATATAGCCTGCTGAGCAAGCACCAGATAGATGTGGCTGACTTCCGCAACAAAGATTCGCAATATTTTGTTTTCCCTCCTGAAGGGGAAAACCTTCAGTGACATATTGCTCAATATTTAAGACATATTATAGTAAAAAACTTTCTTTTTGTCCCCCGTCGTCAGTGAAGGTACAACCATACATCGACAACTGTTCTCTTCCCTCCCTAACGCAAATAACACTGTAATTTCAATCGTCTTCACCAAAATACCTTGATGGCATAAATGTTGCTAAAGGCATGCCATTACGGTGCCTTCAAAGCAGTCTCCGCATATTAAAGGCGCAAAAGCATCTTATCCCACAGGCCTTTTCCCAGGGATGGGAAACTAAAAAAGTGGATGGGATCATATAAAAAGAAAAGCAAGACAAACAAATTCGAGGAGGGTTGTATGCGAAACTTGTTAGCAGACAGTGGTAAAGAACAAATCGGGACAAAAGGAGCCGTACAAGAAGTTATCAAGCAGGGCGGGCGAGCAGCGGTGTTTTATCTGCTGGCCTTTTTTCTTTTACTAACCGGCTGCGGCGGAGGTGGCGAGGGAGGCGTTTCATCCCAGGTAGTCAGTGGTGTTGCCGCCACAGGCTCGCCAATTGCGGGCCAGGTCAGGATCAAGGATTCTTCAACCGTCACGCGGGAAGGAGCTACAGTTATTGCCAATGATGGTTCCTTTGCCCTGGACGTTACCGGCATGAAAGCGCCCTTTATCCTGCAGGCAACGGGAAGCGCCAATGGGAGAAGACATTCCCTCCACTCCTTCGCCGATGGACCGGGCACTGCCAACATCAACCCCCTCTCGGATGCCGCAGTTGCTAACGCGGCCGGGGTAAGTGATCCGGCACAGGTTTATGAAAACCCTGAACCGGCAACCCTCCGGAAAATAAGGGACAATTTGTCGAATACCATCACCGAGATCCAGAATGCGCTCAAGCCCCTGATGAGTAATTTTGGGTCCGACAAAGTTAATCCGATAAGGGATAAATACAGGGCGGACCATACCGGCATAGACAACATGTTTGACAATGTGCAGATTACCATAATTGACGGAATCATCACCGTAACCAATCTGAAAACCGGGGCTGTCATCTACACCGGCCCGATTTCTGATATGCGGCGTAGCCATTTTACAGAAAACGATGACGACGTGCCAAACCCCGGCGCCATACCGACTGCTCCTGTCGGCATAACGGCAACGGGCGGCGCCGCTCAGACAACCGTCACCTGGGGATCAGTGGGAAATGCGACGTCTTATAATCTCTACTGGTCCACCAGCACAGGCGTCACCACAACCAACGGCACAAAGGTCTCCGGCGCAACGACGCCCTATGTAAATACAGGACTCTCCGCAGATACGACCTACTATTACATCGTCACGGCCGTGAACAGCGCCGGCGAAAGC
>JBAQLR010000161.1:0-2914 GCA_049302035.1 Syntrophales bacterium
TCCAGGGCCAGGGCAAAGCGGCCGATGCAGCGCACCGGGTGGGGAAAGCGCGGCGGATCTCCCAGCAGCATGTCCAGCCCCAGGGCAATCAGTAACTGATATTCCAATCTCACGGCAGCCCCATAAGGCGATAAATATGATCTACGTCCAGACTGTCGCGAACCGCCTGCGCCAAACGGTCAAAGGCCGGTTCTAGATCGTAAATGGCGCCGCTGCCCGTGGCGGGCAGGCCGCATCTGGCCCGCAACCGGTCGATAAACCAGCGACGAAAGACATCGTTGTCAAAGACGCCGTGCAGATAGGTGCCCCATGCCCGCCCGTCGGCCTCACCTGCACCCACCAGCTCGCCATCGGGCTTTATCATCAGGGGGACGGCTTCCATCCCCCCGGTACGCCCGTGATGAATCTCGTAGCCTCTCACCTCCAGGCCGGATGGCAGGTGACGGGCCACGGTTTGCTTCAGCATTTTTTCCGGTGCAAGCACCGTAGCCAGGGGAAGTATTCCCAAACCGGTCATCGTCCGGCCGGCCGATTCGATCCCGTGAGGGTCGGCAATCTCCCGCCCCAGCATCTGAAAACCGCCACATATACCGAGAATTTCCGTTTTTCCCGATTTATAAAGATCGAGAAGTTTGTCTCCCAGGCCGCCGACTTTAAGGAAAGCCAGATCGGCGATCACATTCTTGCTCCCCGGCAGGATAACGGCAGCGGGCGTGCCAAGATCGCTGGCGGCATGGATAAGGCGGAGCTGAACATCAGGCTCGATGCGCAGCGGGTCCAGATCCGTAAAATTGGAAATATGGGCAAAATCTATAACGGCGATTTCCACCGTCTCGCCGCATTTCACCATGCCGCCAAAGGGACCTTCCCGAAATCCCACCGAGTCCTCCTCGGGCAGGCCGAGCTCGCGCAATTCCGGCACAACACCTAAAACGGGGCATCCCGTCCGCCTGAGGATAAAATCATGGGCATCTCCCAGCAGGGAAACGTCGCCGCGGAAGCGATTGACGACAAAACCGGCAATCATCGCCCGGTCGGCTGCAGGCAGCACCGCCATCGTTCCTACGAAGGAGGCATAGACGCCGCCCCGGTCAATGTTGCCTACCAGTAACACTGGCGACTGGGCATAACGCGCCGTTTTCATATTGGCGATATCATGGGAAAGCAGGTTTACCTCCGCAGGGCTGCCGGCGCCTTCCAGAACCATGACGTCGTATTGCCCGGACAAAGAATCGTAGGCCTGCCGGGCCACACCCAGATAATCTTCATGGCGCCGGACATATCTGTTGAAATCCATATTCCCCACGGGCTTACCCAGCACGATCACCTGCGAACCCATATCAGTAGAAGGCTTCAACAACAGGGGATTCATCCGGACATCAGGCGCGATGCGGCAAGCCTGCGCCTGGACGGCCTGTGCCCGCCCGATTTCTCCCCCGCCGGGCGTCACAAAGGAATTAAGGGACATATTCTGAGACTTGAAAGGGGCTACGCTGTAGCCATCCTGCAGGAGGATGCGGCACATCGCCGCCGTCAAAACGCTTTTCCCGGCGCTGGAACAGGTTCCCTGAAACATGATCGCCGGCTTGACCTTGGCACTCCGGCGAGACGCAAGGCCTTCGCCCGCGTCTGCCATCGTTCCGTCCGGCGTCGAAGTGATTTTCGAGCCGCCCAGCAAAGCGGACAGCTTCTCGCACAAGCGTCTATTTTCCGCCTCCCCGCGTACGGCAAGGCGGAAGAAGCGCCCGTCCAGGCCATCGATGTTTTCACACTTCCTGATGGCAATGCCTTCTGCAAGGAGCTTGCGGGCCAGTTCCCTAACGGTCAGCTCTCCTGCAACGAGTTTGACCAGGAGAAAGTTGGCCTGCCCCGGATAGACCATCAGGCCAGGCATTTTTCTTAACTCGCAGGTCAACTGTTCTCTATATTCACAAACCAACTGCCGGGAACGCATCCCATATTCCCGGTCCCGCAGGGCTTTTTCCCCCACCGCCTGGGCCAGGGTATTTACGGACCACGTGGGAAGCAAGGCCCGCAACCGGGCCGCGATCTTACGATCGGCGACCGTGTAGCCCAGGCGTAAACCGGGAATGGCATAGAATTTTGTCAAGGAACAAAGGATGATTATATTCGCCGGGCGCCGCTGGAACAGACGGTCCGGCTCATCCAGAAAGTCGGCAAAAGCCTCGTCAATGACAAATTGTGTACGGGGATGTCGGACCGCCAGAGCCCGCAGCGCCTCGGGGGCAGAGGCATAACCGGTGGGATTCGCCGGTTGTCCGATAAACACTGCTTCCCCGCCTTGCAGGCGGCTCTCCAGTTCAGCAAGGTTGAGGACAAAATCTTCCTCCTCCTTGAGGTAAATCTTCTCTATTTCCAGACCGCCCTGGGCCGCAGCGACGGCATAATCGTTATAGGCCGGGACAGGAATAAGGACGCGTCCAACCCCGAGGACAGGGGGCAGCGTATAGAGCAACTCACTGGAACCGTTCCCCACCACAATCTCTGCTTCCGCTATACCGCAAGTCGCAGCTATCGTTTCTACCAGTTCCCGGCAATGGGGATCAGGATAATGCACCAGCGAAGGGATAAGGGCATTGATCAACTCCGGCAGCCAGGCAGGCGGTCCCAGGGGATTAATATTGGCAGAATAGTCCAGAATGTCTGCAAGCCTTTTTCCCGTCTTGCGGGACATATCATAGACATCGCCACCGTGCTGCCCCTTCATGTCGCCATTCCTCCCCACCCCCAGGCAGCAGCCACCAAGGCCGGCATGATGCTCGCTATCTCGTAAACCGCCCCCAGGGTATCGCCAGTGTAACCGCCGATTTTACGCCGCGTGTACAATGCCAGGAGCAGACCCGTAATCAGCGCCGCTGCAACCGCCGCCAGACCGAAGCTTCCTCCCGCCAGC
>JBAQLR010000162.1:0-12479 GCA_049302035.1 Syntrophales bacterium
GGCTGGTGGAGATATTCCTATGGGAAAAGGATGTGGAAACGGCATGGCAAGAGGCCCAAGCCGGCGGCTGTCGGGATGGACTCTGGCGGGAACTGGCGAGGGTGCGGGAAAAATCCCATCCCGCCGAGGCGGTCGGCGTGTACTACCAGAGGCTCGTGGAACCGGTGATCGAGCGTAAGAAGAATGATGCCTATGAAGAGGCTGCCAGGATGATCGGCAAGATTCAAGAACTAATGAACGTGCTGGGAAAAGCGAAGGAATTCAAACTATACCTCGCCGATGTCCGTCTTCGCCACAAGCCGAAGAGGAATCTGATGAAGCTGCTGGAGAAGTTTTGACAAAAACGATTCCCATTGACATGTCTAATCAGTTTCGGTATCTTCAAATCATAAGGAAGATTGTCTAAGCGTTGTAACTAATTGATATTATTGGTGCCCCCGGCGTGAGTCGAACACGCGGCACACGGATTAGGAATCCGTTGCTCTATCCTTCTGAGCTACGGGGGCGATGTTGGCCTGGAGGTGGTGCTATTAACATGGCCTTAGGCGGGGTGTCAATTATTTCCCCGCCTGTCTTATCGTACCAAGGATGCGGGTGGCTCATTTTGCTGGTCTGTTCGAATCGTTAATTCCGCTATGCAGGGTCCGGCAGGCCGCAGGCCGTGCATTTTCCTTCAACGATGGTGCCCGTGCAGGCGCCGTCACTGCATAATATCCTGCTATCCCAATCTATCTGTTCGTCCTCTAGCGGTTGTGCCGATGTATTGAGAGAAACACCGCAATGCAGACAATAGCGGCTTATATCGGGGATGCTCTCATGGCATTCGTGGCAAATCATAAGGGGCAGGCTCCTTTCCCAATCTTTCCCTATATAAACAAACATTTCACATTGCGCAACCAGTTTCTTGAGGAGTGAAAATTCAGCCATGCCGAGCGCCATTATGCCGCCACGATTTGATATTCTTGCCGGGAGCTGCTATAAATGCTAGAAACCTTGTGTTAATGGGGGCCTATGAATCGTTTTTCACGTTTTGCCATGTTGTTGCTGCTGTTCTCGTTTTGGGGAAATGCTCCTGTCTGGGCATCTACGGAAATTCTCCAGTTGCGTTACTGGGCGGCGCCGGAACATACGCGGGTGGTGATCGATACGAGCGCTGAAATCCGATATACCGTGGAAAAATCTGCCTCAAAGGTGCAATTAGACCTTCAAAATGCTGTCCTGTCGGCAGGTGTGCAACGAGAATACCTTCTGGGGCAACCGGGAATAAAAAAAGTTATCTTTACGCCGTTTGGGGCAGGCAAAGTTCGTGTGGAGCTTTTTGTCACGGAGAAAGTGGATGCCAGGATTTTCAATCTGAAAAAGTTTCAGGAAAAACCCGATCGCCTGGTGGTTGATATTGTGCTGCCTGATGTGGAGAAAGAAACAAGCCAGGCCAGGGAACAGGTCAAGATTGTCAAGAAGGCTAAAATCATCGTCGTTGATCCCGGACATGGCGGGGACGACCCGGGCGCCATCGGCAAACGCGGCACGACAGAGAAAAGCGTGGTGCTGGCGATCGGGAAAAAAATAAGGGATGTCCTTAACGAGCAGGATGGAACCCGCGCCTTTCTAACCCGGGAAGGGGATTACTACGTGCCCTTTAAAAAGCGGTTAGGCATCGCCAGGGAATTAGGCGCCGATTTGTTTATCAGTGTGCACGCCGATGCCGCCCGCAACAGGGGCGCCAACGGGGCCTCCGTCTATTGTTTATCCACCGGCGGCGCCAGCAGTGAGGCAGCTAAAATCCTGGCCGGGAAGGAAAACATGGCTGACATCATTGGCGGCACTTTTGGTGATGGCAGCAGCAGTGATGAATCCGACCCCATCATCCTTAACATGTATCAGACCAACACGATCAACCAGTCCAAGGTCTTCGGGGCGAACGTCCTCAATAACCTCTGCCGGATCAATAATCTCAAATTTCCTCGGGTTCAGGAGGCCCCGTTGCGAGTGCTTAAATTTCCCGAAATACCGGCAGTGCTGATCGAGACCGCTTATATTTCCAACTCCCAGGAGGAATTAAACTTGCTGGACGAGAACTTTCAGGCCAATATTGCCAGGTCCGTAGCCGCTTCGGTACGGGAGTTCTTTGCCCTTCCCAAGCTCGCCACCCCCGCCATGGCCATGAAATCGGAGACGGAGGATGCAGCAGTCAGGAGACAGCACACCCCTGCTTTTTACCGGGTTAAAAAGGGTGACACACTGTCGAAGATTGCCGTCCGGCAGCAAACGGAAGTCGGTGTGCTGCTGCGGCTGAACAAGATTAAACGATCTGACCCTCTTTATGTGGGGCGTAAGCTGACCTTGCCTGCTGCCCCCGGTGCGGATGGGCAAAACGATAAAGATGCGAAGCAGACGGAAGCAGCAAAAAAACAAAAAGCCGCACCGCTGCTCTACAAGGTCAGGAAGGGAGATACGATTAGCCAGATTGCCCGCCGATACCACACCCAGGTGAGCGCTATTTTGCAGTTGAACCATATGAAGATCACTGATCTTCTTTATGTGGATCGTGAGCTGCGCCTTCCTTCCCCAAGTTTTTGACGGTACTGACTTCATCCTTAAGGTTTAGCCAAGTTATATCACGTCCGAAGATCATGGAGAGCAGCCAGTCGGTTAGGATGCGCGCCCGATTGTACCGGCCTTTAACCAGCATGGAGTAGGCGGCAAGCCAGATCAGCCTTGCCGGGAGGCCGTAAATACGCAAGCTGTAGAAGCGGAAGACAGCTTTGGCATCGCCAATCGAAACAATTTCGCCGGAATCAGTGTAATGATAAGCTTTTTTGTCTCTTCCCCTGACGTCGGCAAGGATGTTGTGAGCCACTACCTTGGCCTGGCGTACTGTTGTATGGGCGCGCGGCGGGATAGGCTGGGCCGTCTGCGGGTCCTCAAAATGGGCGCAATCACCCAGGGCATACACGCCGGGGAAGCCGGGCACCTCCTCGTAGGCATTTACCTTAATCCGTCCCAGTTCATCAACTTCCGCCCCCGATTCGGCAAGCAGGGGGTTGCTGAGCATGCCGGTGGACCAGATAACGGTGGCGGTGGGGACAATCTCCCGTCCGTTGATTTCCACATATCCTTCCCCCGCTCGCGTCGTCCGGGAGGCGGTTCTTACCTCGACCCCCATCTTTCTTAACTGTTTGATAATGTAGGCGCTGAACTTTTTATCTATCCGTTCGATAATTTTAGGCCGGGCCTCGACCAGGATGATTCTGATCAGTTGGGAATCAATCGTCTTGTAGTAGCGGATCAAATGCCGGAAGATGCAATCGCGCAGTTCCGCTACCGACTGAACACCGATATAGCCACCACCGACAACGACAAAGGTTAAAAGTTGCCGCTGCCTGGCTACGTCATTTTCGATGGCGGCTCTCTCGAATACATCGATGATGTGGTTTCTCAGCCTGATCGTGTCGGGGAGGGTTTTTAACGTAAAAACGCTGCCCCCGCTTTCCAGGCGCAGCTGTGACTTGTCCGGGATGCTCCCCAGGGCCAGCACCAGACAATCATAATCTAAAGTCCCGGCCGAAGTCGCCACCTGCCGTTTGGCCAGGTCTATCCGTTCCACTTTTGCTCGTAAAAAGCTGAACCGGTCTCCCCAATGCAATCGCCGCAAGGGGTAGGCGATGTGTCTTGTTTCGATGCTGCCCATTGCCACCTCATGGAGGAGGGGGGTGAAGAGGAAGTAATTTTCATCGCTTGCCATGGTGATCTGCAACTTCTCGTCCTTGTTTGCGGACTTGACCAGATGGCTTAAAACATAAGCGCCGCCAAAACCGCTGCCTAGAATCAGTACCCTGCGGCCGCCGATGTAAAGTTTCCTCGGTGAGAGATCATCCTTTTTACGGGGACAATATTCCCAACCCTCTTTGGCAACGGCGGAGACAATCCTGGCTAAAGAAAGGGGATTAAAAATTTTGTGAGCGACGCTGCCATAACTGTAGCTGCCGGTTAATATTCCCCAGGCGGCTTCAGTGAAAGGCCGACGGGCCGTTTTCTTTTCCTGTTCATTACCGATCAGCCGTTGGGCAGTTTGTAAGAGGAAACGGGAGTTTTTCGTCCGATCGATGATGGAAAACAAGAGATGGCCCCAAATGTTGTGCCGGTGCATCTTTTGATGCAGGGGGTGATAATGGCGTTTAAAAACGCGGCAGGTTACGCCGTGCTGCATGACCGTTTGGGCAGCGGCGCGAGCCATGACTAAAGATGTTCCGATGCCGTCCTTGTAAAGTCTGGTAACGGCGGCATCGCCAATGGCCACAAAACGGTTCGCGTAATAATTGTGTGCTGATTTGACGGCCGCACGAGGTCGGCAACCGCAGGCAAATTCGTAGGCGGAGAATAAAGTTTTCTTAACGATGTCATAATTTAGAAAGTCTTTTACGGATACGGGATACTTGTTGCTGCTTAAAACGGAGACATTAATGAAATCGCCCTTGGGAACAAGAGTGCCGAAGATCAGCCCGGAGTGGGGGATAAGGAAGGCATGGGCGAAGTTTCCCAGGCAGGCGCGCACATTTGCTTCTCCCATGGAGAGCTCGTTCATGGCCATGATGTGTGTTTCCGGCGGGACGTAAGCCGTGCCATCAACAGGGATGGAGGGGGCATTTACACCGGCGGCCAAGACTACCAGGTCGTATGCCAGCCGTTTTTCCGCTGCTTCGACGCCCGCATCTTCCCCCGTCCAAATCCTGACAACAGTTTCATGCTTTATTTTTACCCCTTTGTTTATTGCCTGCTGCAAGAGCCAGCCGTCAAAACTTATTTTCTCCTCATATTGGGAAATGCGCGGTCCACCTCCCCGATAGACACTCATAATTTGCAAATCCTTTGCCGGATTGCGGAAGCCGATATTGGCGTAGGGGCTGTGCAGAGTGTAGCCGTCAATTACCTTGCGTATCACCTCCGGCGGCAGGGTAATATTTAGTTCTGCCAAGTCCTTCATCAGAGACAGAGAAATAAGGCCGGCGCATCCTTTACAGCCCTTGATGCCCCGTTCATCGAAATTGCGGTCCTGGTAAATGGTTATTTCCGGTTGCAGACTTTGTAGGCGGGCGAAGTGGGATAGGTAGAGGGCAAAGAAACTGCCTGCCGGTCCGCCTCCGACAACGGCAACTCTCGATACTCGTTTTTGGGGGCATGATTCAGGTTCCATCAAACATTACCTCCGGTCTGCGGGAAAGGGTGGTTTGTTAATTTTCTGGAGTTCATTATAAAGTCTTGCTTGCGCTTTTGCCAGCCTTCTGTTCCAGGGGAATTATGATATTCGGACGATTCAGGAGTTGCTGGGGCGTAGCGATGTGAGGGCCGCCATGATTTACACCCACACGGTGAGGAGCGTCACAATTAAAGAAGCTCAAAGCCCGATTTTTAAATGCTGTATTCGGGGATGACGATTTCCGGACGCAGGAGGTCGGAGATCCGCTTGATGGTCTGGGGCACGTCGGCATCGGGCGCAACGGAAATATCTACCTTGAAATTGCTGAAATCTTCCGGCCCCACGTTGATTACCAGGATCTCGTTAGGCGAGTTCAGCATCTTCAATATTTCCAGATCGTAATCATCAATGCCGCCTGCTGTTGTAATCAGGATTAAGCCTGTATCCGTGAGGATGCGGGCCAGCTCGCCCAGGCGGCGGACATGTTCCTCCCGGTGCTCCTGGAGGTCGAGTACGTCGGCATCAAGACCACTTTCCAGATTCTCCATGCCCAGATAATAGGTGATAAAGTTCTCGGCAAAAAGGGTTTTTTCCAGCCCCCGGGCAATCTCCCTTTGCTTCTCCTCGGCGCTGCCGGTAAAGAGGATAAACTTCGCTTTATGGTGGTAGCGGCTCTGCCGCGCACTGGGAGAAACATCGCCCTTTTCCCAAAGCGTTTCCCGGCGCCGGATGTGGCCTTTCAGCCCGGAATCGGCATCGGGAAGGCTTTCCATGATTATACCGCCGCCGGCAATCTCGTAATGATCCACGATGACAAACCGCCCGGTGGCTTCGCTTTCGGAAACAAGATCAAAGGCGATGGGTCGGGTAGTTTCCAGGATGCATTCGGCCACATCGTAACGGTCGATCTGGGTTTTTTCCTGGGTACGGGTCAGATCGGAGGCATCGATAACGTTCTTTATCTCCGTCAATTGCGCGAAGGATCGACTGGTCGCCAGCTTCAGTTTGTACTTCCGATTCTTGGTCATGGGCGATCTGCCCATCCAGAAGATATGGACCAGCAAGCGTGAAGAAACGTGGGGCTGTGGCTCTCCGACTTTGCAGATAATCTCACCCGGCCGCACGTACAACTCTTCCGTCAGGGTGAACCCCGTGGCCCGGCCAGCCCCGATCTCGGTGCGGGCGGGCGCTTGGAAGCCTTCGATAGACTTTATCCGGGATTTTTTCCGGGAAGGCATAAACACGATGTCTGCACCGGCGCTTATTGTCCCGGCTTCCACGGTGCCTGCGAAAATCCGCCGGTCGTCGTTGTCGGCGGTAAATTTGTAAATATCCTGCAGGGGAAAGCGGAAAGGCCCCTGCTCTTTTCCCGCCGTCTTCTCAAAGGCGTCCAGTTGCTCAAGGACAGTCCGGCCCTGATACCAAGGGGTCCGGGCGCTCCGGGCAGCAATATTGTCACCCTCGCGGGCGCTGACGGGGATAAATCCCACCGGTTTAATGCCCACGTCGGCGAGAAATTCAGTAAATTCCCATTTTATCTTGGCAAATACGGCGCCTTCATAATCGACCAGATCGATCTTGTTGATCAGCACGACCACCCGGTTGATGCCTAGCATGGCGGCCAGATAGCCGTGACGGCGCGAGTTTTCGGCAATGCCTTCCCGCGCGTCAATGACGAGGAGCGCGGCTTCGGCCCGGGCGGCGCCGCTCACCATGTTCTTAAGGAATTCCAAATGACCCGGCGCGTCGATGATAATGTAGTCCCGCTGCTTGGTCTTGAAAAAACAACGGGCGGTATCGATGGTGATACCCTGCGCCTGTTCATCCTTGAGAGCATCGAGCAGAAAGGCGTATTCAAAAGGCCGGGCATTTCTTTCGCAATTTGCCTTAACCTGTTCCAACTTTCCCTCCGGCAGGGAGTGCGTATCCGCCAGGAGGCGGCCGATGACGGTGCTCTTGCCGTGATCCACGTGCCCCAGGACGACGATGTTCATTTGCTCTTTCTGTGTCGCAATCATTACATGTAGCCTTCTCTTCTTAGCGTCTCCAGGCCGCCGCCGTCTTCCTTATCCTGATCCCGTCCCGATCTTTCGGCAATATTTACCAGCTTGCCGCTGCTCAACTCGGCGACGATTTCCTGCACGTTTCTTGCTTCCGATTTGATTGGTTGCGTACAGGGCCAGCAGCCCAGCGAACGGTAGCGGCGGCCGTCGCCCTGGTTGAAATACAGCGAAACCATGGGGATATTTTCCCGGGCGACATATTCCCAAATATTAAGCTCCGTCCAGTCGAGGAGGGGATGAATCCGCACATGGGTGCCCGGCGCAAAGTCGGTCTTGAACTGATTCCACAGTTCCGGCGGCTGATCGCCCACGTCCCACTCACTTTCCCGGTCCCGGGGGGAAAAATAGCGTTCCTTGGAGCGGCTTCCCTCTTCATCGGCCCGGACGCCTGCAATGACGCCGGTGTAGGGTTCTTTGTTTCCGTCCAACTCATAGCGCTGCGTTGTGTGATTCATACGGTAACGTGGCCATTCGCCGGATAAGGTGCGCTTGAGAGCCTCGCTTTTCAAATTTTTGCAGCAGGTGAGGCGATCCGCCTGGCCGTCAGGAAAGGTCTGTTTCGTCGCCAGCGCCTCGGAGTTTTCGCCGTAAACCATGTTCAGCCGCCATTCCAGCGCCAGCCGGTCCCGGTAGGCAATCATCTCCGGGATCTTGTAATGCGTGTCGATGTGCACCAGCGGGAAGGGCACATGCCCGAAAAAGGCCTTGCGCGTCAGCCAGAGCAGCACGGTGCTATCCTTTCCGATCGACCAGAGCATGCACAGGTTCTTAAACTCCCGGTAGGCCTCCCGGAGGATGTAAACGCTCTTTGTTTCCAACGTATCTAAATGATCCATATTCTGAACCCCTTACCTATCTTTTATGCAGGCCGCACTCCTTGTGTTCCGGCTCTTCCCACCACCAGCGGCCGGCCCGGATATCCTCATCGGGACCGGTGGCGCGGGTGCAGGGGGCGCAGCCGATGCTTCGGAAACCCCGGTCATGTAAGGCATTGTAGGGCACGCCGTTAACCTTTATATACTGCCAGACCGCCGCTTCGCTCCAATCGACCAAGGGGGAAATTTTGTACTTGCCGTGCTGGCTGTCCCATTCAATGACCTCCGCCGCCTGCCTCGTCAGGGCCTGATCCCGGCGCAGGCCGCAAAGCCAGGCATCGACACTTTCCAGCTTTCGGGCCAGCGGTTTCATTTTTCGCGCGGCACAACAAGTCTGCCGCTCTTCCAGGCTCCGGTACATCGCATTGGGGCCGCCGGTGGCAAGCAAGGCGGCGATATCCTCTGCCGCGGGGACGCAAACTTCGTAATGGAGCGCGTATTTTTCCATGGTCCGCTGCATGACGTCGTAGGTTTCCTGGAATTGCCGTCCCGTATCGAGGGTAAAGATGCGGGACTCCGGGCTGATTTTGCTCAACATGTCCGTCAGTACCTGGTCTTCGGCGCTGAAGCTGGATGCCAGGGCAATCCTCGCGGGGCCGAATTCTTTCAGGGACCAGGCAAGGATGGAGACGGCGTCTTTTCCAGCCAACTCTTTAAGGTATCGGGGCAGTTTTTGCATCGTCTAGATTTCGTAATCCTTTGGTTCTTTTACCAGTCCCAAGGGTATCTTGTTCCACAACCGTTCATGGCCATAGTAGAGCAGAATCTTCGTAAACAGTTCCACCCCCCCGATAGAAAGCGCCAGCTTAATTTTTCCCGTTACAAAATAGGAAACGACAACCGTATCGATTGTACCCACCATGCGCCAGGAGGTGGCCTTGATGAGGCTACGGTAATGCTTTTCTGCCATAGGTATTATGCCTTCTCAATCAGGACGGACCAGTAGTCCGCTATCCGGTTCATTTCCAGAATCTTATGACCCTCTTCGGCCACCGAACGGGGAACATTCTCAATCGGCTCACCGTCATCAAGGAATACTTGCAGTGTTTGACCGCTTCCTATCTTTGCCAGCTCCAGCTTCGTCTTGACGAAGTTCATGGGGCAGAGAACACCCCGCAGATCCTTGATCGCCTGCGCGGTTAAGGGCCGCTGTTCCAACACCTCCGGCGCGGCGGCCGGCTCCGCGGCTTGCTTTTCCTGCTGGAACTTCAGCGAATCATCCATGCCGTCATACAACTTTTCCACTGCTTCCGCCATGGCATAAACCTCTTCGGCCAGGGAAACCAGGGAAGAGAGGTTCTTTTCTCCGGCTACCTTGAGGAGCGGTAAAAAGCGCTCTTCCACCAAATGCGCGTCCACGAAATACTTGCGGAAGGCAGCAAATACTTCCGCATCGGAGCGGGCTTCCCCCCCTTTGGTAATCAGGAGCATCCGGGCCGCCCGTAGCGCAATATCGTACAAAAGTTCTCCCGTTACGGCCGGATCCGGCTGTGCCGTCAGTTCCTCTTTGCTATGATGAATCGCCTTCAAATCGAGATCGATGAGATCGAAAAGACCGGCGGAACATTCTCCCACGCCCTTGCCGACCAGCGAAAACAACTCCGTCGTTCCCCAGTCAAAGTAATAATTTTTGTCATCCTCAAAGGCAGGGATATCCCGGTATTTGTCACAAACATCTCGAATATCGGTATTGCCCGCTTCATCCAGGTATTTAGCGAAGCTTTCGTAACGCTCCTTTTTCTCCAGGTAAAGCGTCAAAAAATCGATAACAAAAGCCGGCAGATCACGGGCGCTGATGCTGTCGATGCGGGCAGCCAGCCGTGGCGTCTCCCCACCGGTCTGAGCGCCCGCCACAATCCCGTAGGAGGGATACATCCGCTGTTCCTTACGTCCCACTTGCCCATAAAACCCCAGATCCGCCGTCATATGGGCGCCACAGGTGTTGGGGCAACCGGAAATGTTCAGCCGGAAATCACCCAGAGCGTCTATATTGAGCTTTGCGGAAGGCAGTTTTTTCGTGAGGGCGGTGAGCGCCCCCCTGGGCAGGCAAATGCCGAGTTTGCAGGTATCGGCGCCCGTACAAGCGATGCAGACACCATAGAACTTCGGCGCCGCGACAAGGCCGGAAAAATCTTTCACCACGGCGTAAACATTCCCCAGACAGGAGGCGGGGATATTGCGGAGCGACAGATTCTGCTCCCTGGTGAAACGCAGGACATTTTCACCGTAACCCGCCAGCAGGTCCGCAAGCTGCTGCGCCTGGCGCCAGGGGAACTGGCCCAGGGGAACCGGCAGGAGGACAGAGCAGAGCCCTGCCTGCTTTTGCGGTTGCACAAAACGGCGTTGCCAAAGGGCAAACTCCGGTGTATCCGCCGTAATTGAGGCTTCCGGAATGGCGCCCACCTCATTGCTTATCTCCGGCAACGCCTGGAGGGGAGCGTCGCCTATCTCCCGAAGCGCCTCTTCGTAAAGTTCCCGAAACTTCTCCTCGCCCAATTTGTTCCAGAGGAAGCGCAGACGGGCGGCATGTTTATTTTTGCGGTTCCCGTGACGATCGAAAACCCGCTTGACCGCTGCCGTAACCCGATAGATTGCGTCGGCGGGGATAAAGGAATGGAGCAAATGGCCCACCTGAGGCTTTGCACCCATACCACCTGCCACATAGACCTTGAAGCCCCGTATGTCGTCTTGGATAGCAGCGATAAAGCCCACATCCGTAAAAGCACAGGAGGAATTGTCGTCATCGGCATTGGAAAAGGCGATCTTGTACTTCCGCGGCAGCGTCCAGGAATCCGGTTCCGCAATCAGCATAGTCGTGAGGCTGACGGCATAGGGGGTAACGTCGAAGGGTTCCGCGGGCGCGATTCCCGCATCCCAGGAGACCATGACGTTACGGACCGTGTTGCCCCCGCCGCCCCGCGTGGAAAGGTTGGCTTGAAGCAGCGTCCTCAGGATTACCGGCACATTCTCCAGGGAAACATCGTGGATTTGCACCTCCTGCCGGGTGGTAATGTGCATTTCCTCCGCGCCGTACTGCCGGGCAAGAAGGGCCACCGTCTGCAACTGCGCCGGGGTGATGCCGCCACCGGTACAACGAATCCGTACCATGTAGGTGTCGGCCTGGCGTTGTTCATAAATGCCGAAAGGCACACGGTGCGCCCGGAATTTGGCCCCTTCCAGTTCACCCCTGCGGTACTGGGCAATCAATTTTTCCAGGTCGTTTATTTCCGCGCTTAAAGAAGCGGGGATTTCATAGAATTTTATCATCTTTAACCTCAATCTCTTCCGTTTCGACGACTGCCCCCCTGATCCGGAAGGATTTGACCGTTGCCTGCGGTTCCGCCAGGGAGACAATAACATAGCTGATGTCCGGATCATAGGCGAGCCGGATATCTTCTTCCGAAGGGCGGGCCGGCGAAGCCGGATGGCTGTGGTAGATGGCTCGCAGTTTCAGCCCCGCCGCGCGCATCTGCCGGACCGCAGCAAACTGTTCCTCCGGACTTAGCGAATAGTGTTCTTCCGAGGCATCGACATTGGTCAGGGGATAGTGTTTGATCACGAGTCCGTCCCCGTCTTCGCCCAAATAGCCGCAGGCCTCGAAGGGCGCCTCATTGCGGGCATGGTTCACGATGGCGTCAAAAATGTCCTGGTTGATTTTCAGCATCTGGACTTCATCACCGCGCTTTTAGATCGCAGACCGCTTGTGTGCCGTCCACCAGGGTGGTAATCGTGGGCTTTTCACCGCAGAGAGGGCAATTCCTACTGCGACGGATATCCACCCTCCGGAAGGACATGATCTTGGCATCGAAAATCAGCAGGGCGTTCGTCAGAAGTGTCCCTACTCCCGTGACAAATTTCAATGCTTCCGTTGCCTGGATGGTTCCCAGTATCCCCGCCACCGCCCCCAGCACCCCGGCCTGGGAACAGGTGGGCACAGCGCCCGGTGGCGGCGGCGCCGGAAAAATGCAGCGATAGCAAGCCGACTGTCCGGGAACGATGGTCATGGTCTGACCATCAAAGCGCAGTATCCCTCCATGAGAAAAGGGTTTACCGGCCATGACACAGGCATCATTGATCAAAAACTTGGCTGCAAAGTTATCTGTACCGTCGATGACGAAATCGTAATCCGCAATGATCGGACTAATATTGGCTGCCTGAAGAAATTCATAATATGTATTAATTTTAATTCCGGGATTGATGGCGCCCATTTTTTCCGCCGCCGATTCCACCTTCGGGCGGCCGATATCGCCGGTAAAATGAATGACTTGGCGCTGCAGATTCGATAAATCCACGCGGTCGGCGTCGGCAATGCCGATCGTCCCCACGCCGGCGGCGGCCAGATAC
>JBAQLR010000163.1:0-6410 GCA_049302035.1 Syntrophales bacterium
GGGGACAACCGGCGCCGCGACGACGGGTTCAGGCGGGGGCGGAGTTACAACGGGCGGCGGCATTGAAAGCTTTTTCTCCATTATCTTCGGCATGATAACCTGGGAAAAATTGCCGAAAAGCGGCATCCGTACCGTCACCTCAACCGTACCGTCGGACATGTATTCCTGCTTCACCACCTGCGCCCCTTTGACAAATCCTTCAACCTGGCTGTTGATGACATCGCTTTCCACAGCGTAATCCTTGACCGTGGTGCTGGAATCGATGCGCACGCCCTTGGTTATTTCCAACAGATTTCTCTTGGCAACTACTTCCGCCGCCCGCAGCGCATTGGGGCGCGCCTGGGGCTTGCCGATATATCGGTCCGGAGGCGCCCCTATCCCCACAGCCTCGATGTAACCGGCCGACCAGTTGACGCTGCCGTTCGTGCCGATTTTTTCGACGAGCTGCGTCCATTCCGACATGCTGACAGTATCTTCACAAAAAACGCTTCCTGCAGATAAGAGAACCAATCCCACTACCACTGCCACTATCATGTAACGTGTCTTCATCCTTCATCCTCCTACGATTCGCGCCGTTTTGCCACTTGCCTTCCCGATTGGGATGCCATATCAAAATACCGACGCGGTTGCAAGCCCGGAATATTTTCTCCTTCTTCAACACCGCGATTACATCCGCTCCATTGCCCAAAAGTCTGGAGGCGGCAGCCGTTCGCCTTCAGGTCCCGGGGATTGGCGTCCACGGGCACGAAGTAGGCCTCGTTCGTCTCCAGGTCCGGCGCGCCGTGCCCCACGTAGTAGATGAAAACCTACGATACTCCCGCCTTCACATATTTAAACAACCTACCGCGGTAGTCCCGCTCGCTCCCGAAGAACTCGTTGAACTTGGTCAGGCCTGCATCCTCGGCATAGAGGATGTTCTCCGGGGCATAGCCCAGGGTCCGGATGAGATACTCCTTCATGACCCGGACGTCCCGATAGGCAAACTCCACGTCCGGCGAGCCGGAGGCGGCGTAGTTGCGGTTCCCGATAAGCACGGCCTTGCGAATCGGAATAATATTCCTCGCTAACTTTATGTATTCTCTTGCCTTGCGGTAAGCGCTTTCCTTATCCATGCCTGAATATCCTTCGTTTTGCGTAAAATCTCCCGCGCCCGCTCCCTGCTCATAAACCGGGAAATTTTTTCTTTATCTTCGGGGTAGCACGATTCCAAGTTAAGCGGGTTGATCCAATCCAACCTTCTACCGCTTCGCATTCAAAAAAAGATGTTTGCTTATATTAAGACGCCCCTCCACATGCCGGGCTCGTCCAACTACAGGATAAGATCGTGGATCGCTTCGCTCTCACGATCTATCCTTATTCGTTGGGCGTCTCACAGAAGTCCCATCGCCAAGCCAACGCCGACAACAAACAACAAGACGGACACGATTAACTGCACCGAACGAATTGTCACCTTCTTGAGAAGCCTTGCGCCAAAGTATGCTCCCGCAAATGCCGATACGCTAGCCGCAATAACTAACGGCCACTCGACCATGCTACTCTGCGAGGATAGCCTTGCTCCATAGACGACCATGCGCGATAAATCAACCATGACCGCAATCACGACTCCTGTGGCGACAAACGCTTCTTTGTCTAGCCCAATCTTCATGAGAAACATGCTGCGAAATGCGCCTTGATGCCCGGATAGCCCTCCAAAAAAACCACTAATCACTCCACCTAGAGAGAGCCATTTTCTAGGCAATGCGACTTTCGAGAAGGATGGTGAGAGTTCAAGGGCGACAAAAGAAACTATCAAGAAACCAATTACCAGTTTCAGCGCAAATATCTGGAACTCTCGTCCGAACACCGTGTACTGATAAAGAGGCTCCATTTTTCCAAGCCAGTTCAGCAGTCCCGCGCCAACAAATGCCGCTATCACGGCAGGAATACCAAACTTCAATAGCACCGATAGTTCTGCTTTTCTTCCAAGTAATCCAATTTTGAAGAGGTTGTTTGTGAGATGGACAATCGCGGTCATCGCAATCGCTACTTCCAGTGGAAAGAAGAGGGCAATGACTGGCATGAGCAACGTCCCCACACCAAAGCCTGAGAAGAGCGTAAGTGCTGAGGCGAGTAACGCCGCTACACATACGATGATTAATTCCATTAGTTTCTCCAAAACGCCCAACGGAAAGCTAACCGGCGCGCAGCTTTTTCGCGCGTCCGGTTGAGTGCTTCGTTAGGCGCTGTGTTGATCTTGTAATTTCAAGGAGAGCTTTCAAGGCATCATTCACAGCGGCAGAACTGGTAAACACCTTGGCTATTTCGGGTTCGAGGATGGCTACATTCGCGCCTTCCTCTAACAGTCGCTTGAAATACTTACCACGAACGGCCTTCGAATAATCGAAATCATATTCGGGGCGCAGTTCCTCTATCGTTTTAGTTTTCATGTCTTTTCCTCTCCGACATAGTTGCAGGTCGTGCACTGATAATCCGTATCGCATCCCCTCTTTCCGTGTGCGATATAACGAACAGACGTCCTTGAGATGAATAACCAACGGTGATTAATCTAACCTCTTCAATGGAGTGGTCCGGGTCAGCAAACGTTGCCGATAACGGATCATAGAACACGGTGGCGGCTTCGTCAAAAGAAATTGCATGTTTTCTTATATTCCCTTTCTCTTTATCCTTGTCCCACTCAAATTTCATGATACCTTCCTATGAAAGTCAGGGATCCTCAATATTTATAAAATAGGTAAAGTGTCCTGGATTTAGAATTCAAATCATGCAGTGCTGAATTCTTAAAACACAATAGAAAAAGTGCCATCATCGTTCGATTTGATTCTTATCCTGTCACCCTTTCTTAGTCCTACTGTCGCCAAGGCATCAACAAGTCTTGCCTTTTCTCTTCTCAGCTCCTTCTTATACAACACTGAGGATATCCACACAACGCCTTCTGCGGTCTCATGGACGCCAGCTTCGTATGTCGTTACTCCTATATTGATACAAATAGGCTTCTTTTTTCTATGTTCGTGCGGCAATCTATCAGAGCTGTCCTTGCTGATGTACAATTCACAAATATCTTTTTTATCCTCGTAGCTTCCTTGTCGTGTGATAGTCGCTATTATCATGAAGCCTCTCCTACATTTCAGTCTCGCCTAACGTTCGAGATAAACCGCCGACCACGTACCTGCCTTTTTGGCACCGCGCATAATTCCGGTCGGGTTGATTGATTTTGTTATGCCTTTTTTTAATGGCAGTCTTCGCAAACCTCACCACGCAAGCCTTCAAAGCCCTCTCGTGCGATGATCGGCACCATGATTAGTGCTGCCACGGGGTCCGCCCACCACCAGCCAAAAAGTGCATTAAGCGCAAGACCTCCAAGAAGGATGGCCGAAAGATAGGCACAAAGATCAGTCTGTCGGGAGTCTGCCTTCATAGCGCGGCTTTCCAGGTTTGAGGCCGACAGGCGTTTAGCGCGAGCGAGGAGAGGCATGATGATGAGCGAGACGACAGACAAACCGATACCAACGAAACTGGTTTGAGGCGGCTCATGAGCAAGGAGGGACTTGACGGCTTCGAAGGCGACGTATACCGCAAGGATAAGAAAGCTAATACCCACAAGCTTGAGGGCAATCTTCTCGCGGCTCTCATCATGAGCGGGAGAAAATAGTCTCCAGAGAAGCACCGAGCCGGAAAGACTTTCAATAAGAGAATCGACTCCGAAGCCTACCAGTGCGATGCTACCAGCAAACCATCCGGTGCCAATAGCGACACCCGCCTCTACCATATTCCAGCCGATGGTAAAATATTCAAGCTTTCGGCCATACCGTAAATGCTCTATGCGCTCAGCGGAAGAGCAATGAGAACACCCATCAGTATCAGTCATACATTCCTCTCATTCTTGACGTGGCCTAACGCAAAAGTAAGCCGCCGCGCCGGTGGCTTTGATGAAAGCCGCCGAATGTTCCCGCGGTCGGCTTGAGTGTCTGGTTCAAGTAAGCCGCTACGCGGCAGATTTCAATAATGTCCTTTATATCATCATAAAACCACCCCGTCACCCATAAACACTATCGGCTGGCGCCACTCTCTTTTTGCATTATACTCTCTTTTTGGAAGCAACGGGCTTCCGATCTTATCAACCCCCATTGAAAAGGAGAGAGCTATGCAAAAGTGCTGGTGGCGCCAAATCGAGTGGCATTTAAAAATGGACAAATCAATGCAAGTTAACGGCATGGGTGAAAGTACCAGAGAAGCCTATCTCCGGTCCATGCGTATGCTTGTCGAGCATTACGACAAAGCGCCGGACCTCATCACCGAAGAGGAATTGCTCGACTACTTCATCCACCGTCAGAACGTCACCGGCTGGAGTCCAGCCACCATGCGCATCTGTTATTCCGGCGTCAAGTTCTTTTTCAAACATGTTCTCAAGCGAGACTGGCACCTGCTTATCATCGCTCAAGCGAGACGGGAAAGGCGGCTGCCGGCCGTACTCTCCAGAGACGAAGTCAAAAAGATTTTCTCGCTGGTGCGCCCCTTCCACAACTATGCCTACCTGGCTACCGTCTATTCCTGCGGTCTGCGCCTTCAGGAAGGTCTGTACCTGGAAGTTGCCGATATCGACGGACCAAGGAAAATGATCCATGTCCACCGCGGCAAGGGGGCCAAGGATCGCTATGTCCCTCTCCCGGAGTCAACCTATGCCCTGCTGCGTCGATATTGGCGCACCCACAGAAATCCCCGGCTCATTTTCCCGGCCGTCGGCAGAGGCGGACAGGAGGGACCGACTTCCCAAGTCCCCATGTCTATCGAAGGAGTCCAAGGCGCCCTCAGGAAAGCAAAATACGCAACCGGCATTAAAAAGAAGGGCGTCTCCGTCCACACCTTGCGCCACTCATATGCCACCCACCTGCTGGAAGCCGGTGTCAACCTCCGCATCATCCAAAAATACTTTGGTCATTCCAACATCGAAACCACCATGATCTACCTGCATCTGACCAATAAAGGAATGGAGGATGCTTATCAGATCATCAATTCCGTCATGCAGGAGGTGTGATCATGGGCGCCATTACCGAGATCTTCCGCACCTTCGGACCTGAATATCTTACCCGATATCCTGATATGCCTATCCAGCACAAAAAGACCATCGATGCCATCATCAAATGTCGTTCCGGGCAATATGGCGTTGCCGTCTATCAATGCGACAGTTGCGGCAAAAAACACTTGATCGACCGTTCCTGCGGCAATCGGCACTGTCCACAATGCCAGTATCATAAAAGCCGCCAGTGGTTGGAAGCACAACTTAACCGACGCTTGCCCGGCGACCACTTCCTGCTCACCTTTACCGTACCAGAGCAGATTCGGCCCTTCTGCCGCTCTCACCAGGAAGCTGCCTATGGCGCAATGTTCAATGCCTCAGTCGGCGCTATTAAAAAACTGGCCAAAGACCCGCGCTTCATAGGCACCGAGCTGCCAGGTTTTACCGCCGTGCTCCACACCTGGGGAAGGCAGATCCAGTTTCACCCTCATCTGCACTTCATCGTCCCCGCCGGTGGACTGTCCAGCGACCGAAAAAAGTGGCTGCCGACTGGCAACTCCTTCTACTTGCCCGTCAAAGCCCTGTCCAAGATCTTCAAGGCAAAATTCAAGGCCGAAATGGCAAGGCAGGGGTTGCTCCACAAAATCGACCCGGCAACCTGGCAAATCGCCTGGAACGTCAACTGCCAGGCCGTAGGAAACAGCGAGGCAACCCTGAAATACCTCGCTCCCTATATCTTCCGGGTGGCCATCTCCGATTCCAGAATCCTGGCTGTCAAAGAGCGAACCGTCACCTTCTCATATCGTAAGCAAGGCAGCAATCGCAGTCGAAGAGTCACCCTTGATGTCATCGAGTTCATCAGGCGCTTTCTCCAGCATGTGCTGCCCGCAGGTTTCATGAAGGTCCGGCACTATGGTTTCATGAGCAGCAATTGCGCCGTCTCTCTTGACAATCTGCGGCTCCTTATCCTGGCAAGCCAGCAAAATATTAAACTTTGCCTCACCGACCTGGCGACAATCAAACCTAAAGATGCATTGCCAAAGCCCCTCTGCCCGGCCTGTGGCGGCATCCTTCTCTATCTTTTCAGTCTCATCCCCGGCAAGCTATGCAGAGGGCCAACATGACGAAACTTCTTCACACCATTTACTTACCTTGTCGGCAAACCACCTCTAAAAGTGGCAATGCAGTAGTGCGTCTAAATCATAAAAAACAACTTAAAATACAGCACGATACAGGTATTATTATATGAATAATGACACGTTTTCCCGGGAGCAAATCAAAAATAGCCTCTCGAAGCGCCGATAGCCTTCCGATTTTCTTCCCTCCCCCAATCAAATCTTCGAACCTTTACCCTATATATTGGCGCCCCACGCGGCTTCTTGAACAAAGGATTGAA
>JBAQLR010000164.1:0-9422 GCA_049302035.1 Syntrophales bacterium
GATGAAAACCGCCGAACGTTCCCGCGGTCGGCTTGAGTGACCGGTTGGGCTATCTTTTTTATCCGATATCAATGGCTAACCAGTTGTCTCCGCTCTATATTTCTAATAATTAAGTATCCTGTCCCCGGAACTCCACGACAGGGTGGCCGATTTGCTTCGGAATCGGTGGCCGATTTGAATCGGAACGACCGGCCGATTTCAGCGGAATCAGCAGTTTGGTCGCATGATCGATTAATGCGGACCACAACGAGAGAAAAAAAGGTCGAGTTGAGGCAAGTTGCAGCAAAAAACCACCGGACGGCCATCAATCCGGGAGGACAAGGGAAATCTCCGTTTTCCCCTTGACATTACTTATCATGGATGTCCCCGGAACTTCCTTAGGCTATTTTATTTATTAAGCCGCTTTCCATTGTAAAGAAAGCCTGCGGCTTGAAGCCGCACAATCACGCAAATAGAGATTAATCAGGGTTTGATAGGGTATTTCTGCTTCTTCTGAAAGTTGTTTGAAATACTTAATTGTTTCCTCATCAAGCCGGATTGTAACCTGCCGTTTAAGGCGACTGGCGTAAGGATTTTTTTTAGCTTTTGAAAAATCGTATTCTTTTCTCATTTTTTTACCTCCAATATTGTTTCTGTTCTGAATGGGTCGCTTTACGAGCAGATATAATTCTTATTACTTTATCATTTTTCCTATAACAGTGGCAAACAACCAGAATGCGAAGGTTAGAACTCAAACCAAGAAGAATAAATCTGTCTTCTTCATGCGAATGGTCCGGGTCGTGAAGAAGCAGGGCATTTTCATCAACGAATACTGTTTGACCTTCTTCAAAGGATATACCATGTTTCTTTTTGTTTAAAGAATTTTTAACCTGATCCCATTCAAATGATATGTTCGCCATATTTACATTGTAAATACATTATAATGTTTTGTCAAGAGTTTTTATGTTATTACCGAAAAAATTATGAGATAGTTAAGCGTCACGTCGTTTTTCTCGTCGAACCTTCGCAAGTCGCAGCCGTTCAGGTTCAGTGTATATCCTCTCTAATAGCAAATTTGTGAAATCCAGCAAGTCCTGGGCATCTTCTGCTTTCAATGTTCCAGCATGAGCGCCGTCGTTGCCATCCTCACGTACACATGCTGAAAGTTCTCGCAGGCTTTCAGGAAGAACTTTGTGATCGAGCATCCACGGTAAACGCAGTCCCAAATCTCGCCGGATACGAGCATTAAGACCATCTGTATCTCCTTCGGGAAGCATTCCACGCGTGATAGTATCAATACAGAGTCGGAACATTGTGCCCGCAGCATTATTACAGTTGATAGCAAGACATTTTGCTCCTTCTAAAAATATATTTTTTACATTTTCGGGTAAATGTTCTGGTGGTTGTGCCGCTGCAATATCTTTCAAATTGACGAAGCTCTCAATATCGACGTATTTATTTATCGCGCTATTTATGTTGAGTAATCCTTTTTCATGAACGTGCTCGTAATTACCGTTGGCACTTTCTGATAAAACAAAGATAGTAGCTTTTCGACAATGGCGGCAAGTACAAAAAGCTTCATACCATTGCTGCCAACCGTACTGAATCCCAATAATATTGGCTTGTGTGACATCGAAGGTGATTTTTCGAGAACCACATCGTGGGCAATCTGTAACTAATTCAGTCATAGAGTCTCCTATTTTACTGATATTATTTTTTATGCCTAACGTGTAGCTAACCGGCCTGCGCGGCTTTTCGCGCAGGTCCGGTTGAGCGCAGGGTTGGGCGTCATGCGCCTGGAGCGTGCTGCTTTGGGCCGCGCCACTTGAACAGCTCCAATAACTCTTGGAGAACAGCCTGCAAACGTTGCATGGATTCCGGCGAGACGTCGATTTCTCCGTAATGCCCATCGGGCATGGTGGAGCCGTATCTGGAGCCATTCAGGCTATTAAGAACAAGCACCCCTCCGCCTGGAGCACTGATCAAATTGTTTGTGATTGGCTTCAGCTCAAGTGGTTGCGGATTCCTTCCTGCTCCGAGACCCCTCGCGCGGTCTTCCAGATGTTGGGTTGAATTGCGAACTCCTCGAAGATTCGGAAAGTCTTCGGCGATTCGCATATGAAGCTTCTCAACTTCCGGTGGTACATCGACTTCCTTTGCGAGCACACCAAGAAACTTATCGAATGCGTCGAGGGCATACAGAAATGCACGCGCATAGAGAAACGGCAGGTTGTGCTCAAACTCCTGAGGTATGCCACCGTTAGCCCACTTTTCACGCTTAAAGCGCACCTCTGATTCAAAGTGAATCTCCTCCCACTGTTCATGGGACATGTGATCGCCGCGCTCTTGCTCAACTGCGCGCCGAATCTCAGAGCGGCGTTGAGAATCGCGTTCCCACATTTCTCGGCTGGCGAACGAGGGGCGAATTGACTGCGCGCTAGCGAACAAATTCAGCGCGGCATTGGCTTCAAAGAACTGCGACTGGAGAGATCGAAGTTGCCCCTCGATTCTCCAGGCCCAGTCTCTGTCATCATGGTCGAGCCAAGTTCCTGGTGTAGTGATCTCAAAGATAAACATGGCCTCCTCCCGACGCCCAACGTGAAGCTGTGCGGCTCAAACGAAGCGCAGCGTAGTTTGCGTCCGAACGAGCGCCTTGTTATGCCTTTGGTTAAGGTGCGAGTTTTTCTTCATCCGGTATTGCCCTATTTTCAATGGATTTCCGTATAAGTTGCTTCAAAAGCTCTGCTGATTCTTCAACGGCTTGTGCCATATCAGCTTTTGTTTTTGATCCGTGCACGGCTGATGATCTTGAATTATATAGTTTTTTCACGGCTTCAAACGTAACCTTGCGGGCATCAGCATCAACTGGGTGAAGAAAGCGGGAAATATAAAGACTAATTCGAAATCTGATTTCTGTACTCGCCCCAAACATTCCTTCAATTCCAGCCCAGAGAACTGCCATTTTAATTCTAGGCATAGAGTGCCAGCGATAAGAGGCCAAACAATGAACAGCCGTTTGGAATTTCTCAATGTCTAATAAAAGACGCGCCTCATTAAAATGCACTTTAACCCAATTTACGTCATCGCTATTTAGAGTGCGTGACACTTCTTGAGTAAAACCATGAAAATGATAATTTGTGGCATGTAAATTTGTTTGTGCCGAAATCAAGCTGGCTTCTGTGTCTGATTGGAGATTGAACCCAACTTCTGTATTAAATATTGCACTAAGGAGTAGCGCATCCCAAGATGTGTTCCATGCAAGAGTTGCCAGTTCTTTTGGTGTAGGGGCGTCAATTTTTAATTGTGCAGTAATGCGCGGGATAAATGCAGCAACAACAGCTATATCATCGGGGCGCGAACAGGTGGCTATTGCAGTTTTAAAATCGAGGTGAGATGTATCTGCTGGGAGTAACTTTACATTATCACCAAGCATGATTTCATCTGGCACCTCAATACCACTAAGCAGTAAGTATGTTGTATTTTCTTTACCGATGATCTGCATTGTCTTTAATGGGCATAACGTTAAGGTCAGCGGCAGGCGCTTTTGCCTGTCCGCTGTAGTGATTCGTTATGCGATTTGAAGTAAAATATTTGCTTGACTTACCTTGGTAACTAAGGTAACCATACTAACATGAATACGACAGCTACATCTAAGACTAAGAAAACCTTTCCGCTTGAGATCGAAGAAAATCTGCACAAAGCTCTCAAGCACAAGGCTATTGAGTCGGATATGTCTCTTCATGCCTACATCATTGACGCGCTGATTTCACGGGTCAACGAAGAAACTGCCGTTTACAACGTCGATGGTAAAACGGAAGATAACCGGGGGGAAAAGTGAACGCTTTCGCTGAATCTGTCAAATGCTTTCAGTCAGATACATTTTACGGAGCTGACCCAGTTCATATTATCCACGGTGACGTTCGGCAGAAACTTTCCCTACTCCCAGATGATACTTTTCACTGCTGCGTCACTTCTCCTCCCTATTGGGGGATGCGTGATTATGGGTACGAGGGACAAATAGGGGCAGAGACGGAAATCAATGACTATATCGCGCATCTGGTCAAAGTATTTCGTGACGTTCGGCGAGTACTGCGGCCCGATGGCACGCTCTGGCTCAATATCGGCAACACGTACACGTCTGGTGGAAGAACATGGCGTCAATCGGACGCAAAAAACATGGGGCGTGCAATGTCCTATCGCCCGGACACCCCAGCGGGACTTAAACCCAAAGACCTGATTGGTGTTGCCTGGATACTGGCCATGGCGCTTCAAGTCGATGGCTGGTATCTACGTTCAGATATTATCTGGTACAAACCAAACTGCCAGCCCGAGTCGGTCAAAGACAGGGTAACCGTTTCACATGAATACATTTTTATGCTTTCAAAGAGCGAAAATTACTATTTTGATCAGGAGTCAATTAAAGAGCGGACGACTGACGGCAAGTCCTTTAAAAACAAGCGAACCGTTTGGCAAATCAATACAGAGCCTTGCAAAGAAGCCCACTTCGCCGTCTTTCCGAGAGCATTGGTTCACCCTTGTATTCTGGCAGGTTCACCCCAAGGTGGATTGGTGTTGGACCCCTTCTTCGGCAGCGGCACCGTGGGAGTAGTGGCCATTGAGACGGGGCGCAGGTGCGTCGGTGTCGAACTGAAATCCGACTATATTGACATTGCCAAGCAACGCCTGTTGACGGCTACACCAACTCTCGATCTTGATTTTGCTGCGGGGAGTCAAACTGCCACGAGGCATGAACCTTACATAACCCCTTCTTTAGGCTTTTGATCTGCAATTTTCGCTCTCCTCCTCCATCGAAGTACAGACTGAAAAGAAGCTCCCCGGCATTTTCAACAAAACAATACCCAGGTTTCGGGTATTGGGTGCTTTCTGTTCTCATCTCAAAGCGCCCCGCTGAAGCTTTTTCCAGCAGATTCTTCGGTATTTCAACAAGTTCATACAGGTAATCAGGCTCGCCCTTTCTCAGCGCCCGTAACACTACAATACGGTCAGTCCCTGCAAGGTTATCCAGAAACTGTTGACGAAGATGAACCAAATCATTTGGGTCATCTCCCCATTGCCCGCCACCAAGCTCCATGAATTTTGAGATATGCAGTATATCAGCACGAATAGCTTTAGCGGCCTCGGTCTTGAGTGAAACATTGTGCCCTGTTATCTTTATGTCATAGCCTCGTCTGCCTCGCGGCGCCAGCTCTGTCGCCACGCCTGATGCTCTGAGCACAGCCTCCAAAGCAAACTCGAACTTACCCTTAGAAAAAGGCTCTCTTGAAAAGCAGTGATGAATTCTCAATACGTCGCCAAAATCCAAATGGGCAGATTCTGAAATGATATCCGAATCAGATACCCTCTTGATTGTCCAAGGTTGCGAGAATACCCGCACTATATTCTGAACAAGACCAAGCCGGTAGTCGCTCAACCCTGGTATTTTTGCAATTAACTGCGTGATCTTCTCTTCACGAGTCATATTCGTAAAGTGCCCTTCATGACCGTTTTTTTGAGCGTCAGCGTCATCCTATCAAATAGTCCCGGACATGCATATCATTGCCGGCTTAATTCCATACCAGAATCGCCGGAGTAAATTGATACCGTCATCGCCGGTCATTTAGGTCCACTTATTTCGTTCTGAACTTTCTAAGAATCATATCATTCTTCTCATTCCATTTCATTCTTTTAATTCCAAGTATATACAGCAGCCATCCAGGATGATGGCGGTGGAATTATGGAAGAGGTGTCATGTTGTCATTGCGGGGGGTATTTTATTCCCGATCCGCGGCAGAAGCATCCCCGGTATTGTGGAAAATTGGTTTGTCAGCGCGCCCGGAAGGCGGCGTGGCAAAGGGAGAAGATTCGCGGCGATCCGGATTACCTGGCCAACCAGAAGCGCTGCTGGCAGGACTGGTACAAGGTTCATCCCGATTACTGGAAAGCATACCGGCAGAAGCATCCTGATCAGGCAAGGCGCAATCAGGATCTCCAGAGAATGCGAAACATAAAACGCCGCAGCCGGGGTCGGGGCGATCCGCCGGGGATGAAGGGGTCCATGATTGTAAAAATGGACGCGTCGGAACATCTCGGAACGTTAAGCAGGGCAGTATTCTCCGGGCAATTCTGGCTGGTGCCGGTGATTGCAAAAATGGACGCGTTAAAAGTAAATATCTACGGGATACCGATAAGTTGTAAGTGATTGCAAAAAAGGACTCGATGGAAAAATGGTTCCTTCCGGTGTAGCCTGACACAAAATCACGGTTGCAAGGAGGGCATGCCCATGCTGACCAAAAGGATTCTCAATGCGGACAGGGTCAGGAAGATCACCGGCGGGTTCAGCTTTATCCCCCACCGCTTTCTGGCCGACGGTTTTTTGGCCTCTCTGGATCGGGAGGAGATCATCCTGTACCTGTTCTTGATTCTGGCCGGGGACAGATATGGTCTTTCCTGCTACAGTTATGACGCTATCTAGCACCCTTCTCCAAATCGATCTCGATGAGTATATCATTGCGCGGGATGGCCTGATCGGGAAGGACTTGATCGACTTCGACAGTCGCATCTTCCAGGTTTTGGCTCTCCCGCACCGCCCGGTGATCAAGCCGAAGCCGACAGATGATGAAGATCAAGACCATGCCGTGGTGGCGCAAATCATCCGGCAATCCCTTCGGTATGCGGATCAGAGGAGGGCGTTGCCATGATCGACAGAAGAACTGTTTTTGAAATCCACCGGCTCAAGGATGTTGGCTGCTCTGCAAGGCAGATCGCCCAGCAACTCAGAATCGGCAGAGAGACCGTAAAGAAGTATCTCGATCATCCCGAACGTACGGTTTCCGACAGGAAGCCCAAGGCGTCAAAGCTTGATGCCTATCGGGAGAAGATTGATTCGTTTCTGGAGGAGTTTCCTGATGTCAAAGCCCCGGTGGTTCTCCAAAGGCTCAAAAGCGAGGGATTCGACGGCAGGGTTACCATCGTCCGGTCTTACCTCCAGAAAAAGCGCAGTGAGCAGTGCCGAAACCGGGAGGCCTTCATCCGTTTCGAATCAGCGCCGGGAAGGCAACTACAGATCGACTGGGGTCACTTCGGCGCCCTGACTTATGGAAAATCCGTCAGGAAGCTTTACGCCCTGGCTGTTATCGAATCGTACAGCCGCATGCTTTACGTAGAGTTTACCCACTCCCAGAAGCAGGAAGCCCTTCATCAGGGATTGCTCAACGCCTTCCACTTCTTTAACGGAACCCCGGAAGAAATCGTCGTCGACAATATGCTGACCGCCGTCACGGAGCGCTGCGGGAGCGTCATCCGATTCAATGACGTCTTCCTCGATTTTTTGCGGATCTTCAAAATCGTTCCTCGCGCCTGTCATATCCGTTCTCCACAGGAAAAGGGGAAAATCGAAAAAAGCATCGATTACCTCCGTCAGAACTTCTGGCCCCTGCGTTCCTTCAACGATCTGATGGACGTTCAGGGACAGGTCAATCAGTGGCGGGATGGCGTCTGTAATGTGAGAGTTCATCAGACCACTGGGGACAGGCCCTTCGACCGTTTCGCCGCGGTCAATTTGAGACCGCTGCTGCCCGACTGCCGGGAAAGCGCCACCCTCCTGGTGCATCAGGATTTTGCCGTCCGCTTCGACGACAACAGCTACACGGCGCCCCCCTGGACGATCGGCAGGCGCCTCACTCTTAAAGCCGACCAAACGATGGTGACGCTTTACCACCGGGAAAAACAGGTTGCCGTCCATCATCGGTCATGGGAACGGAAAAAAAGAATCGAGCTGCCCTCCCATCAGGAACAGGTTAAAAAGCTCCACCGCCGATTATGGCAGGACAGGGATATCGCCCTCTTGTTGTCCCTGGGGCAGGAAGCTGTAGATTATCTCGCCGCGCTGGTCAATGCCAGGCAACTGATCAAGAAAAACGTCCTCAAACTCCTGCAACTCAAAGATCAGTATGGCGCCGGTTCACTCCTTTGCGCCATCCGAAAAGCCGTGCTCCATAAAGCCTATGGCGCCGATTATATCGAAAACATCCTCCGCCAGGAAAAAACGCCGCCGAAACAACATCCGCCCGTCAAGCTCAAAAATGAAGATTTGAACAACATCAGACTGCCGGAACCTTCATTGGCCGATTATGATGCCTACATCCTCAAAAGGAGAAAAGAAGAATGACACCCCATGAGTCCTCCATTGAATCCGTGAAGGAAAAACTCAAAGCACTGCGCCTCATTTCCTGTGCCGACAACATCCCGCAAATCCTGGAGCGAGCTGAAAAACAGAACATCTCAACCCTGCAAACCATCGAACGGCTTCTCGATCTGGAGCTGGAACACAGGCGGCAGAATCGAATCCACATCAAGTACAAGCAATCAAAACTCTTTGAAAAACCGACCATCGACCAGTTCGACTTTAACTTCCACATATCGAGGACCAAACAGAAAACCCGCATATTGCATCTGCTGGATATGGACTTCATCCCACAGAAAAAAGACATCATCTTTATCGGGCATACCGGCACTGGAAAAAGCTTACTGGCAAAATGCATCGCCTACGCCGCCACACAGACCGGGGTTAGCGCCCTGTTCACCACCGCCATGGATATGATCAACCACCTCGTCGCCGCCGAGGCGGACCGCTCTCTCTTGAAAAAACTCCATCTCTATCAGGCGCCGGATGTCCTGGTCATCGACGAGGTAGGGTATCTTCCACTGGGCAACGAAGGCTCCAATCTCTTCTTCCAAGTCATCAGCGCCAGGCACGAAAAAAAATCGACGGTCATCACAACCAATCTGCCGTTCGCTGATTGGGGAAAAATCTTTGACAGTACCACCGTGGCCACGGCCATCGCCGATCGGCTTGTCAACAATTCGGAAGTCATTATCATGGAGGGACCCAGCTATCGAACGAAACCAAAAACAAAAAAACAAGATGATTGAAAAGTAGATACAGTGGCTTGACCTGTTCGCCGCAAAACAGGACAAGAATATAAAAGACGCTTCATAAAATGGACGCTTAGGCGCCGGGGTATATCCTGTTCAATCAGTGGCCTCTTTTTATCCGGTGATTTTGGCCTACTTTTTGGCCGACGATAATAGACATGCAACTGAAATTTGCCTTATCTTCATAATTGCCTTTATATTTTCGCATAACGACCATAATCAGCCGCCGGGCCTCGGACTGAAAAGAAAACCGCACCAGCTTTATTCCCGGTCGGCTGGATTAAATTGTTGGACGAAGCCGCTACGCGGCGGAAAAAAATCTCAAATCAGTGTATAACCTCCCCTAGTTGCCCAATTCCGGGCGCTATTAAAAGGGAGTATACCATGAACCAAGCTGAAATGAATCGTTTTAATGAACTTTATCAGAGCCACCTGCGTCTACTTACACTTCAGGGAAAAAGCCAAAAGACCATTGATGCCTATTCTCGGGCTGTGCGTCGGATCAGTGA
>JBAQLR010000165.1:0-6844 GCA_049302035.1 Syntrophales bacterium
CTATTTTTTGCGCATACGGAAAGATAAAGCGTTGTCTTTCCCCGGACTATAATCCGCTGAGATACTTTGAGCTTTTCCGGGGTGGGGATCAGACAATTTAAGATGGGATAGTTTATCGAATATCCAGAAGCAACAAAATCTTGACAATTATGTTAACAGAGATTAGAGTTGCGAAAAATGGAAACTGCCATACTAGCTAGGCAAGAGGGAAGTATGAAAAAAGCATATGAACTGCATGCAGATATCTGCAAGATTTTCGCGAATGCCAAACGTTTGGAAATCCTCAGTTCCTTGAAGGACAGGGAAATGTCGGCCGGTGATTTAATCGAACAAATCGGTGTCAGCAAGGCGAACCTTTCCCAGCATATGAGCATCCTGAAAGCCAGGGGGGTCATCCTCACGCGGCGGGAAGGGGCCAATAGTTACTACCGTATTGCCAACCCCAAGATTATCCAGGCCTGTAATTTGATGCGGGAAGTGCTCTTGGAGCAGATTGAGGAGAAAGGAAAGCTTTTCTCCCAGAACATGACAACTAAGGAGGCATGACTATGAAAATGGAACATTACATTCGGGCTATTGTCGGCAGCTTCGTCTTGATTTCCCTGCTTTTGACCTATCTGCACAGCCACTACTGGCTGCTTTTCACTGCTTTTATCGGTTTCAATCTTCTCCAGTCCGCCTTTACGAAATGGTGCCTGATGGAGAAAATACTGGAAAAATTAGGTGTCCCCCCCACTGCCTGCTGAATCTGGCCTGATGGTGCGAGCAAAGGAAGCGCCATGAATGCAACCCAAACAACATCAAAGCTTACGGCCAGCCGCATCGCCGTTATTTTTGGACTCTTGCTTTGTATGACCGGGGTAGGCAATACGGCTGACAGGGAACAAAGATATTCCTTGTCCCAAGCTGTGAGGGCCGCCCTGGAAAACAACCACGAGCTGAAGGCGCAAAGGAATGCCGCAGCCGCAAAACAGGAAGAGATCGGAGTGGCCAGGAGTTTCCTGCTGCCCAAGATTTTCCTGGAAGAGCGGTATTTGCGGACCGTAAACCCCGGCTATGCCTTCATGGCCAAACTCGACCAACAAAGAATTGCCGCAGGCGATTTTATCCCCGATACCTTGAATCATCCCGATGCCGTTAACGATTTCCAATCGACCATTTCCATTGAGCAGCCCCTTTTTATGAGAAAGGCTGCCATCGGCCTGGAGATGTCCAAGGGGGAAAGCAGGGCAGCGGCAGAAGACCTGGGGAGGAAGAAGGAAGAAACCGCCTTCAAGGCAGTGCAGTCCTACCTCATGGTGGGAACGGCGGCCGCATTCATCAAGGTGGCGGAAAAAGCCGGGGAAGATGCACAGGAGCACCGACGCACCGCTGAACTCCGGTATAAAAACGGGCTGGGGCTTTATTCCGATCTATTGCGTGCAAACACCGCCGTTGCCGATGCCCAGCAGCAGCTCGTAAGCGCGGAAAAGGACCTGGCCGTCGCTAAGCGGGCTTTGGGGTTAATCCTGGGCTTGGCAAGCGCCGTGGATGTAACGGAGATGCCGCCCCCTTTGCCCCTGCGGGACCCGGATTATTATCGGGAACAGGCCTTAGCCCGACGGGATATCAAGGTACTCGCTCTGCGCACGGAAAATGCCAAAAAAAATGTAAAATTGGCCGCAGCCGCTTATTTCCCCACACTGGGAGTGGGCGGCGCCTATCAACTTAATGACCATAGCGCTCCGCTGGGTGCAGAGGGCGACAACTGGCAATTGACGGCATTTCTCAAGTGGGAAGCCTTCGACGGCAGAAAAATGGTGCATGAGCGGCGCAAAGCTGAATATGAGGCAGCAGCGACGGAAGAGTACCTGGAAGGCTTGAAAAAGATGATTTTTTTCCGGGTGCAGGAGGCCTATCTAACAATTGAGGAAACGGCAAAAAACAGGAAGTTGGCGGAGGAAGCGGTGCAGGCCGCCGAAGAAGGCAGGCGACTGGTTAGAGTCAGGTATGAAGGCTCCCTGTCGCCGCTGGTTGATCTCTTGGACGCCCAGGTGAGTATCGACCACGCCCGCGCCAATCTCGTGGCTAAGGAAAACGATTACCGTCTCGCCATTGCCCGGCTAAGTTATGAAAGCGGCACGATTTTAAGCGATTTGCAGGTTGAATAGGAAACATGGGGAAGACGGAAATGCACAAAAGAAAACTTATGAGCAGACTGGCGGGCCGCTTCCTGTTGCTTCTTGCCGTTCTTTTGGCGCTGGGCGGTTGCGGCGACAAGGTTGCGCCGGGCACTGTCCAGGTAAAGAGGCCGTCCGTCAGCGGTGTAGCAACGGCAAAGCTTGCTCTTACCGTCGTAGATGACCTCTTCGAGGCGGCGGGAAACGTCAAGGCCGCCACTACCAGTTATATTTCCAGCCGGATGATGGGAACGGTGACCGCGCTTTTTGTTAAAGAGGGGGACGTGGTGCAAAAAGGTCAATTGCTGCTGACCATTGACGACCGGGATTTACGGGAAAAGGTGCGGGCGGCGGCGGCCGGATACCAGGAGGCCGTCCAGGCCCAGGAGTCGGCAAAGCAGCACCGCGCGCTTGCGGACATAACCCAAGAACGTTACAAGAAGATGTTTGATGAAAAAGCTGTCACCCCCCAGGAAATGGACCAGTTCGACACAAAAAAACAGGTGGCGGATCTGGAATATGAACGGTCGCGGGAAACGGTGAACCGGGCCGCAGCGACCTTGACCGAGGCAAAGGTCGCACTCGGTTTTGGCAGCATAACTTCTCCCTACAAGGGGATGATAACGGAAAAGAAGATCGAAGTAGGCGGGATGGCTGTTCCGGGTATGCCGCTCCTGACCGTGGAAGATACGTCGAGTTGCCATGTAGAAATCAGCATCGATGAATCCCTGGTCGGCCGGTTTAAGGTGGGCATGCCCGCCATCGTTTCTATAGCATCCGGCGGGCGGCCGCTGTCGGCAAAAATCACTCAGATTCTCCCCACCGTCGATCCCCTGTCCCGTACCTTCATGATTAAGGTTGCCTTCCCGGGTACCGGCGCGAAATCCGGTCTCTACGCTAAAGTCAGCATACCCAAGGGTAAAAAGGAGGTACTGCTGGTTCCCGAGGCCGCGATTGTGGAAAAGGGGCAATTGACCGGCGTCTATGCCGTGGATAGCCGTGGCGTCATTACCTACCGTCTCATCCGTGTTGGCCGGAGCCATGAGGGTAACAAGGAAATCCTGTCTGGTTTGAACAGCCGGGAGCGGATCATTGTGCAAGGAACAGAAAAGGCCGTGGACGGCGGCATCCTGGAGCAATTACCGTGAAGACTGTCGGCATAGCCGGGATCATCGCCAGGACCTTTATCAGATCCAAACTGACGCCGCTTATCGTTTTAGCCGCGCTTGTCATGGGAATTTTTGCCGTCCTGATCACGCCGCGCGAGGAAGAACCGCAGATTCTGGCGCCCATGGTCGATGTCTATGTTGCCTATCCGGGAGCCTCACCCCGCGAGGTGGAGGCCAGGGTGACGAAGCCCATGGAAAAGCTCCTCTGGGAAATCAAGGGGGTGGAATATATCTACTCCATCATCAAGCCCGGCTTAAACCTGACCATCGTCCAGTTTTACGAAGGCCAGCAGATGGAAGATAGCATCGTCAAGCTGAATAACAAGCTTTCGTCCAACTATGATCGCATTCCGGCGGGTGTCTTGCCGCCTCTGATCAAGGAGCGTTCCATCGACGACGTGCCAATCCTTACCCTGACCTTCTGGAGCGACAGTAACCGCTACGCCGGTTATGAGTTGAGGCGTATCGCCCAGGAACTGGGCGAGGAAATAAAAAAAGACCAGGATGTATCGGAATGCGCCGTCATCGGCGGGCAGAAGCGGCAGGTACGGATCACTCTCGATCCCCAGCGGCTCAAGGCCTACCATGTTTCTGTCTGGCAGATATCGGAAGCCTTGAAGAAAGCAAACTTCCTGTTGCCCTCCGGGGGTTTTTCTGCGGGCAACAAGGAATATCGCGTGGAAACAGGCTCCTTTCTCAAAAACAGCGACGAGGTGGGCAACGTGGCCATCGCTCCTTACCAGAATCGTCCGCTTTACCTGCGGGATGTGGCCGTAATAAACGACGGTCCCGAGGAACCGGCCCATTATGTTTTCATGGGGCTGGGGGCAGCAGCGGCCAGAAAGGGGATTAAAAGTTCGGCCATCGGGCAAAAGGAAGCCGTAACCCTGACCATTGCCAAGAAAAAAGGCGCCAATGCCAGCCTCGTGGCCAATGAGGCCCTGGCCAAGGTTGCGGTTCTGAAGGGGAAGCGCCTGCCGGCCGATGTCAATATCACCGTGACCAGAAATTATGGGGATACGGCCAGGGATAAATCCAACGAACTCTTGGAGCACATGTTCATTGCTGCTATTTCCGTGACCATTCTCATTGCCCTGTTTCTCGGCTGGCGGGAGTCCCTGGTGGTTGGCGTCGCCGTGCCCGTGACGCTGGCGCTTACCATCCTGTTTAACTATCTCTATGGCTACACCCTCAACCGGGTAACGCTTTTTGCGCTGATCTTCTCCATCGGCATCCTGGTCGATGATGCCATTGTGGTCGTGGAAAATATCCACCGTCATTTCAAGATGGGACGGGTGGATACGGAAACGGCGGTTGCGGCGGTGGACGAGGTAGGCAATCCCACGATCCTTGCCACATTTACGGTTATCGCCGCTCTCCTTCCCATGGCATTCGTTTCCGGACTGATGGGTCCCTACATGCGCCCTATCCCCGTCGGGGCATCAGCCGCCATGCTGATCTCCTTGCTTATCGCTTTTATCATCAGCCCCTGGCTTAGTTATATCGTCTTGAAGGGAACCGGTAAGCAGGATGTTAAGGCCACCGCGAAGGAAGGGGGACGGCTGCTCGGTACCCTGAACCACCTGTACGAGAAGAATCTCCGTGGGCTGCTCGCCAGCCGGAAGAAACGCTTTTTCGGACTGCTGCTGGTCTTGGCGTTGCTGATTGGCTCGGCCAGTCTGGTGGCCTTGAAACTGGTCACGGTAAAGATGCTTCCCTTCGACAACAAGAGCGAATTACAGATCATCACCGATCTGCCCGAAGCGGCTACTTTGGAGGAGAGCGCCGCCCTGGCCCGCGAGATCGGCGAGTATCTGAAAACCGTCCCGGAGGTTACGGACTATCAGTCCTACATCGGCACGGCAGCGCCATTTAACTTTAATGGCCTGGTAAGGCGCTACTATCTGCGTGCGGTCAGCAACGTCGCCGATATCCAGGTTAATTTCGTTGCGAAGAAGGAACGTAAAGCGCAGAGCCACGACATTGCCAAACGCCTCCGGCCGGAAATCAAACGGCTCGGCGATAAATATCAAGCGCGGATCAAGGTGGTGGAAATTCCGCCCGGTCCCCCGGTTCTGAGTACTCTGGTGGCGGAAATCTACGGGCCGGAGATGGGCCGTCGGATCGAGATTGCCAAGGAAATCAAGAAGATATTTACTGAAACCCCCGGCGTCGTTGACGTGGACTGGTACGTGGAGGGACATCAGCCCAAGATCAGCTTTGAAGTTGATCAGGACAAGGCCGCTCGCTCCGGCATCAGCACGGAAGCCATATCGCAGAGCTTGAAGATCGCCTTGAGCGGTGCCGGGATAGGTCTGGCCCATATGGAAAGGGAAAAGGAGCCGGTGGAGTTATTTCTCCGTATGCCGCTGGCTCAGCGGGCCGAATTAGGGGTCCTTACGTCCGTTGGTGTCCCTTCTTCCTCAGGCGCGCTTGTCCCCCTTGCCGAACTGGTAAAACGCCAAGACGGCAGCGAGGCGAAAACCATCTATCACAAGAACCTGAAGAGCGTCACCTATGTCACGGGCGATGTGGCGGGAACGGAAGAAAGTCCCGTTTACGCCATCCTGAAGATGAAGAAGGCCATTACCGCGTTGCGGCTGCCCGAAGGTTATGAGCTCAAGCAATACTCTACCGCGCAACCCTGGCTGGAGGACAAGTACAGCATGAAGTGGGACGGAGAATGGCACATTACCTACGAGGTATTCCGCGACCTGGGGATTGCCTTTGCCGCCGTCTTGATCTTGATCTATGTCATGGTGGTGGGCTGGTTCAAGTCCTTCATCGTGCCCCTTGTCATCATGGCCCCCATTCCCCTATCACTGATAGGAATCCTGCCGGGGCATGCCCTCATGGGCGCCTTCTTTACCGCCACCTCCATGATCGGCTTTATTGCCGGGGCTGGTATCGTGGTGCGGAACTCGATTATCCTGGTGGACTTCATTGAATTACAGCTTGCCGACGGCGTACCGCTAAAGGAAGCGGTAGTGCAGGCCGGCATCATCCGTTTCCGCCCCATGCTCCTTACCGCGGCGGCTGTCGTCGTCGGTTCCTCGGTTATCCTCTTCGACCCCATTTTTCAAGGAATGGCCATCGCCCTTATGGCAGGCGAAGTGGCAGCCACGCTCCTTTCCCGCACCATGGTGCCCGTTCTTTACTACGTGTATAAGGACTGGGAGATGAACAGGAAAGTAAAACCTGCATAAAATTGTCGTTAGACATATCAATATGATTGATGTAGATTCCCGATCGCAATGAATAAGAAGGCTCTCACCGAAGCGGATATCCGTGTCAAGTTTATCACGTCGGCGCTTGCAGGCGCCGTCGGCAATAACTCGTGCAATTCTAGCCAGGTGTGATAACTATCCCGATCTCACCCCAGAGTCGAGAGGTAATTAAGTATGGACGTCCCCGTAATTTAGCGGGGGCTGATATGACTCGCCCAGAAAGCAAAGAGGAGTAAGACATCTGATTAATTACGAAGAACATCTGAATAGCGAGCAGTTGCAGGTGGTC
>JBAQLR010000166.1:0-2341 GCA_049302035.1 Syntrophales bacterium
CTGCTGATGCGCGAGGCCCGCTTGCCGCTCCTGGCGGCGGTGATGGCCGGTTTCGGGGGGGTTATTTCCGAGGTCGGGGCGTCGATCATGGTCGGCGGCAACATCAAGGGCTATTCCCGTGTCCTCACCACGGCCACAGTCATGGAGACCAGCCGCGGTAATTTCGAGATGGCCATGGCCCTGGGCATCATCCTGCTCTTCTTCATCTTCCTGATAAATGCCATCCTGAGCCGGATTCAGCAACAGACAAAAGTAAGATGAGCCCGCCGCCCGTGTCGATATTAACGATTAAAAACCTCCTTGTGGAAAGAGGCGGCGCCAGGGTGCTTGATATTCCCGCTTTTTCCCTCTCCGAGGGAGAAACTCTCGCCATTATTGGACCAAATGGCGCCGGTAAAACGACCTTTTTTTTAGCCATAGCCCGGCTTCTGTATCCGGTGCGGGGCACGCTTCTCTTCAAGGGGCAGGACGTCCTCCGGCCAGAACTAACCATCTCTTATCGCCGCCGCCTGGCCATGGTCTTTCAGGATCCCCTGCTGCTCAATACCACCGTGTTCCACAATGTGGCCGTCGGCCTGAAGATCCGCCATCTCCCTAAGCAGGAAATCGCCCGGCGCGCCGCCAGATATGCGGATATGATGAGGATAAGCCATCTTCTCAACCGTTCCGCTAAAAGCTTATCTGGAGGCGAGGCACAACGCACCAATCTGGCCCGTGCCTTCGCCACGGAGCCGGAAATTATTTTGCTGGATGAGCCCTTTGCTAATCTTGACGCCCCCAGTCGAGATACCCTGATCGAAGATTTGCGGCTGGTACTGGGGCAAACGGGTACGACGGCGATCGTTGCCACCCACGACCGCCTGGAGGTCTTGCGCCTGGCCGATCGCCTGGCTGTGATGAATGAGGGACATATCGTGCAGACAGGCGCCTGCCAGGAGGTGATGAACCATCCCGCCAATGAGTTAGTTGCCTCTTTTGTCGGGATAGAAACCCTTTTCCCCGGCATCGTGCAAAAAGCATCGGGAGGCACCTTCACCGTTGAGGTCGCCGGTCAAAAAATTGAGGGCATCGGTGAAGTCGCGGTGGGAGAAACGATCATATGCTGCGTAAGACCGGAGAATGTCATTATCTCCCGCCGGGAAGCAGGAACGGAAACAAGTGTCAGGAACAACCTCCCGGCCATGATTATCAAGATTATTCCCCAGGGACCTTATTTCAAACTACAGCTCGATTGCGGTTTTTTCCTGACTGCTTATGTAATGCCGCAATCTCTGGAGAACCTTGCTCTAAAGGAGGGAAAGCGCGTCAATCTGTCCTTCAAAGCGACGGCGGTTCATGCCATCCGCCGGGGGAAATAAAAGACCCGGCAATCACGGCTTTTGGGGCGTGGCCTGTGGAGGTTTGTCAAAAAGATCGGGACTGAGCGGAATTGATGTAAGGGTGCCCGTCTTGCTGGCTTTCATGCCGGCAATGATCTTTTTTTCCCGTTCCGCCCGCAGGGATGATGGCGCCGGGGCAGGGTCTGAGGTTAAAGCAGCCGCAGGCTGTTCAGGAGAAAGTTCCACCGTAATGCGCTTGCTGATCTTTTGGGCAAAATCGTTGATGTGCGGTATTATTTCATCCAGCCCCTGGGTTTGGACAGACAGGGTTTCCGAAGTCTGGTTTGCGCTTATTTCGAGCAACTTGCCCTCGATGCTGACGGCATTGCCTTTCTTGGTGATCTCACCCCAGACCACAAAATCTGACTTCATCTTGACGCCCAGATTACGAACATCCGTCAAGGTCAAGTCTTTCCTGACCAGCTTCTTAAGGTGATCGAGGACAACATCTGCGTCCGTTACCTCCACTTTGTTGTCTGCCGCAATACGCGAGGCCAGGATTCCCCAGATCCCTTGCTGAATATAGTCAATATTTTCGGTACTGGATATGGCAAAAGGAAAAACGGTGACAACAGGCTTATCTTTGGCCCAAGCCGCGCCCAGGGGGAGCAGCAACCCAATCAGCAGGGCAAACTTAAAAAATCTCATGATCTTCCTCTCTCAACATTTCAATTATCGTAAATCAGCAATTTCCGTTTTATTCTAGCGGGTATCCCGATCATCCGTTTCAGCCCTGCTTCCCCATGGGTAAAGGCGGTGCAGGAAAAGTTTTGCCCGTACAAAAGTACAGGGATGTTTTTCCTCCATTTTCTTGATTAGCCGCTGGAAAAAAGGCGCCTCCGGGGCCAGGATTGCCGCACCGATGATAAGAAAAAGCACCCCCTGTAAAAAAGGCAGGAACAAACCGATAATCCCCAGAAAAATAAAGAACCAACCAGCGACTTGCCGCCCTAATCTCTTCA
>JBAQLR010000167.1:0-5167 GCA_049302035.1 Syntrophales bacterium
CATTGAATGCTTCGAGCAACCGGGGCATGACCTGCGCGTAGGTGAAGTAACCAAGCGGCAAGTCGAACTTTATGAGGCGATGGGGATTGCTCCACCTGCCTCGTTACATTAAGCGCGGGAATGCAGGCTGCAAGGTATTTCTTCAACAGGTACCGCACCCCATGTCTCGTCAGTTTTTGCCCACAACGATTCAGAAAACATGGGCCGTCATCTTTGGTACGTATTTGTTCGGCAATGAAGCTGCCGACAAGGCGGGCTGTCTGGGGAAGGAGGGGGCAGATGCGCTCCTTGCGTCCTTTTCCAGTAATCCTTACAAAAGCGGGGCACTCAAGACGGAAGTCGGATGGCCTTACATTGATCAACTCCTGCACCCTAGCCCCTGTATCGTAGAGCAATGCGAGAAGCACATAATCCCGCTCGCCATGCAACGTGTGTCACGGTCGACATGGGTAAGGAGACTCTTCGTCTCTGCCTCGGTCAGATATCCCAGGGTTCGTCGGGTAGTTTTCTTAAAGGGTATCGTGAGGACTCTCTGACAGAAGGAGGCAACCTCTGGCTCCCGGCACAGGACATAGCGGAAAAAAGAATGAATGGCGGCCAAACGCACATTGCGGCTTGAGACCGTATTCCCCCCGGGTCTTTTCCAGGTAGTTCAGGAACTCAAGAATAACCTCGACGAAGAGGTCTTCGAGGCGTAGGCGGTCAACGGTGCAGCCCTTTATCCGGGCAGCAAAAGAGAGAAGCATTTTGAGGGCGTCGCGATATGCCATAACCGTATGCTTGCTTGCGTCACGCTCCCTCGCAAGGTGGCTCATGAAAAAATCCGTGATCAGGGCTGAAAGAGTCATTTTTTGTCCTCCTTTCTTCGATAAGTGTGCTAAATCTGACCTCATAGCGGCTCAAGACACTGCTTAAGAGATCTTCTGTTAATCGGAGGTAATACTGGGAACTCGACAGGCCGACATGGCCAAGATAGATGGCGAGTATGGGAAGCTTGACCCCAAGATCGGCGCCCTGTTCGTACCACAGCATCATCCTGTGAACGGCATAGGAATGCCTCAAATCATGCATGCGCGGGCCTTTTCCCACGCCGAGGTATGGGATCTTTGCCTCAGCGAGCACTTTCCGGAAGGAGTATCGGAGGGCACTATCCGTACAGCAAAGACCTTTTGGCCCAGGGAAAAAAGAGGCATCGGGGGGACGCACCCCCAGGAAGCGATCGACAAAACATTGACACTGTCCCATGCGGTCCGTGAGATCCTGTGCCATGGGCACGAATCTCGATTTTCCGAATTTGCTTTTTCTGATCCTGAGAACTCCGTTGGCAAGGTCAACATCCTCGATATTCAAAGATATGGCTTCTCCCACCCTCATACCTGCCAAGTAAAGGAGCATGAGTGCCGTGCCATGCACCATGCCGCGCAACGGCGACCATCGGCAGGGAGGAAGAAAGGAGCATGCCTTGAGAAACGCCCTTCCTTCTTCACGGGTCAAGACACGGGGTATAAAGGGCGCATGACGGATGCCCAGAAAGCCTCGGGGCGGGATGAACGTGCGGGGCTCTTCTATACCGACGAAACGACAGAGCTGGCGCAGAAGACTCAGGAGGCGCTCAGCCCTATTCCCGGTGTCACCTATATAGGCCCGGACGATAGTGTCGGTAATGACAGGATCTACAGGTGGGAGATGGGATGCGAAGAACCTATCCAGAAGAAACAACTGCTCTTCCACTCGCTCGTAGCGACAGCCGACAGCACGCTTGAACTTGAGGAATTGCTCAATATGGGGGGCCAAAGGTGAGATAAAGGGCTTCATTGGAGCACCTCCGCGATCGAAAGAGAGGCAGTGCGTAAGGCGGGCAGATCAACTTTCGTGTAGCCCAATGTGGACTCTGTTGATGTATGTCCCAGGATATCCCCGATCATTTTGAGGGGTACATTGACGCCGAGCATTCTGGTAGCAAGCGTGTGACGGAGGAGGTAGAACCCCCGGGAGCCTGGACGTTGATCGAGCCCCGCCCTCTTAAGTGCCCTGATCATCACCGAGGCGAGGTTATCTGCGGGAGCGAACGGCTCGAAGGGGGCCCTGTGGCGGATAAAGATGTTCCGCGCCATTGTCGGGGGACGTCCTGCACGGAGGTAATCAATGAGGGCCTCTGTCACCTCGGGCAGTAGGGGCAGGCTAAGGCGCTTGCCCGTTTTGGACTGGCGGAAAGTGATATGATTGTCACGCCAGTGGATGTCATCAAGACTAAACTTCCGGATGTCGCATGGCCTCATGCCGTATCGTGCCCCAATGAGGAGCATGGCATAGTCCCTTCGGCCCAATTCATTCGAGCGGCCGGTACAGGCAAGGAGTTTGTCGAGTTCAGCCTCGGTGAGCACATCGTGAAGACCTGTGTGACGATACCGCTTTGCCCCACCCAACGCGGACGAGAGATCCTGTTCCATTCCTTCCCGCATAAACACATAGTGCAGAAAGCGCCGGACAATACTGATATAGGAAGGCCAAGTAGCGGCTGTTCGATTCCCGCGGCTCATGCAGTAATCGTGCATAATGTTAGCCCTGAGGCTTCTGAAATCATGAACGCCAGCCTTCTCGATAAACTCCATAAATTCACGAAGCACAAGGAAGCTCTTTCGCAGGTCTTTTCCCCCCCCGGTGTTCTTCGATAAACCGTACATAGGGAGGGACCCACTCTTTGAATAAAGCGGTTGTTGGCTTCGGCGGACCGTGCCGTCGACGAGAAAAGATGCCATAGTCGTCAGCTTCGATGAGTATCCGAAGTGATGCTTGTATGAACTTTAGCCAGCTTCCGCCATGTCTTAGCTTACGTTGCCGAAGATATTCCTCTATCTCAGGTGCGTAGATGCTCGAGGGAACCTCCATGCCGGTGTCACTGCAGTATCTGCTGAATCGACGCCATTCATGCACATGATCGTCGATAGTGTTCCCGGAGTATCCCCGTTCCGCAAGACGTCTGGCAAGCATGTCGATCCGGTCCTGAAACTGGGGCTTTTGAGAGCCGTTGCTGTACTCCTCTGAGAGTATCCTTTCACACATGGTAACCTCCTCAATAATTGGATTTTGTTTGAATGGATTACTCCGAGGGGAGAAATTATGTGAAGTATTTTTTTGAAAATGGTTAAAAATAACGGGATCTAAAGGTGGGATATCAGGTACATCTTACCATAATTTTTTTCTTACCATAAACGCCCTGTCCCGCAATACTTCCAAGGAGTTCGAGACCATCCTGGCCAACTGCCTGGTTCACGGGCGGCGGAACTTCGTGGACGTGGCGGCAAACTTTCCTGAAGAAACGGCGCATGTCATTGACCAGATCGCCCATGTGTACAAAAGCGATGAGACAGCCAAACAGCAAAACCTCTCACCCCAGGAACGGCTCCTCTTCCATCAGCGGGAAAGCGCACCGGTGATGAAGAACCTTAAACGGTGGCTTTCTGAACAAATAGAGCAAAAGAAGACGGAGCCGAACTCCGGCTTGGGGAAAGCCATTGCCTATATGCTCAAGCACTGGGATCCTCTGACGCTGTTCCTGAGAGTCCCTGGAGCGCCCCTGGACAACAACCTCTGTGAGCAGACCCTGAAAAAGGCTATCCTCCATCGAAAAAATAGTTTGTTCTACAAAACCGAGCATGGCGCGTTCATTGGCGATATGTTCATGAGCCTGATCCACACCTGCAACCTGGGGGGCGTCAATCCCTTCGATTACCTGGTGGCCCTCCAGAAACATTCTTCCGAGGTCTTCAAGAACCCCGGCAATTGGATGCCCTGGAATTACCAGGCCAGCTTACCCGTCAACGATTCTTGATTAGCCCGCTCCACCCCAAATTTTAAACCAGACACTGCCTGCAACACTACAATCGGGAGGCTTGGGGGAACATTTGCCCCCCCAGCCTCGCCCCCAGCAAACTTTTTCCCGCTACGCAGGCTTGCCGGAAAGACACAACTGATGGTAATGAGGAAACTCTTTCTTCTCATATGCTTTTTTACTGTATTTCTGTGGATGCCCAGCTTACGGGCAATTTGTCTCACACTTAAACCTGAATGCTGCATGGCTATAATGTCCATAAATACCTCCGTTGAAATCATCGGCAACACCTCCTTTGAAAGGAGACATTACCATATGCTTGCTACCGGAGGTGGTACACTTTTCATTCCCGAATTTGGTACACTATGTCATTCCCATCGACAATGGGGGTGCCCAAGATAGGCAAAATCAGCCTCGACGGGACAAAGATCAAGGCCAACGCCTCAAAGCACCGTGCCTTGAGTTGGGGCCACGCCGGCAAATTGGAAGAGCAACTTGCCGGGGAAATCAATGAACTTCTCCAAATGGCGGAGCAGGAAGATGCCATAGCGGTTCCCGACGGCATGGACGTGCCGGAAGAAATAGCTCGTCTGCAGGACCGGCTTGTCGCCATCGCCAAGGCGAAGGAAGATAAGCATGGATGTCCCCAGAATTCCTGAATTCAGATTACCATTTTCCCCTTGACATCCGCTTGCGGTTTGGTAAGACTATGATCAGTAAGAATTAGAGGGGGGAGTTGCATGCGGATCACATCAAAAGGCTAGGTCACCATTCCTTAGAATGTCCGTGAGCAAATGGGACTTCTGGCAAACACGGAGGTTGAGTTTTTCATCTCCGGCAGCAAGGTGTTTCTTCAGAAAGCCGAACATGATGAAGGCTGCGGGAAAGATATGATTGCCTACATAAAGGGCAAGGGGACTGTGGCTTTGCGCACGGATGAGATTCTGTCCATGACGAGGGAATGATGACGGTCCTCGTTGACAGCAGCATTTCTCGCAGACAAGTGTTTTCTCGATTATCGTCGTAAAGGCGGGCTCAAAATATCTCCATTGCCCGATTTCCATATCGGCGCTCATGCGGAGGTCAGCGGCATGGCCCTCCTGACCCGTGACGTCTCCCGCTACCAAACCTATTTCCCAGCCTTGCGGATCGTTGTGCCCGTGTGAGTAATTAATCAGAAAATGCGAACCCGTCCCCGATTGATCCATAGGTAATTAAGTATGGACGTCCCCGTAATTTAGCGGGGGCTGATATGACTCGCCCAGAAAGCAAAGAGGAGTAAGACATCTGATTAATTACGAAGAACATCTGAATAGCGAGCAGTTGCAGGTGGTC
>JBAQLR010000168.1:0-9714 GCA_049302035.1 Syntrophales bacterium
CCCTTGGGGGTCAGGTCTTGCATTTTAGCGTTTTTTTGGGGGGGGGGGGGGGGAGGAAATAGAAAAACGTATTTCATGCTACAAGTGCTATTTCCTGGCGCCGACCACCTGACTCAATTATCAATACGCCGTGGTCCCCGGTCAGTTGTTCTTTTGGGTTCAGCAACTCGACACCATAGACAGTTCCGTCCGGGGCAATGTCAATGTTCATGTCATTGCTGATCTTGATTGTCGACACTTGTCCCAATTTCTCATGAAATCGTATGTATGCAACGTTATATTTCGGATCATAACTCAGTTTCATAACACCCCCTACATTAGAAAAATTTTACGATTACGGTAATCACCAGCCAAACATCTTCCTCAACGGCATACGCCTCAATTTGTTTTGCCGAGTATTGTCTGTTATTCCACTCACCGTCGAATGGAAAGTTGCAGCGGAATCCTGTTCTGCCATGTTTGGCAGGGAAACGTTCCCCGCGCTCAATCGTTGCAATCACCTCTTCTTCCGTCGCCCCACGTTCAAGCAATCGCTCCTGGACATGGGGATGCAATTTAATTTTTTTGGGGGTTTTGGGGGTCAGGTCTTGCATTTTAGCGTTTTGGCCGAGGGGCAATCTAATCTTCCTTGATCTTGTACAGAGATTGATGCGCCTCCGTATCTCGGCGGTGGGCCTTCAGGTCGGCGGCTACGGCATCGAGCTTGGTCGCCATGATGCTACCCTGGGCGGCTACGGCATCGAGCTTTCTCACTATACAATCGAGCCGGCCGTCAAGCCGCTCTTCCACCCGATCCAGCTTCTCCGACAGCATTTGGCGGCCTTCCACAACCAGGTACAGCTTATGTTGAAAGGCCTCCGACTGAATGCCAAGCTGATGCCGGAATTCCGCCTTAATTTCATCCTTGAAATCAACCAGCATTCTTTCAAGCTTCGTTTTTTGGGGGGTCAGTTTTTTGGGGGTCAGGTCTTGCATTTTAGCGTTTTTGGCGGGGGGACTTCCCCCCATTTTCTTAATCATAATGCCCACGAAAAGAGGTTACGTCAATTTCTGCAATTTCTTCATATATTGTATAAATTACACGGTCCTTTTGATTGACCCGTCTGCTGTAAACTTCCTTCTCAAAATACTTCAGTCGCTCCGGCTTTCCTGTACCTTCTCTTGGATGCACGATTATTTCTCGCACCAAATCAAAGCACTTGATATAGCTGGTCCTGTCATTTCGACGAAACCAGTCCAGATCGGCCTGCGCTTTTTCTAATATCCTAACTTTGAACATCGCGGAAGGCTTCTTCAGGCGTGAGACCTGCGGGTTTTTCTCCCCGATCCCTTAAGGCATGGGCCAACAACAAAGCAGAGAAAGAATCTTGATCACTGATCAGGCGCAGCGTTTCCTGGATATGCGCCCATTCTTGTTGATCCAGAACGACAACAGCGCCATCATCGGAAGCAATAACAATTTCGTCCCGATCGACCACCGCTCGTCTAATGATGCCGCGTAAATCTGATTTTGCCTGTTTCAAAAGAATTGTTTCCATATCGTCCTCTTTTTTGGGGGGTCTTTGGTCTTGGGGGGACAAGTTTTGGGGGTCAGGTCTTGCATTTTAGCGTTTTTGCGGGGGTTTGAGTTTTGTGCGGAGATTTTTTTCACGTGCGCCTACTCAAAATCCACCTTTTTGAGGCCCGATTGCCTCAGAATTGACATAAATGTACCATAAGGTATCTCTCGCTTCGGTGAAGGAACAATCACGGTCGAACTTTCGTATCTGAATTTTTTGTGGCTGCCTGTTTGATCCACCTCGACAAAGCCATGAGCGCCAAGAACGGTAATAATGTGGCGGGAAGAATAAAGCTTAGGCATTTACCGCTGTCTCGCCGATCAAGGCATCGCCGACTTCATGGTACATGCCGCTGCCGATGTCGTCTTTTAAATACAGCTGCACGGCATCTTTCAAGTTGGCCACCGCTTCGTCAATGCTCCTTCCAAAGCTGGCAACATCAACATTCAAGCATTGAGAAACAAAATACTTATCTTCTTTGTAAACAACATATTTAAAGTTGTGCATATAAAAAACCTCCCTTGGGGGTCAGGTCTTGCATTTTAGCGTTTTTGCCGGGGTGGGGGCTTCTTGTTGTCGAAGATATTCCTGAATATTGCTAATGAAACCTTTCGTCTTTTCCAAGTATTCGGAGACAATTTCACGGTCGGGGTACGAAAAATCGATATAATCGAACCGCTGCCGATATTCGAAAGATTTGTTGTATAGCCTCCCCATTTCCGTCGGGAAAATACCGGTCTTGATCATTTCGCGGTTGAAGCAGGATTTGACCTGTCCATGCTTCGAGAAGGAAACTTTCCGCGACACGAGAAGAGATTGAACCGCATAGAACATGGCATAATAAACGCGATTCATCGAAAATGTGAGCATGTTGTTCTCAAGCATGATTTCTGCGGCATGGAGGGATTCGCGAGACCGTTCCAGGCGATAGGCAATCAGGGCAAGTGTTTCCTCCGCTTTCATACGACTGCGCCTTCGGCACGGATATTTTCATAAATCGGCGCCGTTCCCCGGACACCGGATAAGCCACGGTCGTCAACAACAATGATATCAATGAGACAATCGTGCTTCAGCTCCAAATCATAAGCCATGTCGAAAAGATCTTCTTCGATTTGCCGGTTTACATGGGCAAGATGAACAAATATATCGATATCTGATTCTGGTTTGCGGTCTCCCCGGGCAGAGGACCCGAAAACGCGCATTTCCTTAATAATGTATTTTCCCGAAATCCGGTCTTTTAATTCACCGACGATTCGTTCAATCTTTTTCTTCATTATTTTCCTTTACTTAATTTTGGGGGTCAGGTCTTGCATTTTAGCGTTTTTGAGTTGGGGCCCTGGGTTTAATATTCCTTCATCAAGATGAAATCGGCAATGTGTTTGTGTTGGATGCCTTCGATGTTATCGTGCCAGTTTTCGTCCATTGTCACCACGTATTTCGGATGGTTGTCTTTTATCGCGAGCAGGGGGAAAATTTCCCGCTCGATGGTCGTTTGTTCGGCCATTTTAAAGGCAACCTGTACGTACAGTTTTTTCTCCATTTTTTCGGCGGCAAAATCGATCTCCCGATCGTCCAGTTTTCCTACAAAAACGTGGTATCCCCGGCGCTTTAGTTCAAGCATAACAATGTTTTCGAGAACACCCGCAATAAGCCGGTCTTTAAACCCCATGACCGCGTAAAGCAACGACTGATCGCCAACAAAATATTTTTCGTTGGTTTTCAGTATCTCTTTTCCTTTTACATCGTATCGGGGAATCCGGTAGATAATGAAGGCCCCCTCGAGGGCGTTCAGGTAATTATAAACCGTATTGAGGTCGATGCGCCGGTTTTGGCTTTTAAAATAGTCCGCCACGCTTTTTGCCGAGAAGCTGTTCCCCACGTTATCGAAGACGAACTTCACCACGCGCTCGAGCAGTTCCACATCGCGAATTCCGTGCCGTTGTATCGTGTCGCGCAGGATTGCCGAAGAATAGATGTCATAGACGGCTTTGTAAGCCATCTCGTCGGAATAATCTCCAACATGCAAGGCGGGGAAGCCTCCTTTTCGTAAAAAGAGATTAAACTCCGCGTAGATGTCGGGCTCATTGACGTTGGCATATTCACGCCTGAATTGCAGGTATTCCCGGAACGACAGGGTATAGACAGGTATTTCGATATATCTTCCGGCCAGATAGGTAGCCAGCTCCGAGGAAAGCAGGCGCGAATTGGAACCGGTGACGTATATGTCGGCATCAAAATCGACGCGGAATGAATTTATCGCTTTCTCCCACGAGGATACTTCCTGTATCTCATCGAGTAAAATATAGTATCTGCGGTTGTTCGTGATTTTACTTTTTATGTATTGATACAATTTACCGGCATCATCAATCTCGGAAAACTCAAAGCTTTCGAAATTGATCAGCAGGATATTTGTTGCATCGATCCCCCGCTGGATGAGTTCATCCCTCAAAAGGTTAAGCAACACCGATTTGCCGCTGCGTCGCAGACCGGTGATGATCTTGATGAAGGGTTTATCGATGTAGCTGGCAAGCAGATTGAAATATGTTTCTCTGGCAATCATTCTTTTTCTGGTTGTAACCACAAACGCAATTAATTCTTTAGATGTTTTTAGGTTTGTAATACTTGGGGGTCAGGTCTTGCATTTTAGCGTTTTTGCGGGAAGATAATTTTGGATAATTTTGGGGACACCATACTAAATATGAAAGTATGGAAGATATTCCCTTAAGCCGGGGGACAGGTTCCCAAATCTGGCGAATTTATTAGTATGGTGTCCCCAAATTACACCGATCTCCTGCCGCAGGCTGTCCTTTTTTTCTTCCATTTCGGCGGTGAATTCCTGGCGCTTCTGATTCTGCGCCTCAATGGGTTCCGGGGACACGATGCGATCCCTGTCGGGCTTCCGCATCATGTCCCCGCCCTTGGGCATTACTGAAATATCGCTCTGGGCAAACCCCCCTATTCGTGACGGCTGTAGGCGGTGTAGCCGTGTTTTTTGACTAGTTCGTCGCGTTCGGCAGCTTTCAGGTCTTCCCGGACCATCTCGGAGACTAGCTCGCCAAAGGAAACTTTAGGGGTCCAGCCTAGTTTTTCCCTGGCTTTCGTCGGATCGCCCAGGAGGGTTTCCACCTCCGTCGGGCGGAAGTAGCGGGGATCGACGCTGACGATGATCTTGTATGGGCAGATAGGCGTCATTTCATGCTTGAAGGGGGCCGGTGCATTTTCCCAGATGCCCTTTTCCGCCACGCCCTCTCCTTCCCAACGGATCTTCATGCCCAGTTCCCCGGCAGCGGCATTGACGAAATCGCGCACACTGTATTGGACGCCCGTGGCGATGACAAAGTCCTCCGGTTCATCCTGCTGCAACATCAGCCACTGCATTTCTATGTAGTCCCGGGCATGGCCCCAGTCGCGTTTCGCATCCATATTTCCCAGGAAAAGGCAATCCTGCAAGCCGAGCTTGACCCGTGCCAGGGCCCGGGTGATCTTGCGTGTCACGAAGGTTTCCCCGCGGACGGGCGATTCGTGGTTGAAGAGAATGCCATTGCAGGCGTACATGCCGTAGGCTTCGCGATAGTTTACCGTAATCCAGTAAGCGTAAAGCTTCGCAACGGCGTAGGGACTGCGGGGATAGAAAGGGGTGGTTTCCTTCTGGGGAGTTTCCTGCACCTTGCCGAAGAGTTCCGAAGTGGAGGCCTGATAGAAACGGGCGGTCTTTTCCATGCCCAGGATGCGGATCGCCTCAAGGAGGCGCAACGTACCCACGGCGTCGGAGTTGGCGGTGTATTCGGGCTCCTCAAAGGACACAGCCACGTGCGACTGGGCAGCCAGGTTGTATATTTCCACCGGCTGCACCTGCTGAATGATCCGGAGGAGGCTGGAGGAATCCGTCAGATCGCCGTGATGCAGGATCAAGCGGCGGTCGGGCTCGTGCGGATCCTGGTAAAGGTGGTCGATGCGGTCGGTGTTCAAAAGCGAAGTCCGGCGCTTGATGCCGTGGACCTCGTAGCCCTTTTCGATAAGGAACTCCGCGAGGTAGGAGCCGTCCTGACCGGTGATGCCGGTGATGAGCGCTTTTTTCATGGGTTCCTCCGAAAGAGTATCTCCCCCTACCTTAACGGCTGGGGAAGGTGAAGTTTACAATATGTTTGTGATTTCTCCCCCCACCCTAACCCGCGGAGAGACCTTTGAATAACTGCCAATATTGTCATTTCGACCGAAGGGAGAAATATTTAACTATGCACGAGCATTAAGATTTCTCGTCGCTAATGCTCCTCGAAATGACAAAATTCAAAGGTCTCGCGGAGAGGGGGGAGGGAAGTTGCTAACCAGGGGGGGAAGGGTCATGGGGACTTGGCTTTTTATATGAAAATAGACCCAACTACTTGATAATTTTCATGCTTCGTTGTGCCCGAAATCACGGGCATGGGGGTTACTAAAAGAGGTTGATGGCTACGCCGGCGGCTACGGCGGTGTTCATCAGGATTTGCGTGATGTCGCGGATCTCGCGGAGCCAGGCGATGCGGTCGGTTTTCTCGGGGACGACGATGGTGTCGCCGGGCTCAATATTTTTTATCCGTTCGCCAAACTGCGTTATCGTACCATGGGAGGAGCCAAAATCAAAAAAACTCTTTTCCAGCTTCCGGGCAGAACCATCTACCTTCATGACAAAGACAGCGCTCTTATCGGCATAGCTGCTATATCCCCCTGTTTGTTTGATGTAATCACTATAATCAAGCTGATCGGAATACAGATAAGTTCCATGGGTCATAACAGCGCCCACTACATTGACTACACTGTTTTTTGAGGGAATCAAAAGGCTGTCACCGGGCTCGAGCCCAATGTCGTATTCTTTGCCTTTCATCAGCCGCAGACTGCTGCTCAGGTAGATGGTCATTCGGCCGGTTGCCTTGAGACTGCGCAACGAATCAATAAACATTCGCTTTTGCGCCAACTCCACCTTCTTTCCCTCTAATTCCTCAGTGGAAAGGGCCGTCGATAGCTGCCCGCCAGCGGCTCCCAGGAGGTCCCGTTCCAACCGGTCCGCCATCTCGATGAGGCTCTTTTGCTGGAGTTCGCGCACCCGCTCCCGCGTGAAATAAGCCCCCCGCAGATAGGCCGTTTTCTTGTAGCCGCCCGCCCGTTCGAGGAGCGCGGAAAGTTTCTCATTTTTTTTGATCAGGTAGCGGCCGGGAAACTTTACCTCGCCTTCAAGGTTAACGAAGCTGTCAGCACGCCAGTCTTGCATACGTCTGATGAGGAGGCGGTCGTGGGATTGTAAGACCACGTTGTGCTCCGGATCACCGGCCAGGGCTTTGGTCAGGTCGATTTGGCGATATACGTTATCGGCACGATTGTTTTCCAATATCACTTGTGAGGACAGCTCCGCCACATCGAGAAAGGCCGACTCCAGGGTATTGCCAGCCTTGAAGATCAGGTCTTTAACCGTCATGTTATCCGTAAGCTGGTAAGGGCCGGGGTTTTTTACCTCGCCTGATATTTCCACTTCCTTTTTCTGAACATCTTCCCAGATCGAATGGACAATGATCTGATCCTCATCATGCAGCAGCAGGTTGTTGGCGGGATCTTCGGCCAACGCTTTGGCCACGTCGAAATAAAGTGTCTGATATTCTTTCTGTTTATTGACGCGGATAATTTCCGCCTTGCTCTTGAGGGCATCCCTTGTCAGATCGCCTGCCGCCAGCAATGCATCTTTAACTTTGAAATTCTGCGTCAGATCATAGCGCCCTGGCTTGCGAACTTCGCCGCTGACTTTGAAAAATTGCTTGTCCCGAAAAAACCACTTACTGAAGATGTAAATGCTGTCCAAGGGTTGCAGCTCCAGGTTGCTGGCCGGATCTTTTTTAAGCATCAGGTCGCCCAGGTTGAAGGGAAGGAGTTGCGGCTCCATCCGCGGCGGGCTCTGCCGCTTTACCAGGGCATAGTCGAAATAGGTCTCCGGGAGGAGGTCCAAGAGCGGGTCCTTGAGGATATCGCCCAGACGCATGCCCGGCTTCAGGGCGTACTTGCCGCCGCGCTTGACGTTTCCCTGGAGGTTCACCACGTTTGCATCCTTTTCCACAATGGAGAAGACCTTGACCAGGTCGGCATCTTGGAGCCGGATCGTCTTTGCCTTATTCAGATTCTTGTCGTCGATATCCACGATGACCTTTTTTTCATTCCTGATCGTGCGCTCCACTTGGATTTGCTGGGTATAGGCTGTGGGAACAATCCCACCGGCCAGATCGAACAGGTGCTCCAGGGAGAAGTCTTCTTTCAATTCGTAGAGGGCTGGCCGCTTCACGTTTCCCGCCACACCCGCATAGGGGCCGATTACGGGGACAAAGACGATGTCCCCGGCACTGAGCGTCACATCCTTCGACTTGTCGCCCTTAAGGAGCAGGTTGTAGAGGTCAAAGGTCTGGATAACCTTGTCCTTGCGCTTAAGCTGGACGTTGCGCATGGAACCGATTTCCGTGGGGCCGCCGGCCAGAAGCAGGGCATCGGTAATCGTAGCGAAGGAGCCGATGGTAAAAGCGCCGGGCCTGCGGACATCGCCCAAGACAAAGATGGGGATGGTACGGAGGGAACCCATGGAAACATCCACATTAGTGCCTGTCATTTGCTCCGCCTGCCGGATTAGGCGCTGGGACATCTGCTCGAAGGTCTGCCCCGCTACGGAGAGAGGGCCGATGGTGGGGATAGTGATCTTTCCGTCCCGGTCAACTGTAAGGTTGTAAGAGGCGTTGACCCGCCCCCAGAGGGCGATGCGGACCTCGTCACCGGGACCGACGACGTACTTCAAGGGGACGGGGATGTCCTTGCGCTCCGTAATGACGCGAACGGCAGCCTCCCGGAAAAAGTCATAGCCAAATGGCTTGAGATCGAGGGCAATATCCTGATATTTGCGTATCTCCCGCGAGCGGTCATAGAGTGACTGGGACGGCCCTTCTTCGCCGATTATTTTTTTGACGGCGGATCTATCAACCCCAAAGGGTACTTCAATCTCCGGCGCCTCCAGTGGTGTTGTGGCCTTCTCCGGGGTTTTTGTTTCTTGGGAGAGTGCCTTCTCGATATTTTTTGTTACGACTTCCTTTTTGACAGCCTCATTTTTTGCAGCCTCCTTCTTTTCCAGCATCTCCTTACCCTTGACGATATCCTGGGGACTAATGCCTTGGAATTCGGGACGGTTTTTCAGGGCCTCCATCGCCTCAGGCGTTAGAGTACCGCCCGTCTTGGCTATTTCTTCGCTCAGGGCGGCCTGCTGCTCCGGCGTTAGGTTCTTAAAGGCCTCAAGCTGCTGGGGGTTCAGGGGCTGGGCGGCGGCAACCCGGATGGATGCCGCACCGATAAAGAAAACCGCTAAAACTGCAACCAGATAAGTTATCCGCTTTGTTGGAAGTTTTTTCATTTTTCTCTCTAATTTTTGTTTGAGGTTAGGATTGTTCACGGCTTCTTTTTCCGCAGGCGCAGGGCGTTACGGAGGTTGGCCAGACGCTCCGGGTCTTCGCGGGCCTTCAGGTTATTCATGTATTCCAGGAAAAAGGCGAGGAAGACGGCGATAAAAAAGGCCACGACTACGGAAAGTACGCAGATCTGGGCCCGTTTGGGCTTGAACTTCTTTTCCGGCACGAAGGCCGGATCGATGACGTTGAAGCTGTAGTATTTCTGGACCTTGGCCAGGGTCTCCTTCTCGATCTGCCGGGCGATCAGCTCATAGAGCCTGTTCTTCAGCAGGGGATCGCTGGTCTTGGCCAATTGCTCACAAAGCTGTGCTTGTTGGGCCGCGGCATCATCCAGGGTCTGGCGGCGCAGAAATTCACTCAGGCCTACCACATAATAATTGAGCATTGTTTGCGCCATTTGCGGGTCCTTATAATCGAAGGTCAACCGCAGGATATTTTGTTTCTTGTCCGGAGCCGCCTTCAGCATCCCCTGCATGGCTTTAAAGGCATCCTGGAGCGTGGGCGGCTCCTCCACCTTCCAGCGCTTTTTCCCACTGTCCCAGCTATCTTCAAAAAGGAGGGGCATGAGTTTGTGTTTATCGACGATGGTGTTCGTCAAATCCCGGCTCTTCAGGACAACCTCGAACTGCTCGAGAGAACCGGCGCCCATTAGCCCCGCCTCTGACGCCACCATGGCGCCCAATCCCCCGAGG
>JBAQLR010000169.1:0-4181 GCA_049302035.1 Syntrophales bacterium
GAGCTGCGACGCACGGCCGCTGTCGTCTCCCGGTCGGCGGCGCTGCCGAAAAGGATGGTGGTCGCCCCGTATCCCTCTCCCAATCTTTTCGCCAGAGCGCCGAAGCGTTCGGGAAACCACTTTTTGGCCGGTCCATAAGTGGCCCCCGGCGCCATCCCTATCAACAGTTGCGGCGCCGGGAGCCCCTGCCTGCTCAGCTCGTCATCGGCCAAGCTTGCCTCCGCTGCCGTCAGCCGGAAAAAAGGCGCCTGCCCCGGCGCCGTGCACCCCAGCTCCTGAACCATTTTCAGATAGTAATCAGCCTGATGGATTTTTTTTCGGGCAGGGGTCAGCTTTACCGCCTGAGTAAGCAGAAAACCACGGGCATCGGTATTGTAGCCGAGACGGAGGGGAATGCCGGCCAAACGGGCAATAATGGCTGCTTCGATGGCATTTTGCAGGAGGATCGCCATATCGAATCTCCCTTGCCGGAGCTCGCCCGCCAGACGGAAAATGCCACGCCAGCCGGCATGACGGCCGGGAGCTTCATAAAGCAGAACTTCATCGACTTGCGGACAAAGGCGGTAAATATCGGCCACCCAGGGCTTAACCAGGACAGATATCCTGGCCTGGGGATGACTGCTCCTGATGGCGGCCACGGCAGGCAGCGTCATGACGGCGTCACCGATCCAGTTTGTCCCCCGGATCAGGATATTTGACGTCCCCGGGAATGATTTATTGTCGGCATCTCTTGGCGCCATGGCTCTCCGGCTTGCTACTTTGTCCTTAACTTCTCCAAAATGACATTTAAAAAATCTTCCCCTGTCGGCGTGATGGTCATCTCCACACGCAAAAGGAATAGATTATCCGAAAATTCCTTAAAATTACCGAGCCTTACACCGTCTTTCTCCGTGGTAAGGATAATATCGGAACGTGCCTGTGCCGCTTCCCGGGTGATCGTTGCAAGTTCAGACATCCCAAAGCAGTGATGATCGGGAAATACCGCAAAGCCGGTAATATCTGCCCCGAGGCCTTCGATGGTCCGGCGGAAGGAAAGCGGCCTGCCGATGCCGGCAAAGGCATAAACCCGCCTACCTCGCAAAAAGTCAAGCGGCAGGGCGTTCCCGGAACCGTCAATGATTGCCCGCGCCCTGTGGTCTGCATGGAAGAGATGAGGAACGTCATCCAGCAATCTTTGCCAGGCAGGCAACAACTTCACCCCCGCCTGCCCGCCGCCGGTCAGAACGGCAATGTCGGCACGCCGCAGGGCTTGAGGCGATTCGCGCAAGCTCCCGCCCGGCAATAAACGACCGTTGCCCAGGGGCTGGTCTTTGTCCAAAAGGACAATATTCACATCCCGATAAAGGGCGCGGTGCTGGAAGGCATCGTCGAGAAGCAAAATGTCCGCCCCCTGTTCGATCGCTGTTCGCCCAGCCAGAAAACGGCAAACACCAACAATCACCGGCACGCCGTGGAGCAACTGTGCCATGAGATAGGGTTCGTCTCCTGCCTCCCGGGGCGTCATCAAGAGATTGCCGCCATCGGTAACAACCGCAACCCTGGCAACTGACGTCCGCCCGTACCCCCGGGAAAGAATGGCCGGTTTGTAGCCAAGGGTCCGCAGCATGTCGGCCAGCATGATAACCAGCGGGGTCTTCCCCGTCCCTCCCATGGTCAGATTACCGATGCTGATCACCGGGCAGGAAAGTCTCCGCACCCGCAGCAGGCCGTAATCGTAAAAGATATTTCGCAGGCACATTACGACCGCATAGGGGGTCGAAAGAAGAAAAAGCAAGGCCGAGAGGAAAGAGGGACCAGCGGGAACCTGTTGCCACCCATTCCATAGCTTTCGCAGTTTCTCACCGCGGTTAATCACGGCTGCAATTCTCCCTGGTCCCGGTTATTGTCGGCAACCCGAAACTGCCTGGTATAAAGTTTGTAATATTCCCCTTCTTTTTCCAGCAGCGCCTCGTGAGTTCCCTCTTCCACAATTTCTCCGCCCACAAGGACCACAATCCGGTCGGCATGGCGAACGGTGGAAAGCCGGTGGGCAATGACCAGCGTCGTCCTCCCCTGCATGAGATTGTCGAGGGCTCCCTGAACCTCCAGCTCCGCTTCCGTATCCAGGGAAGATGTCGCCTCGTCAAGGATGAGAATCGGCGCATCTTTGAGCAGAGCGCGGGCAATGGAAAGGCGCTGTTTCTCTCCCCCGGACAGTTTGGTTCCCTGTTCGCCGATGACCGTATCATAACCCTGGGGCAATCCCACGATAAAATCATGGGCATTGGCCGCCCGGGCCGCCCGCATGATATCTTCTTCTCCCTTTTCCAGATCGCCGTAGGCAATATTGTTACGCACAGTGTCATTGAAGAGAATGGTCTGCTGGGTGACCATCGCCATCTGGCGCCGCAGGGATGCGATGGTTACCTCCCGCAGGTCGAAACCGTCGATCAGAATCTGCCCCGCCGTAACATCGTAAAAACGGGGGATAAGGTTGACCAGCGTCGTCTTGCCGCCACCGCTCATCCCCACAAAGGCGATTACCTCGCCGACCTTGATGGTCAAATTGACATTTTTCAGCACCGGTGTTTCTTCGTAGCGAAACGATACGTCCTTAATCTCGATGCCCCGCGCAATATCGGGCAAGATCAGCGCACCATGTTTGTCCTTGATATCCGGATCGGCGTCGATAATGCTGAATACCCTTTCGGCGCCGGCGATCCCCTGCTGGATAATATTATTGACGTTGGTGAGGCGCTTTATAGGCTCATAAAGCATTAATAAAGCCGCGAGAAAGGAAAAAAAAGTGCCCGGTGTCGATCGGCCGTTGATTACCTGGTTTCCCCCGTAAAAGATGATGGCCGCGATGCCTATCCCACCCAGAAATTCCATAAAGGGGCTGGAGATAGCGTTGATCGCCACGGACTTCAGGGTCAGTTTGAAAAGTCTTTCGTTATTGTTGGCAAAGCGGTTATTTTCATAATCCTCCCGGCCAAAAGCCTTGACAATTCTTGCCCCCGCAATGGTTTCCTGCAAGAGGGCCGTGAGCGACCCCATTGTTACCTGGGTGCGCGTGGCAACTTTTCTCATCTTATCGCCAACTTTCGCAATCGGATAAATGGTCAGGGGAAAAACCAGCATCCCCACGATTGCCAATTGCCAATCCCGATAAAAAACGATCATCACCAAAAATACCAGGGTGGCAGAATCACGCAGAAGACTGGTAATGGCCTCGGAAACCGCTCCTTGCACAGAAGCGACGTCGTTGGTAATCCTGGACATCAAAAGGCCTGTCGGGTGTTGCGTAAAAAAAGCCAGCGACTGTTTCTGTATCTGCTGATAGAGACTATTTCTCAAATCTGCAATAACCCGCTGACCGATATAGCTCATCAGGATGGTCTGCACATAGGTGCATATCCCCTTTAAAAGATACAGCGCGATCACCGCCAGCGGTATCCATTTCAGCATCATGCTGTTTTTCTTGATGAATACGTCATCAAGGGCGGGTTTGACAAGAAATGCCACGGAGGAGGTCAGGGCGCCGACGACCAGCATGCAGATCATGGCCAGAATAAATTTTACCAGATGCGGGCTCGCCAGCTTCAGTAAACGTTTAAATGTCGTCATCTCTACCTATGGTCCCTTAGTGGGCTTAAGCGGGCTCGCCAACAGCTTAACCACGAGGCCCGCCGCCCGTTCGGCAGCGCCGGGAGTGCCCAATTGACTCTTGATCCCGGATAATGCCAACTTCATCCTCGCCACTTCTTCAGGGTTCTCGAGAAGCCCCGTGGCCAGAGCGGCAATACGTTCCGGGTTCGCCGCACCCTGAATCAGCTCCGTCACAATCGTTTTACCGGCCATAATATTCACCAGACTGATGTTTTGCACCCGAATGAACATCTTACCCAAAAAATAGGAAAACCGGGAAACGCGGTAAATAACGATCATCGGAGTTTCCAGCAATGCCGCCTCCAGGGTGGCTGTCCCGGAGGCGACAATAGCCAGGTCAGAGGCTGCCAGCACGTCATACATGGCCTGGGAAAATACGGTAACCGGGACATGATAACGGGCGATGATTTCTGCCACAAAGTCCTGCGAGAGTGTGCTGGCCAGGGGCATAATAAACTGCGCCTGGCCTTGTTCCCGCATAAGGCGGGCCGCCTCCAGGCAGAGCGGCAGGAGCCGTGCGACTTCACCCGGCC
>JBAQLR010000170.1:0-2388 GCA_049302035.1 Syntrophales bacterium
CTTATAACTATCCCACGAACGGCATCCGGCCCCATGCGGTTTCCCAGGCGGGACCATTAAGCTACGCCTATGACGCCAACGGCAACATGACAAGCAAAAACGGCACGGCCATCGCCTACGATTATGACAACCGACCGACAAGCATCGGCGCCAGCACCTTCGTCTATGACTATGCCGGGCAAAGGGTAAAGAAGAACGGCACCGTTTACATCGGCAACATCTACGAGTGCACGGGCAGCGTCTGCACCAAGTACATTTTTGCCGGCGGGACCAGGATCGCCATGAAGAGCGGCTCCACGGTAAACTATTACCATACGGACCACCTGGGTAGTTCGAGCATCGTCACCAATGCGTCCGGGACGAAGGTAGAGGAACTCTATTATTATCCCTACGGGGCGACCCGCGTCAACACGGGTTCGGTCAATGTGAAGCACAAATACACCGGCCAGGAGGAAGACGCCGAAACGGGGCTTTACTATTATGGGGCGAGGTATTACGATCCCACCATTGGGCGGTTTATCAGTGCGGATACGATTGTCCAGGCGCCGGGCTATCCGCAGACTCTGAACAGGTATTCCTATGCCGGTAATAATCCGATAATTTATACGGATCCGAGCGGGCATTTTATAGAAGGATTTATAGTTGGGGCAATAATTGGTGGCTTCATTGCCGGTGTACAGAGTGACTGGAATTTTCAAGCTGTCCTTACAGGTGCTATTATTGGCGGCATCTCCGGTGGCGTCTTTGCCGAGGCAAGCGCGTTTACGCAGGGGGCCCTTGGAGGCGTCGTTCAATCAGGAACATCGGGAGGGATGATCTCAGGAATGGTAGGCGGTGGTGCGGCCGGTGCGACAGCAGGCGGGTTGAACGCTGCCTATTATGGCGGAAATATTGGCGATGCGATGCTAAGAGGTGCTGGACTTGGCGCAGCAGGTGGCGCTGCCTTTGGGGCGATAGGCGTCCCAAACTCTTTTGGGAAAGCGGGAGCATATGCTCTGGCTGGCGGCGGCTTGTCGGAGTTGGGAGGGGGAGATTTCTGGCAGGGAGTTGCTCTCTCAGGTGGGGCCGCTCTAGCGATGATGGGCTGGGAATATATGCGCGACTGGACCGATGCCTCATCCTTAAAAGGCAGCGCCCGTGTTCACAAGTACAATGAATACGGTGAGTTATTGACCACAGGTAAAAGACAATGCGTTGGTTGCACCCCTGATAATACAAACTCGTTTACCGGGAGCGGCGGCTATGAGGGCAGTGATGGATTGGTCTATAACAATAGAGCCATAAATGTCATTTCCAAGACGCATGACTTTGGAATGGGCTGGAGTTATCAAGGCACGGGAAATTTTGTCGCCGGAGGTCAATTTTATAATTCAGCCGTTCAAGCATACAGCTATGCGGCAATGCCGATAGCGGCGGCCTACACCGGCTTTGCCTTTTCAGCCGATCCGTTTGCTCAAACTTTAATATACGGTCTTTCTGTTAAGTAACGGAGGCAAGCAAATGATGAAAGCCTTCGTTATGCGACATTTATCGTTTATGTTTTTACTGGGCCTGCTGCTTCATGGCTGTGCGCGGGATCATATAATCAGCAGGCCCACAATTGAAAAGAATCCTCAGTGGGAAATGGTGGAGTCCTGCGGGTATGAGGGCTGCACGCCGATGGTGGATTTCTTGTCATCCAAAGATATAAGAATCAGGATTGAGGCCTTTAACCATGTACGAAATCCGAATTTATTTGTCATCGGAGTAGGGTTCTTCGGGCTGGATTATTACGATCTAAAATCGGACGAATTTACGTTTGATCTTTCTCTTATTTCGGCCAAGCTAAGTAACGGGATGATTTTAAAACCTAAAGTGTTCACATGTTCTTATACCATATGGGATTTAAATCACATGCGCTCTAAGCCATCTCTGGGCGGTCAAATACGTATTGTCGACAATAGTTGTTTTACACTGTTTTTCGACTACTCGCCACCTTCTGTTGAAGAAGAGTTTATTATGAATTTGGGCGGATTAAAAAGAAAAGGGCAACCAGCTGAAGTTCCTATGGTTATTTTTAAAAAAGGGGTAAGTAGATATTGATTTCGGAAATAGGGGGGGACGTTCTTCAGATTATAATTCAGATTATAAGTTTCCTGTGAATGTATTGGGGTCAAATCGAAATCACCGGGATAGCGGGGAACAGGGGAAATAGGGACGGTTCTAATTATTTACCGATTGTTCAAGATGAAGTCGAGTAGATTAGTTTCTCCCGACGCTACAGGTCGATGTTTGTGTTCTCCGTTTCTGCCTGGTTTCCCGGCAGTGCCACATTATCTCAACCATACATCAGTTGGCGCTAACCCCTCTCAGAACCGTGCTTGCGCTATTTACGCACACGGCTCCTCA
>JBAQLR010000171.1:0-11521 GCA_049302035.1 Syntrophales bacterium
GCTGTTAGGATGGACTGCTCCGCGCTCATGCCCACGATGGCGCAGGCGCCCTCCGCCCGGACGCCCTTTTTGAGTTCGCCGACGGGGGCAGTTTTTCAGCGGCGATGAGCGGCAGGACATTTGCAGGCAAGAAAAAAAGGGCAAGGAGGAGATTTCGATAGTTCATTCCTTGAAGGCCTCTTCCTCGGGTTTTTCCAGCCAGGGTTTGATGTTGATGCTGTCCTCGCTGGTCTTGAAGATACTGTTATCGTCGGGGGGGGAACTGCCCCACCAGTTGTTGCGGGCATCGATGCACAAAGAGGAAAAGGCCTGCACGGCAAAGGCGTTGCCCAGGAAATTGTTGTAATTCAGGACGGGATGGGACATGCCGACGCTGCGCACCGCCCCTTCGCCCATGTTGTCCCGGAAGGTGCTGTAGGTGATCTTCGGGGCCGCGTCATTACGGCAGAAAATGCCGCTTTGGGAGTTATGGGCAATGAGGCAATAGGAGATTTCCGGCGCGCCGGCATAAATGTCGAAGGCGGTTTCCCCATAGCTTAAGGCGCAATAGTTAAAAGCGCTCACAATCTGCGTCGTCTTCTTAAACCGGACGGCGGCGGCGTAAAAGCCCGGCAGAGGCGACTTGGCGGCGGCCGTGAAAATAATCGGCCTTTCCCGTGTGCCCAGGGCCTGAATACCCCCATCTTCCACATTAATAGCGCGATTCTGCTCGTAAAGGATTCTCACCCCCGGTTCGATGTAAAGAGTTGCTCCCCCCGTGACCGTCAGGTCCCTGGTTACCCGGAAGGGACTGTTGGAAAGGGTGAGGTAAGAGTCCTTGTCGATCACCACGCCGAGTTGTGATTCCAGAATCGGCAGCGCCAGGACCTTTCCTGTCGGCGGTTCGCCGTCCATGATCGTGGCAATATTGATCTTGCCGCTGATCCGGGAAAGGATGGTAAGGCCGCTTGCGCTGCCCCACCAGTTTTCCATAGCGTCAACCGCCTGGCCCGTCGCATCCGCCTCCATATCCAGGGGTTTATTATCAAATATCTTGTTCTCCCGGATAACGGCATTGCTGTTGTGGATCGTGATGCCGCTGCCCTGATTCCTCACGATGACGTTTTTCTGCACGGTGGGTTCCGCCGCCTCGATCACCAGGCCTGCCTGCTGGTTGTCGGCAATGGTATTTTCCGCAATGAGCGGCTTGGCGCCGGCAGTTATCACCACGGCCCCTTCCCGGTTCTTGTGAATCGCATTGCGCCGCACCTCGGGCCGGGAAAAGGCCCCGCTGATCAGGAACGCCCGCCCATTGCCGGTCAATTCGGCATCCAGCACGTGCGGGGATGATGATTCACAGGTTACGGCGGTCCTGGCGCCACTGATCCGCAGATGGGACAACTCATTGTCTTTTTCCTTAATGCCGTTAAAAAGAATGCCCTCCCAAACCTTACCCTCCTCCGCCGCGGCAAAGATAATCAGGTTTTCCTTGGTGCCCTGCGCCTTGATCTGTCCCTCCACGATCAAACCTCCCCCCTGGGAACGGATTTCCGTGCCCGGCTCGATCATTAACGTCGCCTTATCCCGGATAAGGACAGGCTCCCCGATAATGTAGGGGCTGGCGCCTGCGTACCAGGTCGTATCCGCTTCGATGGGACCGGCTACGGGGGTAGGACCGGGGGCAATGGGCATGCCGGGCAGCGTCTCCGTCTTTTCGCCTTCGTTGCCCGCCCGGTCTAAGGCCGTCACATAATAGTAATATTTCTGTCCGTTTTGCGCCTTTTCATCGCGCCATTCATTGAGTTCGCTCCTGCCCGCCTCCCCAAAACCAGAAAGGGGCGTGGCGCTGCGATAGACGCGATAAGCGGCCAGATCGGGCGCCGGTGACTTCTCCCAGTTCAGCAGCACAAGGTTGTTTCTCCCCACCGCCCGGATATTCTTCACTTGCTCCGGCGGGACCGTGTCGATAGTAATCGTGCCCAGGGCATCTACCCAGGAAGAGGCATTGCCGGCGTCATCAGCCAGGTAGCCCGTAAGCAAAGCCTGGGAGACATTATCGCCCGGCAGTACCTTATATGTGCCCAGATACCAGCCCGGCTCCTGCTCCTGCATGTCGATATGCTTCCTGAAGTCGCCGATGTCAAAATAGGCCTGCATCTTGGGCGCACCCTGAATGACCACCTTAATCTCATCGCCTGCTTTTTTCGGGAGGTTTTTTGTATCCTGGGTCAGAAGGGCAATCGCGGGCAGACGTAACGCCTCGGCCATGGTGGGCAGGGGAATGGTTTTCACCATCTCCCGGAAGAGATCGTCGCAGGCTCGGAGCAATTGAATGTCCCGCAAGTTCATGGAAGTGGCCACCACTGTGGCAATGATGCCGATAGGCGTCACGGAAAGACCACCCTCATGGATGCGCTCCGTATGCTTTCCGCTCCAGAGAAAGTTACCGGTTTTGGTATCATACATCCTGATCTCGGCGCCGACGGAGATCTGAGAATACATGACGGCAAACAGCTTGTCGAAGTTGGATATCTCCCCGTAGATCAAGGCATCCACGTTCAGTATCTTACCCAGTTCCTGGGGTGTTTTCTTGAAGAGGGCTTCCTGATCGGCAAGGCCGGCTTTCGCCAGCAGATTATCCACCCGTTGCATCTGCACGTTCTTAAAAGGCAGGGAGCTGAAGTGATTGTAGAATCCCTTGCGCACCTCCACCGCACCTTCCTTATTTTGCGACTGATCCAGGAAGGGCAGCACGGCCACCGTTACGGGCCGATGGGTCTCCATGTAAGGATCAACCTTATAAGTGCCTTTGAAAAGCGATGTTATTTGTGGCGTAACAACCGTATTCTTGGTGGCTATCAGGCAACCAGACATGCCAAACAACAGGATTGTCAAGAACCCTGCCCCCGCTAAACGGGATAACTTCGCACTTCCCAACCGCGATCTTATGTTTGATATCATTGGCATAACGAAAGACCTCCTGCGATACCTGCGACACTTAATACTTATTTCCTTTTCAGGGTTATTTCCTGGCTGGGCTCACTTTCCCGGCCATCCTTATCAATGGCGGTAACCAGATATGTCTTGCTTTTGCCCTTAGGCGGCGCCTTTTCATTGAAAAGCGGCGCCTGCACCGCAATGATTACCTCCCTGCCGGAGGGAAGTTTTTCATAGACCCGGTAGAGGGTTGTCTCCGGGTCGGCGCCGGGCTCCCATTTGAGGTAGGCGGCATCACCGCGAATCTCTCCCTTTAAACCCTGCGGGATTGCGGGCGGCAGCTTGGTCTTAACGGCCAGCACGGGGGAAAAATCACTCAATAAACCGTCACGATCCGCCGCCTGTATTTTATAATAAAAAGTCTTTCCAGCAGCCAAATCTCTTACGACATAGCTCAAGGCCGCCGTGACCTTGCCGATTTCCTCGAATTCGCCCTGCTCGATATTGCTGCGCCAGATGTGATAGGCAGCAATATCGGACTCGGCGTTAGCCTGCCAGAGAAGGGTCGCTTCCTTAACCCCCGACGCCTCCGCCTCCACCTTGAAACCCTGCGGGATTGCGGGTCGTGGCTTGGTAGTGGCCACGGCAGCGGCAAAAAGGCTCTCCAGTCCTACCCGGTTGTATGAGGTCAGGCGATAATAGTATGTGCCGTTATCCTCAAGCTTCGCTCCGCCCCGTTCCTCATCGAGATAACTGTCATGATTCCTGCCCGCCAGCTTCTTCAGGAGAATATACTCGTCTTCGCTTTTCCGGGCGCCGTATATTTTATACCCTTCCACCTCCTCCGCATCAGGCGGTATCCAGCTCAGTTCAACCTTTTTTACCAAACCGCCGCCGGCTTTCAGCCCCAGTGGCGCAGGAGGCTTGCCCCTGGTCGTTGCGGAAACGGTCACAGCGGGAGAAGTTTCCAGATTGGGCGTTTCAAAGGCCGTGACCCGGTAATAATAACAAACCATATCGGCCAGACCTTCACGATCCTTGTAGGAGATTCTCCTGTCATTGCCGACCGCCGCTTTCTCGACAGTCGCTATTTTTTTAAAGCCGTCGTGCTCCGAAAAGCTACGATAGATAGAATAGCCGCTGATATTCGATGATTCCAGCTTCGCCCAGGACAAATTGATCTCCCTGATCAGGTCTCCCTGAACTCTAATCTCGCCCACGGAAGACAGGACTACACCCCTGATGGGTGTTGAGTAAGCGCTTTCCAGGTTCTTTTCATTGTAGGCCGATATTTTGTAGTAACAAATTTTTCCGTCATCCGGCACCTGATCGGTGAAGCTGTATTGCAACGATTTGTCGGAGCCTGGGGCCGCATCCAGGGCTTGTGGTATGGTGGCCGCTTCCTTATACGGTCCCTGTTCGCTTTCCGCGCGATACAGCTTATAACCAATTATTTTAAAAGGATCCCCACTGCTTAACGGATGGGGAGTCCAGGTGATTTGGATGCCCTTTACACGACTTTCTGCTTTCAGGATCATCGGCGGATTCGGCGTCAGCACCGCCTCGGCATAAACAACCACCGAATCTTCACTGGGATAACCATCCTCATTATAAGCTTTGATCTTGTAATAGTAGCCGGCAATACCCTTTTCCAGGCTCTGATCCTGATATTTTACCTTCGTCACCTGCGCCAGTTTGCTAAAAGGACCGTCTTTGCTGATGGAGCGGTAGATATCATATGCCGTCGTTTTAACATTGGCGGGGGGACTCCAGCTCAGCAGCACCTGCCTGTTGCTGGGACGCACAGCTAAATTGACAGGGCCGGGAAAAGCGGCGGGCAGCTCCACATCGCTGCCCGTCGTGGTTATCGCCTTGGCAATATCCCTGGCAAGAACAGCCATTTCACGACTCAAATCGGCATCCGCCAGGGATTTGACAGGTTTGGAAAATATAACCCTTTTTTGTTCAATACCCACCACCCGGACATTAACCATCAGGACGGCGCCTCTCTTTTCCAGCGTGCCCAGCACAATCGCATTCAGTTCCAGTCGCGTGCCAACATCGACCACGGCGGCAAGCGTGCTTTGTTGCTGCAGATCGTTGAGCGCCAGGAAAAATTCCAGTTCCTTGCGATCAAGAACGGATAGATCCGGTTCCGCGTTCAGAGCGCTGGACAACATGTTGGTTAAAGTGGCTCCCTGTACGGAAAGATCGATGCTCGAAGATTGAAAATTAAAGACTGCCACTTTGTTAGGTGCAGCGGACGCGGCTGTGGAAATGCAAAAGATGGCAACTGCATAAAGCAACGTCAACGCACAAGACCTCTTCCCCATTTAACGCCTCCGGTGGATCATTTTTCCTGCCAGTCTCATTTATTCTGCAGCAATTTCTCAATATTCTCCTGTGATTTTTGGGATATAACCGTTGCCACTCCCTTCAGCTTTTCATCAAAGATCGCATCCGTGTATTTCTCTATCGCCTGATCATAATTACGCCGTTTTTCCTGCTCCTGCCGGGCCTGGTTAAAATATTCCGTTTCCAGGCTCTGGTAATGCTTGAGGACGTTTTGACCGAACTCGGAAACCTTCGCGTTCGTCAACTCATCAAGCACCTCAAGCTCCGAAGGGAGTTCCAGCGGGTCATTGGCAATTTCCGCCAGCGGCACCCCGTCCTGATATTTGTCTTCCTTGATGGCTTTACCGGAAACTGTGTTGGTAAAAACATTTTCACCCGTGGTCGTATCGACAAGCTTGTAGGAGATCTCAATCATGGCGGTAATCTTGGCTGTCCCTGTTTTGTAAGGGATAAACTGGTAATTAGCTTTTTTGATCGTGCGCGGCGGGGCGCTGTTGTAATCATCGGGAGTGGAACGCGGATGAGCCATCTGCCAGTAGGTGAATTCGGGATTGGGCGCCTCGTCTTCGTTGACCAGCACCTTGGCCTGCGCCGTGCTGGGCATATCCTTGTATTCAGAGGAATATTGCAAGACATCACCCATGATAAGGGTATCGATGCCCCGCATTTTTCCCATACTCTTTGCGGTATTGATATCCACCAGCCCCGTTTGGGTGAGCTGCGTTTCCCGCAATATTTGCTGGAGATTCTCCCGCTCGATGATGCGCAGATCGCCGCTGGCCTTTTTATACAGATAAACAATCAATTTATTGGCGGCAATTTTTCCCGCATCCTTGTTATTGCCGGGTGAACCGAAATCGAAGACGGCAATGGACTTCTTTATCCTGGCTTTAATGTGATCAGCGGCCTCCAATTTTTTCTGAAATACATTGGGGTAGGCAGCGTTTAGGGTCTCTGCCTTCTGCAGCCAGGCATAGGCATTTCCCCACTGCTCCTTTTCAGCACTATTATCAGCCCGTTCCACCAGCTTCGCGCAAAACTTGTTGCTCAGTTCCCGATAGATCGCCTCATTCTCCAGGGCAGGCGCATAATTTCTACTCGCTTCCAGCTTCTGCAATCCCCTGTATAGCAAGCCCTGACCAAGCATTTTACCAGCTTCACCAAAATGGAGCTGCGCCACCTTATCCTTCATGGAGTCCAATCTGGTGCGCAATTCCGTATCGTCTGGCTTATATTCCGCAGCCTTCTCCAAAAGCATGATCGCCCGGTCCCAATTGGAGTCCCGTGCCGCCTTTTCTCCCTCACCAAGATAGTAATCAACAGAATCGCGGCTTTGGGCTTCCTGATAGAGCCTGGCCACATCATAATAATTGGGATTAATCTCCATCAATCTTTTATACGTCTGGGCGGCAAATCGCCAGTCTTCCTGCTTTTCCAGGGCCTTGCCCTGCTGGTACAAGGACTTGGCCGCCTCCTGCTCCGCCTTGGCAAGCCTGCTGACTGTTTCTTCATAGTTGGGAAAGGTCTTATTTACCTGCCGCAGTTTCTGCGCCGCCGCCGCCCAATCTCCCTTCTGCATGTCGTCGTCAGCCTCGGCATAGAGGATCTTTAACTGGTTCCTGGCATCGCTTATTTTGCCGTCCAACTCGCGCGCCAGGGAAGCGATCTCCTGACTATCGGAATCAAGATTCCTGGCCTCCTGTAATTCCTTGGCCATTTGTTCCAGATCGGCCAGATTTTGCTTGCCGGAAGCAGCCTGAAGCCGAGCATAAATCTCTCTGGCCCTCCCCTGATTCGCTTTTAACTGCTCCTGGCCGCGCACATACTCTTCGCTCGGGCCGCAACCGGCAAGCAGGAACGTAAGAAAAACACCCAACAGCACTAGGAATAAACGATTAAACTTCATGAAGACCTCCTTTTTAAAAGCATGTACAACAGCGGGCGCGTGGGCGCCTGCCTGACGCGCCGGTTAGCCGCTCTATGGCAAAAACGTGGCGCTTATCATGTTCTGTGTTATAGCCATGATCCTTAATGTTCGACCCGCCTCCGTAATCTGGGTAAGATCGTCGGCAATACCATGAACATCACCTCGTACCTCTAAATCTAATTCAACAGCCCCCCCGGCATAGGCGCGTTGCAGGAGACCTTTGAAACCTTTTACTACCAGAGGCAACTGATCTTTAAAGTTCTGGAGTTCCTGATATCCAGAAAGACCGGAAACCGTCAGTTTCACGCTGGTGGTATTAGAAAGGTCAGTGGACCAGCGCTCCAGTGTTTCATCCAGGATCCGGCGCGAAAGCTTTATCGTTGCTTCTTCTACGGTGCAGGCAACATCGCCCTTGGCGCCCGGCCCGGTTTTGCTCTCACAGCCCGTGGTGATGACTTCGCCGGTGTCGCCATTAATGACCTTGACACAGACATTTGCCTTGTTGGTGCACAGCTCAACGCCGAATAACGTGGTGGCATTGCTCACCGCTTCAACCGAAGCGGAAAGGACAATTTCCGCGCCATAATTCCGTGTGAGCTTTGTCAAGGCCTTCTCGTCGGTTGCCGAAACGGCATCCTTCAGTTCGTGCAGGCTTTTCTTCACCGCCATCGCATCCACAAGTTTAAAGCCCTTCGCCAAAAAGAACTTGCTCATGGCGGCTTCCGCCAGGGCATCCTTTTGCGCCGTTTCACTGAAAACAATCAGCAGTCGCGGCTTGGATTTTCTGTTCATGATGAGGTCAACAGCCTTTAAGCGTTCCTGCAATTTGCCAGTGCCCACCTCCGCCTCAATGGTCACCTCATAATTGTCTCCTTCTCTTTTTTCGGAAAGGATTTTATAAGTTTCCAGGAATCCCTTGGACTCGGAAAGAATACTATCCATTTTAAGCTGGAAATTATCAACTTCCGTGCTGCCGGTGATCATCACCCCCGCCGCCCTCTCCACAACATTGCGCAGAGCATTGTCAAGGGCTTTATCGCGGGCGATATCCACATAATTATTATGGACCGTCGCCATGCCCGTGGCACGGTATTTTTGTCTGGCATCGCCCGCCCAGACCAACGCCGAACCGGCAAAGCAAATTAACAAGATAAAACAAAGCGTTTTTTTCATGCCCCTCCCACCTAAACTGTTGGCGGTTCTACCCGTCCCTGGACCCCGAGAAACCGAGCGGCCGGAAAAACCGAGATTATCTTAACTGTCGGACATTTATTGGCATATAGGTCAATATCTCCTGTCTGTCAAGAAACAAGTTTTTTTCCAAATCATCCAGGCGGCGGTAGGCGCCTTGCCGCCGCCCCAGGCGGAAGATAAGCCGGGCCTCAGAACCCGGGGCAAATAACGCTCTTGTCAGGGAAGAAACAACAACGGGTCGTAGGCCTTGTTCTTGCGTCGCACTTCGAAGTGCAGAAAAGGCTCCCTCTTTGCTCCCTTGCGGTTCAAAATCGCTATCTTTTCACCCTGCTTTAGTTGAGCGTCAAATTTCACCAGGCGCCGCCCCAGGTGGGCATAGACAGTAGCATAATCATCCTCGTGCTTGATGATGAGCGTCTCGCCATAATCTTTCAACAAGGCAGAATAAATAACCGTCCCTCCGGCCGCCGCCATGACCGATGCATTCTCCGCCGCCGCAATCTTGATGCCGTTTTTAAACATGCCATTACCCTGGCGGCCAAAATGGGCCACGACCTTGCCGATAACAGGCCAAATAAAGGGTTTGCTCTCCCTGCGGCTCTCGCCTGATTCGGCGAGAGCCGCAGGGCTGGCCTTTTTCTCAATTTCCGGCAGCGGCGCGGAAGGCAACTGACTGGGAAATAACGTTTTTTCCACTTTATCGGCCGAGGCAGCAGGGGGCGACTGGCCGGGGTCAGGGATTGTCAACGCCTCCCGTTTCGCCGTCGGCGTCTCTGGGGGAAAATGTTTGTCATGATCCGCCGGTTTGCTCTTTTCCGCCGCCGGGGGCAGAGGCGGCGACAGTTTCGGAAGGTTTTTTTTCGCTGCCACCGCTTCTTTCACCGAGAGCACATCGTCTATAACGTGCCGGGCATCGGGAATAAACAAGGCGCGGCCGGCTTCAACCACATCTATGTCTTCAATTTTATTGGCCATGGCCAGGCGATTGACGTCTATGTTGTAGGCGCGCGCGATCCGGGAAAGGGTTTCCCCTTTCTGGACACGGTGATAAACGCCACTGCCCTTTCTGCTCGCCTCATTAATATTCGCGCAAGCCATCAGCGTGAAAAGAAACATGACCACAAGCAGATGGCGCACGCCAGAAAAATTAGTCATCAGGTTCGTACCCATTCGCATTGAGCAGCGCTTCCACCGCCTGCCATACCTCCTCTACTTTGAGCTCGCGCAGGCATTCCCGGGTCGGACATTGCCTGCGAAAGCAGGGACTGCACGGCATCTCACGGCGCACCACCCGATGCCCCCGCCCGTAAGGTCCGGTGCGGCAGGGATCGGTAGGGCCGAAGAGGGCCACTACCGGCGTTCCCACCGCAGCGGCAATGTGCATCGGCCCTGTATCCGTAGATACGAGCAACGCGGCCTGTCGATACAGACAGGCCAGCTCCCGCAGTGTTGTTTCCCCCGCCAGATTTACAGACGGCGTCAACATCAGCGCCTGTATCCGGCCAATCTCTTTTTTCCCCGTCCCCGTAAAGACAACAGGCAGACCATATTCCCTGACGAGCCGCTCGCCTAAGCGGGCAAATCCTTCCTCTTCCCAGAGCTTGGTATCCCACAGAGCTACGGGGTTTACAACAACAAACCGTCCGGGAGTAAGATGGTGCGCTTCCAGCAGTTGCGCGACCCTCTTCTCCTCCGCCGCACCGCTGGGAATCATAAATGCTGCTCCCTCGGGCGCTTCCAAGGCCAGCGGGACAGGCACATCCCCACCCCCTGGTCTGATGATGGCGCCCTGCCCACCAAGATAGCGCACCAGGTCGAGATAACGATCCACGGCATGCTTGGCCATATCTTCCGGTATCTTTTCCGTCAGAAAAAGGCCGCTTAGCTCCTGCATGCTGTCATAACCAAGTTTGCGCTGCGCCGCCGCAAGCCAGACAATCAGTGAGCTTTTCAGTAGGCCATGGAAGTCGATCGCCAGGTCATAGCGGCGGTCCCGCAAGGCTTTTATGAAACCCAGAACTTCCCGGACCGTTTTTACCGGCGTCTTTTTTATCTCCTTTAACCAGCGTTTGCGCTGCGATACAAGAACGCGGTCCAGATGTGGGTGTTCCTTGATAAGATCGGCGGCAGCGGCTTCTATCACCCAGGTGATATGGGCCTGGGGATAAAGTTTGCGCAAGGCGGCAAGGGAGGGCAGAGTATGCACAACATCACCGACAGCGCTTAATTTTACAATAAGAATATTCACTTTGCTCTGTCCTGCATGATCCAGGCGACTGCCGCCAGGAGATCATCGGCCACATGACAGGGGCCGCCGTCCCTCAAAACAATTCCGGCCGCCGTCCTTTGGCCGTATCCCGTTTGCACCAATACTCCCCTGGCGCCCGCCGCCTGCGCGGTGGCCATATCCTTCTCCGTGTCACCGACCAGATAGGATCTGCTGAGATCGAGCCCCATATCCTGTGCGGCTTGCAGCAGCATCCCCGGCGCCGGTTTGCGGCACTGACAGGAACAGCGGTAGATGTCCCGCCCTTCGGGATGATGAGGACAATAATATAGCGCATCCAGGTGGGCCTGGTCTTTGGCCAGCGCTTCCTGGATCACCTCATGCACCTCCATGACAAATGCTTCGGCGAAATAACCCCGGGCCACGCCGGACTGGTTGGTCACCACGATTGCTTTCATGCCGCTGTCATTTATTGCTTTAATGGCTTCCGGGGCTTGCGGATAAATCACCAACCTTGCCAGGTTGTCCAGGTAACCCACTTCTTCATTGATTGTCCCGTCACGGTCCAGAAAAACCGCAGCCTCCTTCATCCGTCGCATAACATCCCCCGCGCTATCTCATATACCGCATCGACAGTGATGGCGTCCATACAGCGAAAATCGGTGGGGCAGGTTGTCTTGAGACAGGGGCTGCACGACATGTAGCGGGAAATAACGGTGCTTCGCTCGCCGAGCGGCGAAGTCGTCGTCGGGTTCGTAGAGCCAAAAATTGCGATAGTGGGAATATTTAAGGCCCCGGCAACATGCATCAACCCGGAATCATTGGAGATAAAAAGCCGACAGCGGGCCACGAGCGCCACGGCCGAGCGCAGGCCTGTCTTGCCGGCCAAATCAACCAACGGC
>JBAQLR010000172.1:0-13358 GCA_049302035.1 Syntrophales bacterium
TTCCAAGTAAACACCGCCCTTACTTAAACAAAAAGGCCTCTCTCCCGAGAGGCCCATCTATTCCGATAATCCGCTGCTTCTTGTCAATCTATTCTGAAAATTTCATGCCCCGTCTACCTTAGATAATTTAAAGATCTACACAAGTACTCAAAACCCAAGTTGATCAGGAGTTGCAGGGCCGGGATCTGGGAAAGGTATTTTTCGTTGAACCGAAAACCATCGGAACGATATGCAGACGTTTGCTCGCCCATGTCCTTAATCTCCCTTTATTTTCTCCCGAAATTTTTTCTTGACAATATTGGCAGCTCAGACTATACGTGATAAAAAAGGTCTTAATGGTACAGAATCTATGATGGAACTTACGAGGAAAGGGGAGTACGGGATCCGGGGGATTGTTTACCTGGCCCGGCAGGAACCGGGGCGTGTCGTGCTGACGAATGAAATCGCCGCCGCCACTCAGGCCCCGCCTATCTTTCTGGCAAAAATACTCCAGAGTTTTAAGAAATTAGGCATTGTTAAATCTTTTCGAGGGACAGGGGGTGGTTTTACCATCGGACGTCCCGCTTCAACGATCTCGTTACGGGAAGTTGTCGAGGCCGTTGAAGGTCCCATCATGCCCAACCGTTGCCTTATGGCGGAAGGAGCCTGCGATCGCGACGGCTACTGCAAGGTGCATCAGCTATGGCATAAGGTGCAGAGTTCCATTCTCGATATCCTGGAATCGGTCACGATTGAGGAGCTGGCTAAGAACAAATAAGAAATTTTTGCCGGTTAAGTTAACAAAAAAGGTCTTATTGGTTTTATTAAACCGAGGAAATTGTCGTAGAGGAGGGCAGTTATGGATGTTCTTATTTTGAGCAGATGGCAATTTGCCGTCACCAGTATGTTCCACTTTATTTTTGTGCCGCTCACGCTGGGGCTTTCGATCCTTGTGGCGTACATGGAATGGCGGTACGTGAAAACAGGCGACAAGACATGGCTCCGGATGGCGAATTTCTGGGGCAAGCTCTTTCTCATCAATTTTGCCCTCGGCATTGTCACGGGAATAACCCTGGAGTTTCAGTTTGGCATGAACTGGGCCGAGTATGCAAAGTATGTGGGCGATATTTTCGGAGCGCCGCTTGCCATCGAGGCAACCGTCGCCTTTTTTCTGGAATCGGCATTCATCGGTCTGTGGATTTTCGGGGCCGACAAGGTGTCGGAGAAAACCCATGCCTTTGCCATCACGGTGGTGGCTTTTGCCGCCAATCTCTCGGCGCTCTGGATTATCCTCGCCAACGGCTGGATGCAGCACCCCGTCGGCTTCGTCCTGAGAAACGGGAGAGCGGAGATGGTGGATTTTCTGGCCCTCCTGACGAACGGTTACGGCTGGGTTATCTTTGCCCACACGCTCGCCTCGGCCTACCTGCTGGCTGCATTTTTTGTGATGGGAATCTCGGCCTGGCATCTGCTCCGCAAAAACAACCGGGAGTTTTTCGGCCGTTCCTTTCGGACCGCCGCAACCTTTGGCCTCTTCGCCCTTATTCTTGTTTTCTTCACTGGAGAACGCAGCTCCGTGACGGTGGCCCACAACCAACCGGAAAAACTGGCCGCCATCGAGGCCCAGTGGGAAACGATCAAGGGAGCGCCCTATAATGTCCTTTCCTTTCCCATCACAGCGGAAGAGCGGAATATCGAGTTGATTATGGTGCCCAAACTCCTCAGCGTACTGGCTTTTCATGATTCCGAGGCGGAAGTTAAAGGGCTGAAAGCTTTTAAGAAGGAAGACCGGCCGCCGGTGGCGCTCCTTTACTATGGATACCGCGTCATGTTGGGACTGGGTCTGGCGATGGCCGTGCTGGCCGTCTTGGGCTGGGTATATTCGAGAAAAGGCGTCATAGCAGAAAAAACCACTTATCTGAAGCTCATGGTATTTGCCATTCCGCTGCCCTATATTGCGATCGAACTCGGCTGGATGGTAGCGGAAATGGGGCGCCAGCCCTGGATTGTATATCATGTGATGAGGACATCGGAGGGCCTATCGAAGTCCGTTGATTTCATCCAGGTGGCGGCCTCACTCGCGGTCTTCACCGCTTTGTATGCTGTACTTGGCGCCATCGACATCTATCTGCTTGTAAAATACGCAAAGAAAGGTCCGGATGACGACGGTCCGGCCAACAGGAATGCTTAACGGAGGAATGATTATGGACATCACCTTTTTTCAGGTTACTTGGTTTGTTCTCTGGGCGATTCTCTGGGCTGCCTACTTTATGCTCGATGGGTTTGTCCTCGGAGTGGGCATGCTCCATTACCGGCTCGGCAAAACGGATAGTGAGAAACGGGTGCTGCTCAATACGGTAGGCCCGGTCTGGGACGGCAACGAGGTATGGCTCCTGACTGCCGGCGGCGCCACGTTCGCCGCCTTCCCGACGACCTATGCCCTCATGTTCAGTTATCTATATACGGCGCTTTTTCTCCTGCTTTGCGCGCTCATTATCCGTGGCGTTTCCTTTGAATTCCGCGGCAAGTTGGATTCGGAACAATGGCGAAAGAGTTGGGATCTGGCTGTCTTTTCCGGCAGCTTTTTGCCTGCGCTTCTGTTCGGCGTGGCCTTTGGCAATATCTTTGCGGGCCTGCCGATGGATGGGGCCGGGTATCAGGGGAGCTTTTTCTCCCTTCTCAATCCCTACGGCCTCTTGACGGGCTTCCTTTTTGTCATGCTCTTCGCGGTCCACGGCGCACTGTATGCCTCGGTAAAGACAACCGACGAGTTGAAAGCGCGGGCGCAAAAAACGGCGGCGGGTCTATGGCCCGTCCTGCTTATCGTCGCGGTGGCTTTCCTCGCCGGCACGGCCTTTGCGACAAAACTCTACGATAACTTCCTTACTGCGCCGACTCTGCTCATCGCCCCGGCCATTGCCGTGGCCGCACTGATCGGCATCAGGATCTTCATCGCCCAGGATCGTCTCTACCGGGCCTTTGCGTCCTCCTGCGTCACCGTTGTCATGGTCGTTTTCACCGGAGTGATAGGCCTTTTCCCGAATCTTATCCCTTCGAGCCTCGATCCGAAATACAGCCTGACCATTTTCAACTCCTCATCGAGTTTGCTCACGCTCAAAATCATGACCGGTGTGGCGCTGATATTCGTGCCTATTGTCATCGCTTACAAAATATGGATCTATCGCATCTTCCGGGCGCCAATATCGGTCGAGGAGGTACTGAAAAGCAAAGAAGCCTATTGATGGGACAAAATCAGCTTTCATATATGCCGACCATGAAAAGGCAGTATCCTAGTGCGCCAGGAGAAGCTTGGCGAATCCAAGTGCTTAAGATCACTGGAGGCAGCAACGATGCCGCCGTTACAGGCGAGATGGCGGATACTCCAACGGGGAGGGGGATTAGTCCACGGCATGTTGTCCAATGGATTCTTCAGGAACCTGGGAGAACCTGTGTCTTCCTCTGGTAGGGGGGTGCTGTTTTAGACCGCGGCGGCTGCCTGTTAGTAGCAGTGAAGGATTATCAACCAAGATGAAATGTTTACGCAATAGGCTTGTCCTGACCCCGATAAACGGGACTTTTTTCAGTACCCCCTTGAGGGGTGTAAGCGCGTTAACAAAATTATTTTCTACAGGAAAAGTGCAGAAAGTAATTTCTACCGTACTAATAATCAACATTCTCTTTTTTGTCTTTTCCACCTCCTGGGCCTCGGCCTCTTTTACTGTTGAAGATGAAAAAAAACTGGGCCTTGAGTTCTACGACAACCTGGAAAAAGACCACCTCATTTATCACGACCGCCGGGTGGATGATTATCTGAGCAAGATAGGCCATAAGCTCCTTGCTGGTATGCCGCCCCAATTTTTTGAATATCGTTTCTCCGTGATTAAAAGTTCGGCGGTTAACGCTTTTGCTACCCCCGGCGGTTACGTCTATGTGAATATCGGACTGATCAATCTGGTGGAAAACGAAGGGGAACTCGCGGGTGTTTTGGCGCATGAAATGGCCCATGTGAGCGCCCGCCATATCGCTGCTATTGTGGATAAATCGGCAAAAATTAATATTGCCTCACTGGCGGCGATTCTGGCTGGCGCTTTTTTGGGGGGAGGCGGCGACATGACGGCGGCGGTGACGAGCTTCTCAATGGCGGCGGCGACGGCGATGAATTTAAAGTACAGCCGGGAACACGAGGAGGATGCGGATCGCCGGGGTTTGTCCTATTTAACCAAGGCGGGGTATGACGGTCTGGGCATGCCGGATTTTTTGAAGATCATGAGGCAGTACGAATTTTACTCCAGTAGTGTGCCTTCCTATTTTCTTACCCATCCGGGCACGGACGACAGGATAAGATATCTGGACGGGTTGCTGCAAACCAGCCACAAAGAAGGTGGCGCCAAAAGCCTCTTTGGGCAATTGAAACGCCTCCAGACCATTTTGCGGCTGGAAAACGATAATGCCGTGGCAAATCTGAAGTTCTTTCAGGCGGGACTGGCCAATAACGCCGATGATTTAGATTTTCTTTACGGTGCGGCAGTTTCGCAGGGTAAACTCGGCATGACGGCGCAGGCCCTGGAAAATTTTCAGAAAGCTTTAAAGTCGGCGCCCCAGGATATGGAAATATTGAGCGCCTTGGGAATTGCCTATTACAATAATGGTCGGCCAGACGATGCCCTGACCTATCTTAATAAAGCCATAGCGGTTGACGGGGATAATCAGGCGGTTTTATTTTACCTTGGTAAAGTTTACGAGGCCAAAGGCGACTATTCCTCTGCCGTAAAGGTTTATAAGCAGTTGGAAGCGAAGCGGACAGCGGACGACGAGGTGCTTTACCGCCTGGCTTTTTCCTATGGGAAAACGAACAACCAGGGTGAGTCCCATTATTATTTCGGGCTCTACTTCAAGAAAATAAATAAAATGGAAAGCGCCGTTTTTCACTTCAAAGAGGCGCTTAAATCCTTTCCTGCCGATAGCCCTCGTGCCAGGGATATCGCAGAGCAATTAAAAACAGAGAAAAAAACCCGTGGGCGGGAGAAGGAGACGAAGCCGCCGTCCCATCCCGGATAGCCCCTTTGAAGCAGCAGCGGCATCAGGGGGTGTCGATTTGTTGGGGGGAAAGCTCATTGAGGGCGTAATCAAGGTAAATCTTCTCCTTGAGGAAGAGATCAAAAAGGTCTTTGTCAAGGTGCCCGTCTTTGGCCATAAAGGACATGATTTTCAGCGCTTCTGCGAGCGTTTTGCCAACCCGGTAGGGACGGTCCTTGGCCGTCAGCGCTTCAAAGATGTCGGCCAGCGCCATAATGCGCGCTTGCAGGGGAATTTCCTCTCCTTTCAATCCAAAAGGATAGCCGGCGCCGTCGAGTTTTTCGTGATGCGCGGCCGCATAACGGGCGACATTGCGCAATTGCCTGGGAAAGGGCAGCTTGGAGAGCATCTTGTAGGTTACCAGGGCGTGCTTGTTGATTATTTCCCGCTCTGCTTCGGTGAGGGTGCCACGCTGGATGGTCAGGTTATCCAGTTCATTTTCCGTGAGCAAGGGAAGCGTCTGGCCGTCGGCGGTCCATGTCCTGGTGGAGATTTCTTTGATCCTGACGATCGTCTCCTCCGCCATGAATTCGTCACCGGTGTTGGCGCTGAGCAGGAGATTAAGATCAGACGTCAATTCGCTGAAGTTTTCCTCCGGTGCGGCGGCGTGCCCCGTTTCCACAGGTGCGGGCCTTTTCCTTGGCGCGTTGGCCTCCAGTTCTTCGATCCTCCCTTTTAGCGCGGTTATCTCGCGGTCTCGCTTGAGCACTTCAAAACGGGTCTTTAAGATTTCTATCCGGTCATGAATGGTTTGCAGCTTGGTGGCTTTGTCAACAACATATTCGGGGGTGGTTATTTTGCCGATATCATGCAGCAATGCGGCCATCCGCAGCTCTTTGACAGCCTTCTCGTCAAAACTTACGCGGGCGTAAGGGCCCTCTGTCGCGCAATTTATCGATGCGGCGATGGAAAGTGTCAGGTCCGCGACTCTTTTGATATGACCGCCGGTATAGGGTGATTTTTCATCCACGGCCGAGGCGATCATCGTGATAAATGATTCCAGAAGAACTTCCAGGCTGTTGATCAGGCGGTGGTTAGAAAGAGACACGGCTGCCTGGGAGGCCAGGGATTCCGTGATCTGCTGGCATTCCGGGGAAAAGCTTATTACCTCGCCGGTCGCACTGTCCTGGGCATTTAACAGCTGCAGGACGCCGATGATCTCATTGTCGTGATCTTTCAGGGGCACCACAATCATGGATTGGGAGCGGTAGCCCGTATCGGCGTCAAAATCGTGGGTGCCTTGAAAATTGAAACCTGCTTCATCATAGACGTCGGCAATATTGACTGCTTTTCCGGAGAGGGCGGCGTAGGCGGAAACATTAGCGAAGTTGGGACTGCCATCCTCATTTTTCAGCAATACGGGGGGCCAGGTAATTTTGTCACCGGTTCCGCCCATGCGGATATTTAATTTCGTGTTCTGGACAATGGCAAAATGCAGGGAAGTTTCGTCGTCGGACATGATGTAAAGTGTGCCGCCCTCCGCACGGGTGAAATTGCGCGCGTCGTCCACAATCAATTCCAGCAGGCGGTCGATATTTTTTTCTGCAGAAAGGGCGTACCCTATTTGCGTAAATTTATGCACTAAATTAACTTGATATTCAGCGAAACCCTCAACTTCACAAACCAGGTCATTGAGCAGGCGTTTAATCTGGGCGTTATCGGTGAATTTTACCAAGTCACTTGCTTCGTTATCCATCGGCAAAACCCTTTGTTTTTTATAGGGGTAAGTTCAGCGGACTATAACCTTTTTTATATTTTCTTCAAGAATTATTTTTACGGCGGCAAATTCTTCCGGGGCGAGGGTGGTTTGAGAGAGAAATTCCCTGTCGAGAGGCTTGGAGGGGATAAAGCGTTGCAGGGCGTAGCAAGGGGCAGGGCTTATCAACCGCCCAATTTCCAGGATATCATCCCGAGAAAGTTGAGATTTTACCACCGTGGTGCGAAATTCATAGGGAATGCCCGCAGCCTTGATCATCTTGATGCTTTGCCTGATTGCCGCTTTCCTTGCCGGTGCTCTGGTTATCGCTGCGTACTTATGCAACGGCGCTTTGATATCCATGGCAATGTAATCCAGAAGTTTTGCCGCGATCAGTTCCTTAAGCGTTGCCGGCTGGGAGCCGTTGGTGTCGAGCTTGACCAGATAACCCATCGCCCTTACCCGGCCGATAAATAGCGCCAGGTCGCTTTGTATGGTCGGCTCGCCGCCGGTGATGGTTACCGCCTGCAGTTTTCCCCGGCGCTTCTCCAGGTAGGAAAAAATCTCTGCTTCCGGCAGGCAAGCTCCGCTGAGGGCGGGATCAACCAGTTCCGGATTATGGCAGTAGGGACAGGCAAAATTGCATCCTTGCGTGAAAACCGTGGCGCTGATCTTGCCCGGATAATCGATCAGGGAAACTCTTTGCAGGCCGCCAATTTTCATGGCTTCAGAAATTGAAGACCTGACGGAACTGGTATTCTTCCCGCTTTCCTTTGTTCCACTGTTTTACGGGGCGCAGGTAACCGACGACGCGCGAGTACACCTCGCAGGTTTGACTGCAGGTAGGACAATGAGTTTTTTCTCCCGTCAGGTAGCCGTGTGAGGGACAGACGCTGAAGGTGGGCGAGAATGTAATGTAAGGCAGACGGTAGTTATAGCAGATGGCACGGATGAGCGACTTGACCGTCTCGCGGTTTTCAATCCGTTCCCCGGCGTAGATGTGAAAAACCGTGCCGCCGGTGTAGCGCGTCTGAATATCGTCCTGCAGATCCAAGGCGGCGAAGACATCATCGGTATAATTGACTGGCAGCTGCGTCGAGTTAGTGTAGAGCGGCTCCGTCTGGCCTTGCCGGTACTCTGCTTCATTGGCGCAGATAATTTCGGGGAATTTAGTCTTATCAATGGTGGCGAGACGGTAAGAGGTGCCTTCCGCCGGCGTTGATTCGAGATTGTAATTATTGCCTGTTTCCTTTTGGAACAAAACAAGCTTATCCCTCATATGGTCCAGCACCTTTTTAGTAAAAGCCTGGCCTTGCGGCGAGGCGATGTTTTCTCCGAAGAGATTGAGGCACGCCTCGTTCATTCCCACCAGGCCGATGGTGGAAAAGTGATTTTTCCAATACTCCTTAAAGCGGGCCTGGATGTTGCGCAGGTAATATCTGGTATAGGGATAGAGGTTGCCCTCGGTGAAGGTTTCCAGCACTTTCCTCTTTGTTTCCAGGCTTTCTTTGGAGATTTCCATTAATTTGTCGAGACGTTGAAAAAAATCTGTTTCGTTGGCTGCCAAAAAGCCGATACGAGGCATATTTATGGTAATAACGCCGATGGAGCCGGTGAGGGGATTGGAACCGAAAAGGCCGCCGCCCCGCACCGCCAGTTCGCGGTTGTCGATGCGCAGACGACAGCACATGCTGCGGGCATCCTCGGGGTTCATGTCGGAATTGATGAAGTTGGAAAAATAGGGGACGCCGTACTTGGCCGTCATTTCCCAAAGATCATCCAGGTTGCTGTCATTCCAGTTAAAGTCTTTAGTGATGTTATAAGTGGGAATGGGAAAGGTAAATACCCGCCCTTTGGCATCTCCTTCCGCCATGACCTGCAGGAAAGCCTTGTTGAAAAGGTTCATTTCCTCCTGAAACTCGCCATAGGTCTCCTTTTGCGGCTGCCCGCCAATAATTACATGTTGGTCGGCATAGTACTTGGGGACCGTGACGTCCAGCGTGACATTGGTGAAGGGCGTCTGAAAACCTACCCGGGTAGGCACGTTGATGTTAAAGATAAACTCCTGCAATGCCTGCTTTATTTCGGTGAATTGCAGGCGGTCGTAATGGATGAAAGGGGCAAGCAACGTATCAAAATTCGAGAAGGCCTGGGCGCCCGCCGCCTCACCTTGCAGCGTATAAAAGAAATTGACCACCTGGCCTAGGGCGCTGCGGAGGTGTTTCGCCGGCTTGCTTTCCACCTTGCCGGAAACACCGCAGAATCCTTCCTGCAAAAGATCGAAGAGATCCCAGCCTACGCAGTAAACGGAAAGGAGGCTTAAATCATGGATATGAAAGTCGCCCTCCGTATGCGCTTTTCTTATTGTCGGCGAGTAAATTTCGTTGAGCCAGTAGATCTTGCTTACTTCTGAAGAAATGTAGTTGTTCAAGCCCTGCAATGAGTAATCCATATTACTGTTTTCGTTTATCTTCCAATCACTTTTCTTCAGATATTGGTCAACTAGATCAACCTCCATCTTGTTGGTTATTTCTCTCAAGCGGGCATGTTGATCGCGATAAATAATATATGATTTGGCCGTCTTGCGGTAGGGGGAATCCAGCAGCACTTCTTCCACAATGTCCTGAATTTCCTCCACGCTCATAACCTTGCCGTCAAAAACTTTTTCCGCGAGACTCATAACCTTAAGCGTCAGTCTTTTCGCCAGGGGCCGGTCAAATTCTTCCGTGGCCGCACCGGCCTTGCCGATGGCATTGGTAATTTTATCCACATTGAAATCAACTAACCGGCCGTCTCTTTTTTTAATCTTTTCAGGCATCGCGTTTCCCCCTTGCAGTTGTTATCGGAAGGTTTAGATATAAGCCATAAACCCCACATATTGGATGTGATTCGGAACTTAACACCATATATGGTGATAGTCAAGCACAAAATGCGAGGAAATTTGGAAATTTTCCCCAAACTTACTGTTTGTCAATTTGATCAACAAGGCATTGAGAATTTTGGAACATGGCGGCAATTTCCGCTTCCGTCAGGCCGGCGCCACGGGCTACCTGCCCGGCTTTTTCCCGGGAGATGAGATTTCCCGGCGCATGGGAGTCCGTATTCAGCACCAGCGCCGCACCGCAAAGCCGGGCCATTTTGGCGACGTGTCCGTTGGTCAAACTGTGCCCGTTGCGGGCGGAGAGCTCCAGGAAAATTTTCTTATCCGCGGCAAGTCGGCCCTCTTCCTCGGTGATCAGGCCGGGATGGGCCAGGATATCAATATCCGCATGCAGTGCCGCACTGTTGGTTCCCGGCGGCACCGGCTCGACGATCGTTTCACCGTGCACCAGGACAAGGCGTGCACCCAGCTTTCTTGCCTCTTTTGCCAGCTTCGCGATGTGCCGGGGCGGCACGTGGGTCAATTCAATGCCCGGGATAACCATGATGTCGAAAGCCTGAGACAATATTTCCGAGACTTTGACCATGCGGGGGATGATGAAGTCGATATTGGAATGATCGCCATGATCCGTAATGGCAATGGCCTTGTAACCGGCAACTTTAGCTCGCCGGACCAACTCCGAAGGGATCAGTTCGCCATCGCTGAACAGCGAATGTGTGTGCAGGTCAATCACTTGGGATTCCTCCTGGCCGGGGCTCAGGTTTGCAGCCATTTATTCATGCGGGGCAACTCATCGTTTTCCCATTGGGGAGAAAGGCGCAGGTGGAAGAAATAGGCAAAAAGCTGCTCCATAGCCTCCATGGCTGCTTCTATGAGATAGATCCTTTCCATATTATGTCCTTCCCTGTCGTCTTCCTCGTTGCTGTTTTCCGTAATCGGCAACTTCAGTGACTGAAATTGAAAGTAGTCGGCTTTGAAGGTAAATTCCCAGCGGGCGATATCCCGTGATAAACGGAGGCGGGCTTCCTGGATTTTTTTCCCCTGACGCAGCGCCTCGCGGCCTTCCTTCATGTCCGAGTGCAGACCTTGACAAACAACCGTCTCCGAGTATTCCCCCTCACCGGAGGCCAGCGCCAGCCGCTGGAGATAGATGATTTCCTGATCGCCGCTTGCCGGGATGTTAATCATGCCATTGCGTTCTTCGCTCTTGTGCCATAACCAGGTCAGAAATTCCCTCCCCCAGAAAAGGGGATTACCGGCGGCGCCGACATTGGCCAGTGGCGCCAGGGGAATCGCGGCGTTATTTCCCGCCTTGCCGTCGGCGGCTGTGGTTTCCCAGGGGAGAAAGGGTTGCAGGCCCAGGTGGAAGGATTCCTTGAAATGCTTTTCAAAATCTTCAATAGCATTTGCCGCAAGAGAGCCGAAGAGCAAACAGCTTTTTTCGGGAATCCAGCAGACTTCGTAAAAGGCGGGGATGTTCAAGGCCTTGGCGCGCAGTTCCAGTTGCACCCTTTCTTTGATTGCCTCACGTTCATGGCGATAAAGTTTTTTGTTGCCGCTTTCCAGCAAATGTCCTTTTTCCGCTTCCATGATCTTTAATTTCAGGAGCGAAGGGGGAACGGTCCGGCGATCTACCCGCAGTGAAAAGATCAGGTAAGCGCCGCACCTGTATTGGGCGTAGCTAAAGTCGGTATCCAGCACGTTTTCCAGGCTGGTCCAGCCCAGGCATTTTTCGGCGTTTTGGCCCATAAAATTCGAAAAGGCATTGTTTTTCAGCCCTTCGTCGATGAAATCATTAAATTTTTCCGGCAGATCGCCGATCACGCGATAGCGCGTAAAGCTCCATGTCCCCTTCAGCAGTCCCATTGGCAACCTCTTTTCGGGCGTGAAGTTAACGCAGTTCGGCGGGACTGTCAAGGGAATAGGGGGGCCCAAGTCCGATCGAAGCATGTTTGTTACGAGCACCTAATATTTTTCGTCTGCCAACCTGTCAAACCTCACGCCTCTATCGTTGCTTCCGGACTATCACAGCATGCCAATCTGCCAGGTCCTGCAGAGCGCGTGTGGCGTAAAGGCTGCCCCTTTCCTTGCGGTGCGCTTTTGTCGGAAGGGGCGGGAAAAGACCGAAATTTACATTCATGGGCTGGAAGTTCCGGGGAGGGGCCGTCGTAAGAAAGTGCAGGAGCGCGCCGTGCGCCGTCGTTGCCGGTGGCGGTACAAAAGCGCTCCCCGCGAGATGGCTTGTCGCGCTTAATCCGGCCATGAGTCCCATGGCCGCCGATTCCACATAACCTTCCACTCCCGTGATTTGCCCGGCAAAGAAGATGTCGGCATCGCGCCTCAGTTGGAGCGCATCGTTCAGCAGCAAGGGCGCATTGAGGAAGGTATTCCGATGGATGCTGCCGTAGCGGAGAAATTCCGCTTTTTCCAGACCCGGAAGCGTGCGGAAGATGCGGCGCTGTTCGGGCCAGGTAAGTTTGGTCTGAAATCCCACCATGTTGTAAAGCGTGCCCGACAGATTTTCCTGACGCAGTTGCACCACGGCGTGGGGTTGTTCGCCTGTCCGAGGATCGATCAGCCCCACGGGCTTCATCGGTCCGAAGGCTAAAGTCGCCATACCTCTTTTAGCCATGGTTTCTACAGGCATGCAGCCCTCGAAGCATTTCCATTCCTCGCCATCCTTAAGCGGCACCTCTTCACCTTCCATCAGCAGCCGCCAGAATTGCTCGTATTCCTTGCGGTCCAGGGGACAGTTAAGATAATCGCCTTCACCTTCCTCATAGCGGGAGGCGCGGAAAGCTTTGTCCTGGTCGATGGACTCTGCGGCAACGATGGGGGAAATAGCGTCGTAGAAGTAAAGGTAGGGGCCCTTCAGCAAGTGAGAGGAAATGTATTGGGCCAGGGCAGGGGAGGTGAGCGGACCGGTGGCGATGATTACGGGTCTGGTCGGCGGCAGTTCCCCTATTTCTCCCCGGACGATTTCCAGACGGGGGTGTTGGAGAAGCCGTTCTTCAATATACTGGGAGAATTTTAACCTGTCCACCGCGAGGGCGCTGCCCGCCGGGACGGCGTTGGCGTCGGCTGCCGCCATGATCAGGGAGCCCATACGCCGCATTTCCTCTTTGAGCAACCCCACGGTGTTGCCGACACTGTTGGAGCGCAGGGAGTTGCTGCACACAAGCTCCGCCAGATGCGGTGATTTATGGGCCGGCGAGAAGCCCAGGGGCTTCATCTCATGGAGGGTAACGCGCTCTCCCTGCTGCAGGAGCTGCCAGGCGGCTTCACATCCGGCCAGGCCGCCGCCGATGATGATGATAGAGGTGCTGGTGGTCATGGGGGCGCTCTTCGGGGTGATTATTCCCCTGTCTCGTGTGGGGTCGCCAAAATCACGGGAAGTTTGTCACGGCAGGGTTAACGCTTCTTATGTTCCGGTTTTTATCTTCACAATATTTTTACATTCAGGGTAACCGGAGCAGCCCAGGAAAGAGCCGAATCGCCCGCGTTTCACCGCCAGGGGCCGTCCGCATTTCTCGCAGGGGGTATCCGTCAGCTCCAGGGATTGAGGCGGGGCGGATCCATCAGCTTCTTTACCCGCCTTGACAATGTTCTTGCATGTCGGGTAGCCCGAGCAGCCGAGGAAGGCTCCGAAACGGCCCCTTTTGACAGCCATAGGCTTCCCGCATTTCTCGCAGACGGTGTCGCTCTCGGCGCCCCCTGCCGGGGCGG
>JBAQLR010000173.1:0-51205 GCA_049302035.1 Syntrophales bacterium
GGTTACTTTACCGTGATCAAAATCGCCTGTAACTGAAAAATAGTTTTGATAAACAACCCTCTGAACACCACTTCATCAGTCAAAATAATACCTCAAGTCAATCTCAAAATAGTGTTGTAATCAACAGGGGGTTATGCAAAGCTCTCTCATCTATGACCCACCACTTGACTTTAGCGAGGCCCGAATTTTTAAAGGTCGGGTGAAAAATAGAACACTAACCAAATCCCGGAAAATCCGAACGTCTCATCAATAATAAATCCAGCAAAAAGGAATATCGTGCTCAAACCCAATGAAGTTCAACGTGAAAATCAAAGCCGCTGGCTGTGGGTATTCTTGGCTCTGCTTCCTTTCATAGCCATACCAATATTAGGATCATTGTTTTATTTCCGTCATGATGATGCTTCAGTGCTTTTATGGGCGAAAGAATTTACAAAACCTTTCTATTTTGCATTTTCACACGATTTAAATGCTAATGAGTATTATAAATATCCTGGGATGGGCGCATATTGGCGACCATGTATATATTTATATGTGAAACTATTGTGGCTTCTTTTTGGTGCGAATCCGACTCCATATTTCATTGTTGGTGGCATCGTTTTTATGACTGCAGTACACTTTCTATTTAAAATTGCTGAGGATATTTCCGGAACAGGCTTAGCATTCCTTAGCTGTTTGTTCCTATTTGTCACCTTTCAGAATATGATGTACAACTTATTCCACCTCACCACGGAAATCGCTTTTTTCTATCAACTAGGGATGATCTATTTCTTTTTATCCTATTTAATAAAAGAGAGGTGGGGATATTTATTGGGCGTAATAATATTTTTACTGCCCGCAATGGCACGACAGACGACTCCTCTAATTTTAACAACACTATTAATTGTAACGACATTGTCTCAGACCGCAAAAAAAAATATTTTGTCACTTAAACATGGAATAATTCTCATAATATTAATTATTTGCTTTTATATAATGACATTCTCTCCAATCATTCATAACAGCACTGTTTTTTCTCTATTTCCGGATGTACCCCAAATGTTGACTTTTATTTATGAGCGATTTTTGTATTATGGCGCGATTCTCACGAGTGGTCTTGTTGGTATAATAATAGTGTCCGGTTTTACATTCGGGTTCATACATCATTTGGCAGCAGTCGTAAAAAATAAATTAAATTTTAATAAATGGGCATGGTCAATTTTGGCAATTATTATGGTTGTATTGTTATTACTGTTCAAGAATATTGCGATGTACTGGTTGGCATTCACTATAATATATTTATTTATGTTTGATGAAAAATTACGATTGCCGTTAGGATGGGCTGGGGCATCGTTGCTGTCTTTTTTATCTGCAAGTTATTATCACAATGGCTATTTATTAGAGGCGGGTTTCCCATTATCACTTGCCTTAGGTACCATTGTTACAACAATTACGGCACCCTACATGCCGCTATTGTCAACTATCAAGAAAAAAATTTCTCGTCGAAAATTAATCTTTATCGTTAGCGGTGTATTGATTGGTTGTTTCCTTGTAATAGGGATAGGAAGCAGAAGCAATTTTATACAAAAAAAAATTGGAGTTGTTGATGTGGTTAAAATAGGCATTGATTCCAATCGCAACTTTAAGCAGTTGATGGATTATCTACAACAGAAGATTCCTCAGAATGCCATTATCTACGAGTTATCTGAAGAAGAGATAGGTACAACACTTTTCGACAGACGTTTCTTGCCGCTTAGAGAACGAGCGTTACGCACGAAGACAATGAATATAGAGGACACGCTGGTAATGTTCAAGGTATTGAATAGAGGTGATATTCATTTATATCCCTCATCAGAATCGGAGTTATCAGCTCAAAATGGAGAGAAATATCTTATTGCCTTAAATAATTTTGAGCGAAAAATAGTAGAATATAAGTTTAAGCTTGAACTTATTAAAGAGTTCAAAGCTAATAACGACTCTGCCGCAGTGTATCAAATTGCGAGATAGAGGGAATCGGGGGACGATCTTGAGCTGGGAATATAAATGTCGGATGTAATATCAGAAAAGAATTTGGATAATTTTTTAAGGCCTAATAATGGGTTGCGGGTTCTTGTAATGGGAGGGCTTGGTTTCATCGGTAGCAACCTCAGTCGTTTGTTGCTAGCCGAAGGTTATCAGGTGCGTATCTTCGACAAGCTATATGGTTCACGCCATTTAATATCCGATATCGCAGAAAAACTGGAAATTGAAGAGGGAGATGCCAAAAGACCAGACGACATAGTGCGGTCACTTGAAGATATTGATATTGCGATAGATCTCATTCACACCACGGTGCCCGGGGCATCAATGAATGACCCCGCTTATGATGTCCAGTCCAATGTCGTGTCTCATGCAGCTTGGCTATCCAGCATTAAAAAAAGTAAATTGAGTAGAATCATATATGTTTCCTCCGGTGGCACTGTGTACGGTATTCCTAAAAAAATCCCAATCGCTGAAGATCATCCGACTGATCCCATAAGTTCATACGGAATTACCAAGTTGGCTATTGAAAAATATATTGCCCTTTATGCAAATATTCAGGGGATTGAGTATAGAATTTGTAGACCGGCGAATGTATATGGGGAGGGACAACACCGCCATGTCGGTCAGGGTGTTATCGGTGTATTCTTGGAGCGTTACCTGAAAGGGCAGCCCATAGAGATTTGGGGTGATGGTTCTGTAAGGCGTGATTATCTTTATGTAGCCGATCTGGTGCAGGGGGTTGTTGGTTTAATCAAGCATCGGGGAACCAGCAGAATTTTTAATATCTCCAGCGGTATCGGGTATTCTTTGAATGATATAGTTGCGCTTATTCGTGATGAGTTAAAGATGCCTGTGGTGGTAAAATATATGACATCAAGAGCGTTTGACGTTCCTGTTAATGTTCTCGATAGTTCTCGGATTAGACTTGAAACAGGCTGGCAGCCACAGACTGATATGGTGGACGGTATGCATCGTGTCTGCGACCATTTAAAACGAATACTTAATCTATAATATCAATCTTGCTGTTTTTAAAATCCTTAATGCGACGAAGAAGTTATGAACTAATCTCGTTTCGGGTCGGAAGGCGCCTATGAAAGAATCATTACATAGTATCATCGTCCCCGTTTACCAATCTAGAGCGTCCCTTGAGACACTGGTGACGAGGGTTGCAGCGGTTATGAATGGCGCGGGGATTAACTTTGAACTGATTCTTGTGGACGATGGCAGCCAGGATGACTCCTTCGTCGAAATCAAGCAACTTTCATCAATTCACCCGTTTCTCCGGGGGGTTCGTCTCTCCAGGAATTTCGGGCATCAGGCAGCGGTGACAGTCGGGTTACAAAAGTGCAAGGGAGAAATTATTGCCATTATCGATGATGACCTGCAAGACCCACCGGAAATCCTTCCCCATTTTTTCGAATGTCTGTATCAAGGGGCAGACGTTGTCTATGGTGTCAGGAAAAAAAGGAAGGAGCATCTCCTCAAGCGGGCTGTATTTGCAGCCTTCTATCGGATCATTAATGCTGTTTCCGATATTTATATACCGGAAGATTCTGGAGATTTTTGTGCCATAAGACGTTGTGTTGTGAACGCCATGCTTCAGATGCCCGATGCCAATCCATTTTTACGGGGCACCCGGGCTTGGGCGGGATTTAGGCAGGTCGGTTTCGAGTATGAAAGGGACGCACGCGTTCAGGGAGAATCCGGCTATACCCTGTCAAAATATTTCAAACTGGCGTTGACCGGGATTCTCATGTTTTCCCATATCCCTCTTCGACTGGCAACTATCTTTGGCGTGATTACATCATTATTTTCTTTTATCCTTTCCTTTTATGTTATTGTCTCCTGGCTGATTAAACCATTCGACGTTCCGGGGTACCTTTCTACCTTTCTGGCCGTCAGTCTATTGGGCGGTGTCCAGCTTATCGCTATCGGCATCATCGGCCATTATCTCGGATATCTGATCGACAACAACCGACGGTGGCCAGTTGCATTTGTAGCGGAAACTACGGAGGAGAGAGAATCATAAAGGTACTGATCACTACATGAACCCTATCGAAAAGAAATCCAAATTTGACAGGTTCGCTCGCGGTTACTCGGGAGGTAATGAAGATCCTCTCAAGCGTATATTCGGCGAGAACCTCGACCAATTTATTTATGTCAAGGCAAAATGGCTCTGGAACTACCTGACCCGGTGCCAGCAGGAAATATCGCTCGATGAAGAATATCAGCTATTAGACTATGGTTGTGGGACAGGGGAGATGCTAAAATGGCTCAAGTTACTCGGATTTCCCGGCCGTTTATATGGCACCGATGTCTCCCCGGCTATGCTTGATGAAGCTAAAAAGCGCTGGGATACGTTTCCAAAGCCCATATTTACCTCTATTGGTGAAACAAAAACAAATTTTGCGGATAATTCATTTCATTGTATCGTTGCCACATGCGTCTTTCACCATATAGAACCAGAGAAACGGGATGACGTCCTCTATGAAATCAACCGTATCTTGGTCCCGGGAGGAAATCTTATCATTTTCGAACATAACCCGTTCAATCCCATGACTCGTTTGGTTGTGAAAAGGGCAGTTATCGATAAGAACACAGCACTTCTGTATCCGAAGGAATTACTTGATCGCTATAATAAAGCATCATTTGCAAAGTGTAAACTTGAGTACCTCATGTTTTTACCCCCAAGAATTAAGGTTTTTATCGGGATTGAAAGGTATCTCAGGTGGTGTCCCTTGGGGGCACAATATGCTGCTGTTGGGAGGAAACGGTGATTAGTCGTAAGCCAATGCTAATCTTCGGATTGATAACATTGATTTACGCTTTGGTCAGATTATATGGCTTTACAGAGTATGGACTGTGGACAGACGAAGTTTACCGCGTGCAGTTTGCCAGCACACCGCTCAGGAACCTTCTATCAGTCATCGCACGTAACGATGCGGCTCCGCCGCTTTTCTATATAATCTTGAAAGGCTGGATCGCTCTCGGCGGCACCAGCCTTATGTGGCTGCGATTCCTACCGATTGTCGCAAGCATAATCACCGTGTTTCCGCTCCTCAGATTGTGTCGAGTTCTGCAGTTCACGGACCGTGAAACCATCGTCGCCCTTATACTTACAGCCCTTAACGCTTTCTTGGTCAAATACGCACAAGATGTTTCGATGTACAGTTTTTTATTCCTGTTTGGCACGTTATCGCTCTGGCTATTCTTCCTCTGGCTGACAGAAGAAAAGCTTTTCAGCTGGCACTGGGCTTGTTGGACAGCAGCAAACGTGCTGTTGGTGTTCACTCACTATTTTAGTTGGTTGCTGGTCGGCTCACAGGTGTTACTTGTAGTGTTGCTCAAGCGAGAGCGTTCGGTGGCAGCATTTCTCTCCGTAGTTACCACCGCTGTTTGCTTCAGCCCCTGGGGATTCTATGCCTTTGAATACCAGCTCTCAGAATATGGCCTCACACGAATGCTCAGCTGGATTGAACCACCCACATGGCGATCAATTGTCTGGTTCTATGGTGGCTTAAACGGCAGTTTTGGTGTGCGGGGTGCCGGCATGGTGGCTGGGGGCCTATTTTTCACTCCGATTGGCTTGTCTCTTCTCCAAATCATCTCCTGTCGTGCTCAACCCGGCCAGTCCGATAAGCGAGACCCCTTGTTGGCCCTGCTCATTTTGGCCACGATGCCTGTCCTGATAGTATTTATTGCCTCGAAGGTTTTGCCCACTTCTATCTGGGCAGAGCGCGGTTTGATCTTTTGCGCCACTCCATACTTAATGCTGGTGACAGTCGCTGCGTGCCGCCTGCAGATAAAATGGGTACGGACGATCTTTATTAGTGGTATTCTTGCCTGGGCTCTTGCCGCAGGCCTGTACAACCTTGCACATATTAACAAGAACCCAAACTGGAATCATTTGGCTCAACGGCTTGTGCAAGACTATTGCCAGTCGGGTCTGACGGCCCGTATTTATTGCACTGAGGATTGGCTCGCGGCCCCCTTGCTATGGGCTTTACAAAATGACGGGTTGGGAAAGGCTCATGTCAAGATCACAAACGATATCGAGATGATTGGAGATCGGTTTTATTGGCTTATATTCAGGAACTACGGCAGGCAGTCCATCGAACCGACCGCTTTGGTTGCCATGCTCAGCAGACGTCAGCGCAAGGTTGAGTTCCTTTTCGAAACAAGGAATACTTCCAAAAGAGTGTGGCTTTGTCGAATTGAGCCAATAGATGTTGCCAAACATTGATTGCGCAACAGTTCATCGATGAAGTGGCCCGAGAAATGATCGGAGTTCTGCAAAGCTCCGCCCCGACTGTATAACGCCGGTAAATACATTTAGGCTAGTTTTTAATCTTTACTTTGGAGAGAGTTACGATTTTTTAGAGGATAGAAATTACTTCTATAAATTTATCTCGTCGCCGGCAATTTTTGATGTTACCAGTAAAACAGAAAATTGATATGTTTAATCGCTGAAGTAAGAATTCTTAGAGAAAGGGGAGAAAAAAATGAACGTATCAGAGTTATTGAATTTGACAACTTGGATAGACGAAAAAGTTGTAAAAGCGCAGATAGTAAAAAAATACGAAGCGCTGCACAGCATTCTCCAACAAAATTCACAACCCAATCAACAAAAACAGCCTTTTGAGTCTCAAAAAGATGAGCTAATAACTATCCTCGGGGGGGTAAACTTAGATGGACTCACAAAAGATCAATTAAATTTTCTCAACAATCTCGGGATAGGGAACGCCGTAGGAGAGGCAGGAATAGGGCTAGTAGAAGACGTTTTGTTTAAGAACGTCATCGACGTAGCAACCTCTGCGCAAAAAGTCGAAGAAATAATTAAGCGAATAAATGAGGGTATTGAAAAGTCAAATCAAATTAAAGCAGGTATTGAAAATTGTACAGAAGAAGAAGCATATGAGGCAGAAGATGAAGTGTTGATGCGAATTGCTTTTACAGGAAAGGCATCAATGTCAAGTGTTACGGATTTCAAAAGTTGGGGAAATATTTGGTACGATATCTTTCGTGGCATAGCAATGCTTCACAACTTATCGCCAGAAAATGTCAAAATCATTGGTGCCACACAAGGATCAATTGTTCTTGAGTTAGCTGTTATTATTGATATTGCTACAACTGCAAGCGGAATAATTCTAGCTGCCTTGCGGGTCACTGAAAAAGTGCTTGATATACGGATGAAAGCAGAGGAGATCCGCGAGCTGAAACTGAAAAATATTAAATTGGCCAAAGACCTCGAAAAAGAGGCCGAGAATGAAAAGAGAATTGGAATTGACGAAATAACCGTAAGATTGGTTAATAAATTCAGTCTTGATCAAAATAACCAGGGAGACAAAGTCACTGCCTTGGATAAGGCAATAAATAATCTGGTTGATTTTGTAGAAATGGGTGGTGAAGTTGATTTTGTTATGTCAGACGGGAAGAAATCCGATGACAAAGAGAATCAGAAGGAAAAACATGAACTAAGAATTGTATTTCAGGAAATCAGAAACTTAGAAAGAAAACTTTCATTAACTGAATCGCGCAGAGATGTAGAATGAAACCGTTAGAAAAACCAATATATGTTACCGAGCCCTTTCTTTCCCCTCTGGAAGAATTTCAGCCCTATCTCGAACAAATATGGAAAAGCAAATGGCTCACTAATGCCGGTCCGTTTCATCAGCAACTGGAGAGCAAGCTGTGCGAGTATCTTGGCATAGAGCACCTTGCCTTATTTGCCAATGGCACGCTCGCACTTGTTACAGCGCTGCAAGCGTTACGTATTACCGGAGAGGTCATTACCACACCATTTTCATTTGTGGCCACAGCCCACTCCCTGCTCTGGAACGGTATCAAACCCGTATTTGTTGACATCCATCCGGGAACGTTCAATCTTGATCCGGAAAAGATTGAGGCGGCAATCACGCCCCAAACTACGGCAATTATGCCTGTGCATGTGTATGGAAAACCATGCGATGTGGAAAAGATACAGAAAATCGCAGATTTGTACGGTCTGAAGGTTATATATGATGCCGCCCATGCATTTGGGGTAACTTATCAAGGGGAAAGCCTTTTGAAGCACGGAGAGCTGTCAACATTAAGCTTCCATGCGACAAAAGTATTCAATACCTTTGAGGGGGGCGCCATAGTTTGTCCCAACGCTAAGATGAAGAAGCGAATCGATGACCTGAAGAATTTCGGCTTTGCCGATGAAGTAACCGTAGTTTCTCCTGGCATAAATGGCAAGATGAATGAGGTGCAGGCTGCCTTTGGGCTGCTACAGCTTAAATACATTGATAAGGCGATTGCCAGAAGGCGCGAGATATATGCGCGATACCATGACCAACTTTCACAGGTCCGGGGTATATTCTGCCCACCATTACCTGCCGACACGATTTACAACTATGCCTATTTTCCTATATTGATTGAAAAAAAATATCCACTATTGCGCGATGAACTTTATGAAAAACTTCGTCAACACAATATCTATGCCCGGCGCTATTTTTACCCATTGATTAGTGATTTTCCGATGTATCGAGGCTTGCCCTCGGCGGCGCAATCTAATTTACCGGTGGCAAGGCAGGTTGCAGATCAGGTAATCTGTTTGCCCATATTTCCGGCTTTAGAAACAGCCGATCAAGACGATATAATTACGCTTGTTGCTGGGGGATGATGTGGCTTGGTTGACAGATGAACGAATGAGAGAAATGGGCTTTGCCTGTTGGGGGAATAATGCGAAACTTTCGGATAAAGCTTCATATTACAACTGCAAGGATATTCGCCTTGGTGACAACGTCAGAGTCGATGATTTTTGTGCCTTGTCTGCTGGAATAGGGGGAATCGACATTGGCAACTATGTCCATATCGCAGTTTTCTCGTCTCTAATGGGGGCGGGGAACATCTCTCTTGCTGATTTTTGCAATATTTCCTCTCGGGTTGCCATTTATAGTAGTAACGATGATTATAGTGGGGTAGCGATGACTAACCCTACTGTACCATCCGAGTTCACAAATGTGTACCACGCCGATGTCTTGATTGGCCGCCATGTGATCATCGGTGCCGGCTCAATTGTTTTGCCTGGTGTAAGATTAGAAGAAGGTGTCGCTGTGGGCGCCTTAAGCTTGGTTAAAAATGACTGTAAATCATACGGTTGCTATGCTGGCATACCAGCAAAGCGGATCGGTGAGCGTAAGCGCGATTTACTTGAATTGGAGAAACAACTTACAGGTTCACGGGTAGCACACAGGACATGAAGAAATGTGTGGCTGAGTCGCGTAAACCAGATATCTTCTGTCTGTGGAAGAGGGGCTAATATGCTTGGCTTGAGGAAATCAGGCAGCAGTAACGGGGCTTACGAGCGATATTTTATGTGGTCCCTGATTGCACTATTCCTGGTTTTCTTTATCGCTGCCCACGGTCTGTGCTGGCTTAATCCATCAACAGGGAGGCCGAGCGTATCATTTGCAATTCCCTATGGATGGGAATACGACTGTGATTCAGGAGTGGAGTTGTGCTCGGCGATTGATTTTCCGGAGGAGATGCTCCGAGAGAAATTTCGGATCGCCAGACCTCTCAAGAATGCATTGCTCAGTGTTCCTTCCAAGCTGCTTGAACTCGTTGTTCCATTATCTCTGAAGACGAAAAAGGCCATTTCTTACATAGGGCATCATCTGATGAATTTTCTTCTGCTCTTCTTTATTCTCTTCGTCTTGTTTCGTTTCGGCGCCAGGGCGCAGGTTGAACCAGAGGGGCTATTTATTATCTCGGTATGGCTTCTTTTTGCCACACTCACAGGCATGGCAACATCTCACACATACCTCTTCCAGATTGCAACGCCAGCAATATTAATGCTATTTTTGCTGAGAGCCATGTCAATTGAGGAATGGTCAAGACGAGACAAGGTTGTATCTTACATCTTGTATTCTGTTTTATGCGGTTTCACGGCGCTCGTCAAACAGCAATATGCTCCTTTCCTTGCGGTATTGGCATTTGTATTATTGACTCGCCGGTGGATGCTTGCCTTGATTTGGGCAACGACATTTCATCTCCCCTTGCTTTTCTACCGACTGAGTCTTCAATTGACGCAAGTTCAATGGTACAATCACGAAGTGCAAATCCATCGGGCAGGAGTGTGGTGGTTAGATTCAGTGCAAAGTAATGGCCTCTTTAGTACTGTAAAGAAATTCACTGAGATCGCAGCGTCGAGCGCTGATCTATTCGCTTCATATTATGGCCTGGTTCTGCTCGGGACGGCAGTCCTTGGCTTTTGCGTCAAACCAATCGATGATTTCCAGAGGAATCTCAGGTTATTTGCCGTTCTTATGATAGGATCAAATTTTATTCAGACAATTGGTGCTGCGCGCCTAAGAGGATATATGTTTGGTGATTCATTTCTTGTTGTGGCCCTTTTTTTTGCGGCCGGATACGGCTTCCTGCTAAGAGAATACCACGACAAGAGGATCACCATCCGATGGGGTTTTGTCATCTTCCTGATTGTTAATATCAGTATTGTCGTGGCATCTCATATAAATCTACCGTGGGTTTCCCCGTTTGAACAGCTCCAACGTCCCTGAAAAGCCGTTTAGAAAAAGGAACCCAAACCTAATCTTGGAAAATCCAAAACTTCCACCGCTTAACCGGCCCGGAAATAAAACTATAATCGCTCTCTTATGGAGTTTCTTAGAGCGCAGCGGTCAGGACTTGATGCAGTTTGTTGTTACCGTCATCCTGGCTCGCCTGCTTGCACCTGCGGAATTCGGAATGATTGCGATGCTGGCAATCTTCATGGCTGTTGCCCAATCACTCATCGACAGCGGCTTTGGATCCGCTCTTATACAGAAACAGGATGCCGGTCATGTTGATGAGTGCTCCATCTTTTATTTCAATATTCTGGTCGGAGTTATCGCCGCCGGACTGTTATGCCTCGTAGCTCCGGGGATTGCATCGTTCTACGATACCCCCATCCTCGCCCCCCTTACAAGGGCGCTTTCCCTGAATCTTGTCATTAATGCCTTCGGTCTCATACATACCTCTTTACTGACGAAGCACATCGATTTCAAGACGCAACTCAAGGTAAGTTTGCTTGCGATGTTCTTTTCCGGTGCGCTTGGTATCTTCATGGCATATCATGGCTTCGGCGTGTGGAGCCTGGTAGCTCAATCCCTGAGCCAGAATTTTTTCAGGACATGTCTTTTGTGGCTTTTTGTGAGTTGGCGTCCCTCTTGGGCATTCAGCTTTAGGTCCCTGCGGACGTTATTTGTTTTTGGGTCAAATCTTCTTTTTTCGGGGTTGCTGGAAACAGTCTTTCAGAATATCTACCTCGTTATCATCGGGAAGTTTTTTTCCTCCGCAGATCTGGGTTTCTATGCAAGGGCAAAAGGCATTCAGCAGTTGCCGACCCATAACATCGCCGGGAGCGTGAGCCGCGTCACATACCCTGTTTTCTCATCAAGACAGGAAGATAAAAAGCGCTTAAAAGTTGGTGTCCGTAAGGCGCTTTCATTTATGGCGATGGTCAATTTTCCAATAATGATCGGTTTGGCTGTTGTGGCCGAGCCGCTCGTCCGTGTGCTATTAACCGACAAATGGCTTCCCTGTGTTCCCTATTTACAGCTTCTTTGTGCCGCTGACATCTTGTACCCGCTCCATGCCATCAATTTGAATGTTCTGAGCGCACAGGGTCGTTCCGACCTCTATTTGAAGCTCGAAGTATCGAAGAAAATTCTCATCGTGGTGGCTATTGCCATTACCTACCGATGGGGTATCTCTACAATGATCATCGGTCAGATTGTTACTTCCTTCATCGCCTATTACCTGAACAGTTATTATACGTCCAAACTGCTGGACTATTCCATTACGCAGCAAATGAAAGATGTAATGCCGCTCCTCATCATCTCGTGCATAACGGGCGGAGCCGCTTACGGACTCAAGCATTTTCAACTATCAAACGATTATATTTTGCTCATTATGCAAATAATCCTTGGTGCTCTTTTGTATATCGGGCTTTGTTTTCTCATTCGCATACCTGCGTTTTTAGAGATATTGGGAATGATCAAGTCAAGATTGCCCGTAACACGTCGCGTCTTTTAGAAAGCGGTGGGCATTAGGACTGAAATAAGAAACAACAATAGTGAGGAGACTTTAAATGCCATTGCTTCCTTTGGTCAGCGTTTTAATTCTGGCCTATAATCACGAACCTTATATTGTTCAGGCGATGGAAGGAGTGATAAATCAAAAAACGGATTTCCCTTTTGAGTTGGTTATCGGTGAGGATTGCTCAACTGACAAGACGCGTCAGATTGTGCTTGCTTATAAGGAAAAGTATCCAGAAGTTGTAAGAGTTATTACGTCTAATAATAATGTAGGTATGTTCCAAAATTGTTTACGCACGGAAAAGGCATGTTCTGGAAAGTATATTGCTTATTGCGAGGGGGACGATTTCTGGCATCATCCTCTGAAGCTGCAAATGCAAGTGGATTTTTTAGAAAGTCATCCTGATTATGGCATGGTTCATAGTAACGCCAACTTCTTTTATGTGAAAAATTCAAAACTGGGAAAATCCGTTTACAAAATTCGCCCTGATTTAGATGATGGTAATGCGTATTTTGATATTCTTACGGGAAAACGTCCGGTGGCGACACTCACTGTATGTGTCAGAAAAGATATATTATTTGAAGTTTTGCAAAAGAATTCTGAATGTAATGACGAACATTATTTGATGGGGGACCTACAACGCTGGCTGGAAATATCCCGTCTGGCGAAAGTCAAGTATCTCACTGAAGCGCTTGGAACATATAATGTTTTGTTGGAATCAGCTAGCACCAGCCAGGATCCAAATAAAGCGTTGAGGTTTCAATTGTCAGCAAAAGAGATTCGATATCATTATTTGTTGAAATATGAATGTCCCATGAAGATAGCTCGAGAAACAAGATACGCTTGCAGTACCAATGTGTTAAATTATGCGGTTCATGCCCAAAATACAGATGTCGCAAAAAGGGAGATATTGGAGCTTCGTGAACTGAATGCAAGGCCACCATGGAAGGATTACATATTATACTTGGGGTGTGAAAATAAAACGATTAGTTGTTTTGTCGAATTTATACGCAAAATCAGGAAGTTCAAGATCATGAATTCGTTACTTAGATTTGAGTGAAGAACCTCCACTGTTGCTGAGCGTTAACTATCCGGCCTTGGCGCTTCATGAGACGCAGACTTTTTAAACAAAAGACTCAGTAATTTATAAAATTTATAAAGTCTAATTTCAGGAGCAAACCCGAGAAAAGGACCTTTTAGCCTCAAATGTGCCCATTTCCTCACTAACTTCGACCTATGCAAAGCGCGAGCTTTATCAGAAAGGAAAAGCGGGTCGCTGTATCTAAAGTATAGATTATACAGCTCAAAAAAGTTTTCATAGAGAGTCAGGTTCTTGATCCACTTTTTGTTCTTCAAGGTTGCCCAATGCAGCCATTCACAGTCAGAGAGTTTTTGGGGGTAAAAATGATATTTTTCTTCCAGTTCCCTATACTCTTCCGTTCCATAGTTAGGCGTGTATATATAGAGTAAAAATTGGGAAAGGGGGTTAATCTCTTTCAGCCTTTCACTTACCTTAACAGTCGTCATCATGTCGCCGTAAGTTTCAGAGGGATAGCCGCAGATAAAATTAAAATGGCTGATGACATCATATTTTCTGCAAATTTCAGCCATGTTGAAGACCCGTTCAATGTTTATCCCTTTCTTATAGGATTTCAAGATATCTTCTTTACAAAACTCCACGCCAAAGTTTATCATTGCAAGCCCTGCTTCCGATGCTTCTTTTATCAGTTGTTCATCTGCAGTGTCGATCCTTGCCTGGCATGAAAATCTTATATTAAGTTTCCTGTTTCTTATTCCCTCAAAAAAATTGAGCACTCTTTTTTTGTTTACCATAAAATCCTCATCATGGTAGTAGAAGTTGCTCACATTAAAATTTTTTATTAAGTACTCGATTTCATCAAGTGTCCGTTCAGCACTTTTATATCGATACTTCTTCTGATACTGCCGGGAAAAGCAGAAAGTGCAGCTTGCCGGGCATCCCTTTGATGACACGATATGGAGTCCCGGGAGAGCGGCGCCATCCTTTTTGTGACCGGATGTTAATAAATACTTGTCAATATCCGATTTAATCAGGTGCCATGCGGGTAAGGGGAGTGTATCCATATCAAGCAATGGGCGATCAGGATTAATGATTATTTTTCCCTCTTTCTTAAAACCTATCCCTTTGATGTCATCATAAGGTTTTTTGTCCTTCAAGGCATCGGTAACTTCTAAAACCGTCGCTTCTCCCTCCCCAATGACGACAATATCCACATAAGGTTCCTTTAGCGTAAGTTCGGGATTCATCGATGGGAGTACCCCACCATGTATAACAGGCATTTCCGGCGAATATTTTTTGACAAAGGAACTCAACTCGATTAAGGATCGTACAGGCTCCCCTACGTGACTGTAAAAGCCTGTAAATACAGGTTTTTTATCAAGCTCAGAAGCTATAATATCCGTTGCGCCTACATACAGATTGGCATCCACTATCTTAATCGAATATCCTTTTTGCTCCAGCACCGCCCCAAGCCACAAAAAAGATAAAGGGGGACCAAAGCTTTCTGTAATTTTATCTCCGTTTGTTCCCTTGAAGCGCGGCATTATCAATAATACATCAGCCATAATCAGTTATCCTTTTGACTAATCCCTTATTATCAGTCATTCAGCGCAAAGTATTTGTTAAGAGATTGATATTTAGTGAGGTCGAAGATATACGGAAAGCGGTCATGCATGTCAATGAGATTTTGGGAGGTGAGTGATGATACGAACATGGGCAGATAATCCGTCATGAAACCTGAAACGTTGTCTGTTTTACTATGTCCCATTTGTAGAGATCGTCTGCAGGTGACCGTTGTAAAAGCTGTTACTCGCAATGACCGTCTGAGAGACGGCATCATCCAATGTGAAGGTTGCAGGCAGTCTTTTCCCGTATTGAATTGGGTGCCCCGTCTTTTACCCTATCACGCACTTACGTTAGATGAGCGCCAGACGTTGGAGGCGGTGAATTTGCGAGGAGATATAAAACCGCACCTTGTGGAGGAAGAACGGCTCGACGCCGCAGAGCTTCAACAGCATCTGGAAAAAAGAATTCGAGCTAAAATGAATCCTTCCATTTTACCTGACAAATTGCGCGAGCGTCTGGAACGCGATATAGACTATCGGCTCCGCCATAATAGGGAGAAAGGGAAATTCATCCGCACGGCTCAGGCATATATGGGCAATACCCCATCACGGATACTTGATGTTGGAGGTGGCCAGGGGGGAGCATTAACCAACTTTGACAAATATTTCAAACCAGAAATAGCTGTTCTTTTGGACATCGATCCCGATTGGGTGGAAATGGCGTGGCTTCTCGACCCGGATACGGATGTCATTCGTGCTGACGCCACCAGGATACCGCTCGCCGACGGCTGCATGGACTTTGTCTTCTCCTCGGCCACTCTTGAGCACATAGAGGATTGGAAGGGCGCTGTTCATGAGATGGTTCGTGTAGGAAAACAAGGACTTCTTTGTTACAACCCCAATGCCGGATTTCCTTACGACTTTGGGCATCTCGATTCGCCGCTGGTCACCTGGCTTCCCAAAAGTATTGCTCTAAAAGTGGCGCAATTCTTCCACCACGTTCGCAGAACAGGAAGGACGCTTGATTCTATTCGTGCTGAGCTTGCTGCAACCGTTTACATTCATCGCAGGGCCGTGGTTCGAGAATTGACACGTTGCGGTGTTGAAGTTGACAATGCCTTTGGAGAGTTCATGAAGCAAACCGTGCAGGAAAGTTATCATATCAGCGGAAAACGTTTATTTTCTTTTTTTCGGTGCCACCCCACCATGTTGGCTGTCTTTACCAGAGCGCTGGTACTCGTAGGCGCTGAGCCTAACGTTTATCTCTTCTATCGGCGTCGCGAAAAAGAACGCAATTAAGCTAAGACCATCGCTGGCGGATAAGGTAGGTATAACCATTCATTTTGTGCCAACCAATCTAATCCCTAGTAACTTGGCTACCGGCCGACTGGATGCTAATGATTTTCTTAACGAGTAGGGTAATGCACTTAACATTCTCTCGCAGATATTAAACGGCAGCACAGGAAGAAAAACGCGAATATTTTTAAGTGAAACAAAGACCCTCACTTTTGAGAAACCAGTTGTTTGAAACAAATGGCATAGTTCTGTGATTGTATATTCTTTGAGATGAAACCCCCTCGCAACCGTATCAAAGTACTTTGATACGTCATGCGGGCCATTTAGGCGATTGGGGGTAACACACATGTAGATTCCACCGGGGGCCAATGCGCCGTAAATGTTATGGAGTTGCTTCAGTGCGTCATCAGGATGCAGATGTTCCATAAGTTGATTGCTATATGCAACATCCACACTGCCTGCCGACACCGATATATTGGCCCCATCAGATAGAATCAACTTGAAGTTTGGCGGGTGCGATAAGTTCTTGGTTATTTCTTCCGACACATCAATCGCATAAACCGTCTTCACGATTCTGGCCACTTCGAATGATAAAGCACAATCTCCTGGCCCAATCTCTAAAAAAGTGGTATCGCTCTTCAAGAATGGCTGGAGGTGTTTAAGCTCATACGCGACTTTCCTGGCAGACTCTTCTGGAGATGATTTTATTGTTAATTGCGGATGATGGGGCACGTTTCTGAAAAGTTCATCATACAAAGAAGTATATAAGGTTTTTCTTTCCTCACCGGTTGAGTTGCGCAATCTGTGTGCCAGTTGTCTCTCTATTTCATAATGTTCTCTGATTTGATCAGGTGCCCTTTGATGTTGTTTCATTTTTACATATCCTGTACATTAACGTGAGGTGACAATAGATGAAATTACTGATATTTTCAAGGAGATTCACTTCAAAAACTTTTGGAAAGGAAGAGTAATTCACCATGAAAGGTAAAAAGGCACTTTTGGCAGATATTCTGTTCAATTCCAACCTGGTCAATCTGTTCAAACGGTTGCCGATACAAAACAAGCTGCTCATATTGAATTATCATCGCCTCCGACCGGATGCTCCTCAATTCGCTACAGCTTTTGATGATGGGGTTTACAGTGTGGTTGCAGATGAATTTGCCAGGCAAATTAAATGGCTAAAGCACAATACCTTGATCCTGGGGGAAAAAGATCTCCTTGACCAATACCAAAATGGGAGATTTACGCCTCCAAAAACTAACGCCCCCTGCGTAATGGTCACGTTTGATGATGGATATTCGGACAACTACACTCTCGCCTATCCGATATTGAAATATTATGAGGTTCCGGCCATCCTTTTTGTAGCAACCCAGATGGTCCATGACCGGCAGATTCCCTGGTGGGATGTGATCGCTTATCTCGTCAAACGTTGCACCAAACCCTCCATCAGTCTTAACGATCGGCAGTTTTCGATGAGTAAGCAGCGAAAGGAGGCCATCGCCTTTTTTCAGTTGCTGATGAAACAGGAGAAGTATGAGCATACTAAGTACCTGCTGTCCGAGCTTTCTGAAGCCTGCGAAGTGGCGCTTCCAGCCCCGGAGCTTCAGGATAAGGAGCTCCTCACCTGGAATGAGATTCGGGAAATGACGCAAAATGATATCGTCATCGGTTCCCATACCCATACCCATAGGGTCTTATCCACGCTTACCCCCGCGGCTCAAAAAGAGGAGATGATATTATCCAAACTCATTATCGAGGAGAATATAGGTCAGCCGGTTCTGAGCATATCCTATCCAGTCGGTGAACCCCATTACATAACCGCAGAAACGTCTGTGATTGCCTCAATTTCCGGGTATCTGCTGGGATTTACAACCAATACCGGCGTTAACGACTGGCAGAGCATTCAACCCTATGGAATCAAGCGTACAGTGCGCCTGATAGAAAAGGCCTCTACAGTATCGTTGCTGACGGTTTTGCCGGGACTCTTTTCCTGGGATTCGGTGGCCTCTGCCCAAATCAAACTGATGGCAACACATCCCACCTACGCCGACTCCTACTACCGCCTGGGAGTCATTCATCTGGGGCAGGGCAGGATTGAGCAAGCCATCAGCAGCTTTCAGCAAGCCGTTGATTCCAATCCCGAGTACACAGAAGCGCGCATCAAGTTGGGAATCAGCCAGGGATTTGCCGGTCGGTATGAGGAAGCGGAAAAAAACTTGTCCTTTATCCTTGAAAAACGCCCCTTATTTGCTGATGTCTATTACTGTCTAGGGATCATCCATGCCAGCAATAAGCAAATTAAGACGGCTGTCCATGATCTGGAAAAGGCCGTGAAGATTAATCCTGCCTATAAGGATGCGCTTTTGAAATTGGGAGTTCTCTACTGTCAGCAGCAGCAATACAGCCTCGCCTTGAATATGCTGGAACGTGCCAACCGGTTAGACCCATCAGACCATGATTTGCTTGCCCTGGTCGAAGCCGGGCGAAATATCCTTGCTACGCATGGAGCTGAATCTTCCGATCTGGTTCCGCTGTTTATCTCTTATGTAGGCAACAGTGATCAGATTGATAAACTCGTCAAGGGGTTTGCAACCCACCTGAATATTAGTCCGAACTTGAGTGACATCATGGCCATTATTGAAAAAGGGACTTTCCTCCGGGATAACCTGGAAAGCTTGCTGCTGCTGTTTCAGGATTACAGGGCCAGCTTTCCTGAATACTCGGATATTCACTACATGCTGGGAATTCTTTATAGCAAGCTCGAACAGAACCAGGATGCCGAGCGGTGCTTTACGGAATCTATCCGATTGAATCCGAATTATGTTAAGGCCAGACTTAATCTGTTCAACCTGTTAAAAGAGCAGGGCAGATTTCAAGAAGCGCTTGAACATGGATATGCTCTGGAACGATTTAATTTGCTCTATCCGGACCTCTATTGCGGATTAGCGGAAACATATCTGGGGCTTGGCCGATATTCGGAAGCGGAGGAATTTGCCCAAAAAGCTATTGCCATCAGCCCTGTTTACCAGCGGGTGCACCAGATATTCCAGAAAATTCATAAACGTGCTGAAAATGGGTGAGGCAAAGGAGGTGTTGGTGGGGAGAGGGAAGAAAACTGGTGGCGGATCTGCTTTTCAAAATTTGCCAGATAAAGATAGTCAGTCGCTTGACCGCTTACGATAAACTGGGAGAAAATCATGAAGAAATTCTTTCTTATCCTAGTCCCGGTCTTCGCTCTTTTGATTGTCTGTTTAATCATGGTTGCCAACTTTGTCCTGGAGAGAGCCTCCCGTAAGGCGCTTGAATATCTGGCGGCAGAAGGAACAGCACGGGGAGTCAACGTGGAGTTTGCCAGATTTGAAAAAGTTGGCTTAAGCGGTCTTAGCACGGTAAGTTGGAAAGATTTTGTCATGGTTATTGATGCGCCGAAGTACATCTCGATTGCCCCTGGGAAGCTGCTGGTTTTGTCTATGGGGGAAATAAACCTGGATCTAGCTGGAATCCTCCAAGGCGTTGCCGCAATCACTGCGTCTGATATTGGTATCAGAGTACAGCCCCGCCCAAATTCCCCCGAAAGTTCCGACGCGCAAATGGAGGGCTTTGATCAGGGGCAACTAACGGTGAAGTTGCCCCTGAATCTTACGGATAAAGGAAATTCGGCCGCCTCGATCGGGGAAATATCAAAAAAAGCGTTGCAGTTCCTACAGGAAGGCAAGTCCCAGGTTCCCTTCAATTTTCGAGCCAAGGGCACATTTAAGATCGGTGGAGCCGTTGTGGGGGCTGACATCCTGACCAAGGAGGGAGGCGGTTACTATTTTCTCGTCATATCACCCGACGATTTGCGAAAGATTGCGGCAATCTTGAAAGTAGAGCTCACCGAGCAGGAAATCAGGCTGACTTCTCTCCATCCCCTTCTGGCGTCGTCGATTTTAAAGATCACGAACTACGCCCGCATGCAATCGGAAGTGGCTTACGCGAAGGATGCCACCGTCCCGAAGGATGCATATCGTCATGCTTTATGGAGCTTCCTGCTTACCAAAGAATTCGGCCCGGAGTTTGCCAAGCAAATGACCGACGCCCATGAAATCGGGGCCGTAAAATTTAACACGGAAGCTGATCACAGGATGGACTATAACAACAATCAGGTTGGCCGGAATTATGCTGAAGCAGGCTATGCTGCAGATGCAATATTGCAAATGGTAAGGACCGATCCGCACGTGATACGCTTTGCCCAACCATAGAGGGCTGGCCTCAAACATTCATGGCTGCTCGCCGTATCATATGCCTCGTAACGTAAATTATAAGTCGTTTTCCACTCTACAAGAAGAAGGGCGGCAGGGGCAACCTCAAAGGTGGACTTTCTTGGGGAGTTTCATACAGCACATATTCCAGGAAGAGTCCGGCGGCCGGCGCGGTTAAACGCGCCGGAACATCGGAGTCGCGCAAGAGCATTTGACCGGCAGCCGCGGGCGGCAACTTCCCTTTGCCTGCTTCCACGGTGATTCCCACCAAACGGCGAACCATTCTCCAGAGGAAGTGGGAGCCCACAAAGCGGAAGATCAAGAGCTCATTATGTTCAAAAAGCTCGGCCTGTTGAAGATCCACCAGGGTTGATTCCTGCTTGTCGCGCCGTTTATCGGCAAAAGAGGCAAAGTCATGAAAACCGCGGAATAAGGCCATGACGGCTTGCATCTGCCCAATATTCAGCTCTTCTTTAATCCACCAGACATACTTTTTTCCGAAGGCCGTCCGTCGGCGGGAGACGATATAAATGTAGCTTCGGCTTTGGGCATGGTGGCGGGCATGAAAATCCTTGGTTACCGACTCGACTTGACGGATATTTATATTGGCGGGGAGCAGGTCATTTAAGCCCTCCCGCATGGCCGCAGGCCGCATTTTCACGGAGGTGGCGAGATGGGCGACCTGGCCCAGGGCGTGGACGCCGGCGTCGGTGCGGCCGGCGCCTTGAATTTCCACCTTGCCGCCCAGCAAATGCTCCGCCGCCTGCAGAAGTTCGCCCTGAATGGAGCGGGCATTCGTTTGTATCTGCCAACCCCGGTAAGCCGTGCCGTCATACTCCAGGGTAAGTTTATATTTGTGCATATAATATGAATATTCCCCTACATCAAGGCCAGCGTGTCGGCTACGGCCATGCCGTTCAGCGTGGGCTGAAGAAAGACGCCGTTGATTTCCAGTAGCCCTCTTTCTATGAACTGCTTTATCGCGCCTGCTTTTTCCGCCAAAAGGTCACAACCGTAACGATTGTTAAAAGAGGCAAGATCGATTCCCCGGCTGGTACGCAATCCTAAAAAGAGGGCCTCCAGGCGCAGATTATCCGGCGTCAGCGACTCGGCAGCCTCAACGGGCGCAATTCCCTTGCCACAGTCTCGTAAATATTGCGCTAAGTCCGCTTTGTTCCACCAGCGTTTATCCTCCTGGAAGGAGTGGGCAGCCGGCCCCAGGCCGAGATAAGGCACATGCTGCCAGTATTTCTGGTTATGCCGGGAGCAGGCTGTCTCATCTCTGGCAAAGTTCGAGACTTCGTAATGTTGATAACCGGCTTCTTGCAGCGTGGCGGCCGTGCGAAAAAAGAAGTCGGCGCACTGCTCCTCATCGGGAAGAGTGAGGTTGTCTTGCAATAATCTGAGGTGCAAGGGTGTTGACCGTTCCAGAGTGAGCTGGTAGCAGGAGAGATGGGCAGGCCGGAAGGAGAGGGCAAGTCGCAGGGTTTCCTGCCAGACGGGAAGCTCCTGGTCGGGCACCCCATAAATAAGGTCTATTCCCAGATTATCGAAACCTGCCGCTTGGGCTGCCGCTATGGCCTCTATCGCTTCGTGACGGTTATGACGCCGCCCCAAAAACTTCAGGAGTTTATCATCGAAGGATTGGACGCCGATATTGAGGCGATTGAATCCTAACTGCTTTAATCCGGCAAGGCTCTGGTGATCGAGGTCAGCAGGGTTTGCTTCCATGGTAATTTCTGCCCCGGAAGAAATCCGAAATTTCTTTGTCACCCCTTCCATAATAGCGCCAAGTTCTTCCAAGCTGAGCAGGGACGGCGTGCCGCCGCCAATATAGACAGTGTCAAAAGTTGAAAATCCCGGACGGCAAAGGTCCATTTCCTGCCCCAGGGCCTTAAGATAAGCCGGAATCAGCTTGGTGGACGGGGAGGAATAAAAGCTGCAATAGGGGCACTTGCTCCGGCAGAAAGGGATGTGTATGTAAAGGCCGGATGCCGCGTCAGTCATTGTCGGATTTTAAAACTGCCAAAAACGCGCTTTGGGGGATGGCGACCGACCCGATCATCTTCATCCGCTTTTTGCCCTTTTTCTGCTTTTCCAGGAGTTTACGTTTTCTGCTGATATCGCCGCCATAGCATTTGGCCGTTACATCCTTACGAAAAGCGGAGATAGTAGTGCGTGAAATAATTTCTCCGCCGATCGTCCCCTGGATGGCGATCTTAAACATTTGCTTCGGAATCTCTTCCTTAAGCCTTTCACAGGCCTGCAAAGCGCGCGCCCGGGCGCGATCGCGATGGATTATCTGTGAAAGCGCGTCAACCTTCTCGCCGTTTACCAAAATATCAACCAATACCAAGTTGCTGGGGCGATAATCGATGAGGTCGTAATCAAAGGAACCATAGCCCTGAGTAACGGATTTGAAGCGATCGTAGAAATCATATATTACTTCCGCCAGGGGCATTTCGTACGTCAGTTCCGCACGACCCGGTCCGGTGTAGTTGAGCACGGAGTTGCTGCCCCGTTTATCCATGCAAAGCTTCATGACTGCGCCGAGATAGCGTTCCGGCAGCATCATCGCGGCGCGGATATAGGGCTCTTCGGATGCCGCAATGGAGGTCGGATCGGGATAATAGGTAGGATTGTCAACCTCCATGGTAGTGCCGTTCTTTAAGGTAAAGCGGTATCTTACGCTGGGCACGGAGAGGATGATGGAAAGATCGTATTCCCTTTCCAGCCGTTCCTGCACAATTTCCAGATGCAGCAAGCCTAGAAAGCCGCAGCGGAAACCCTGGCCCAGGGCAGCGGAGGAGTCTTTCTCATATATGAAGGAGGCGTCATTCAGGGTATATTTTTCCAGGGAATCGGCGAGATCCTGATAGTCGTCCGAAGCAATGGGATAAATGGAAGCGAAAACGACGGGCTTTACCTCCCGGAAGCCGGGCAGCGGCTGTGCGCAGGGTCTATTGTCCAGGGTGATGGTGTCGCCGGTGTGGACATCGGAAACCGTCTTGACGCCGGCAATAATGTAGCCCACCTCGCCGGCAGTGAGTTGTTCCGACTTTTGCCGGGTGAGCATGAAATGGCCGACTTCTTCTACCCGGTAAACGGCCTTGTTGAACATCAAGCGAATTGTGTCGCCACTTTTTACCGTTCCCTCAAATATCCGGCAGTGGATCACGGTGCCGCGAAAAGAATCGTAATGGGCATCAAAGATAAGCGCGGCCAGGGGTGCTTCAGCATTACCCTGGGGAGGGGGAATGCGTTCCAGAATTGCCTCCAGTATCTCCGCAATGCCTGTTCCTTCCTTGGCCGAGCATTTGAGGTGATTGTCCGGGTCCAATCCCAGTTCGCTGTCGATTTGTTCGATGACCCTTTCCACGTCTGCCGAGGGGAGATCAATCTTATTTATGACGGGGATTATTTCCAGGTTGTGCTCCATAGCGAGATAAAGATTGGCCAGGGTCTGTGCCTGCACGCCTTGAGCCGCATCAATCAAGAGCAGCACGCCCTCGCAGGAGGCAAGAGATCGGGAAACTTCATAAGAAAAGTCCACATGCCCCGGCGTGTCAATGAGATTCAGAGCATAAGTTTTACCGTCCTTGCCCTTGTAGGGAAGGCAAATAGCCTGGCTCTTGATCGTGATGCCGCGTTCCCGTTCAATGTCCATGTTGTCGAGGATCTGATCTTTTTGGGTGCGGGCATCCGTAATCCCCGTATAGTGGATCAGACGGTCGGCCAAGGTGGATTTGCCGTGATCAATATGGGCTATAATGCTGAAGTTACGTATGTTATTTGACATTTGGCTGCTAATTGCCATTCCCTCTCTAATAAGAAAGCCCTCCGATTATTTCAGGAAGGCTTGAGTTTTAGCATTATCCGGCTGGTCCTAAGCGAGCTGCTCAAGGATGGTCCCGGTAACTTCAGCGACGGAGGGACGTCCATCCACGGTAATTAGTTTGCCGCCCCGGTTGCGAAAATAGTTGACTGCCGCCATTGTTCCCGTTTGCATATCGTAATAAACGTCGTGGCGCTGATCAATGGCCGCCTCATCCTGATCATCAGCCCGGGTAGTGAGGTTGTCGGCGCCGCATACCCGGCAGAATATCTTGCCATCCTTTGTTATGGGTTTGATGGTGTCGATAAAAATGTTATTGGGGTGGTTGTTATCTTGCGGGCATAACCTGCGCCCCATGATGCGCTCTTTGGATTGCACCCTATCTAAAGTGATTTCGATAATATAATCAAGAATCATACTCCATGCCGCAAGACTTTTCTGGAGGGCTGTCGCCTGGGTAATATTACGCGGAAAACCGTCCAAAAGCCAACCATTGAGACAATCGGCTTCCTGAAGCCGCTTGAGTACCATCGGGACGGTGATTTCATCGGGCACTAAGTCCCCCCGTTCAATGTAAATGCGGGCTTTATTGCCAAGTTCCGTAGCGCCGTTAATGTTGTTTCTGAAGATAACGCCTGCCTCGATATGGGGGATTGCGAATTTTTCGCGGATTACCGCTCCCTGTGTGCCCTTGCCGCTGCCATTAGGGCCGAAAATCAGAATATTCATCGTAAAAACTCCACTTTGTATCAAAGATATTTGTTTGCGGGGAGTGCTATATAGCGCTTCGCTTCATTTGGCAATGAAAAACTGGCTTCCGGCGGCAACCTGCCGCCTTGCTTCAGCAAGCTCAGCCAGGGGAGCAGGAGGTTGCCGAACAGGCGGATCCGCCGCCTGCTGCGCTTTTACCTGTTCCTCCACCAAACATAGACATCAGGCGGGCTGTTTTTTTAGATTGGCATGCAGGACAAGCCACCTGGCGTTTTTCCTGCATGGAGTAGAACAGTGTCTCAAAGATGTTTCCGCACTTTTTGCATTTGAATTCGTAAATAGGCATCTGTAAATCCTCCTATGGTGTTTTAAGCTGGGAAAGTAAATAAAACTGGATAGCTTCGCAAATTCGCATTGGCGCTTTGCGTCACTTGCCACAAATTCAGGGAATATTCAAGCAGCATGATAATGGTTGACATGGTACGGAAGGTATGATAGCGACGTTCCATCGGGATGATAGGGGTGGGGCAAACGAGACGAACTTTGAGGTGCTTATGATAGTAGTGAGGGGCAAGACATATTCCACAACGATGGACGCCGCTGCGGAACTGGGTGTTTCCACTAAAACCATGAGGCAGTACATATTGAAGGGGATTATACCGCAACCGCCGGAGATACAGTACGGTGTGCGCACACTGCGACATTTCCCCCCTGAATATATGGACGTGGTACGGAAGCGTCTGGATAGCTATCGCCAGGAAAGGCGACAAGAGCAGGCTGATTAGAACGTGCGTTGGTTTTTCCATCTGTATGCTGGGCATAATTTTGACAGGAGACTGGTTTGGCGCGTTTAAATGAGATAACATCAACGGAGAAATTGCTGGAGTTCATCCGGAGGAAGAGTGATGTTGCACCCCCTTCCGGAGAACATTACGAAACTTTTTCGCCTGTCGTTTCACATTCACCCAGGATAAAGGCCAAATTTAGATTACACCACAAAACTCCGCCGTTCAAAGTGCCGACAGTGGGCATATACATAGGGCATGATTGCCTCTGGCTAGCCGAGACAGCAAAGGGTTTCGAAGGCTCACATATTCTGGTCAACAAGCGGCAACGGGAAATTCCTGCTTCACTCGTGAGGGGCTCGGCAGAATTTAATAAATTTTTAAAAGGGGAGCTCGATTCCTTTTGTGATAGACAAAAAGCGCCACGGCTCTGGGCCATTATGTCCTCTGTCGAGATTGAAGTAGGCCGTATAAAAATTCCCAAGGTACCGAAAAAACAAATTGAGAGCGTGGTTTACTGGACAGTAAAAAAAGAATCTCCTTTCGAGGAAAGGGAAACCGTCTTTGATTTTCAATTATTGGGGGAGGTGGTTGACCAGGGTATAGCGAAATGGGCAATAATCTACTACCGAGCGCCCAAAAACATAGTCGAGGAAACAAAGAAAAAATTTGCCAATGCCGGTTGGCCGTTGGCCGGTTTGTCCATTGCTCCTGTTGCCCTGCAAAATATTTTCCGCACCGAAAACCCTACGGGTGAGGGAGCGCCGGTTGCTCATTTATTCATAGGAAATAATTCTTCTCGTATCGATATCTTTTCCGCAGGCAGCCTGGTCATGACGCGCGAAATCAAAGCCGGCATCAACAGCATGCTGGAGTGTTTGATGGAAGGGCTGAACAACAAGGCACCGGCTTCTGAAAGAGGCGAAGCAGGGCGGCAACTGCGCATCGACATCAATATGGCAAGAAGAATCCTTTTAAGTTTGAGCCCCGATACACCGTTGGTTGAGAAAAATGATGCCGCCTGTGGATTTGAAGGGGAGGAAATCTGGCAGACGACTTTACCAGCTTTGGAGAGATTAGTAAGGCAGGTGGAAAGAACCTTTGAATATTTCACTCTTACCATGGGCGATGAAAAACCTAAGAAGATTTATGTATCACTGGCAATGAATTTCTATCCCCAGGTCCGGCAATACGTGGGCGAGCAACTAGGGGTGGAATGTGAATTTTTTGATCCTTTGCTAAAACAAACATTGCCTGTTGCCAGCGACAAACTATCCTACTCTTGCGACTCTGAACGAATGGCTTTAGCCCTGGCATGGGGGATTGCCATTTCCGATAACGCTTATACCCCTAATTTTTTGTTTACCTTTAAGGACAAGGAAAAAGAGAGCTATGTTAAGCGCATCAATATGGCCGTATTTATTGCCTTCATGCTCTGCGTATCGCTTTTCAGCGGCTTTTATGCTTATCAGTTGCGTACACTTCAACAGAAAAAACAGATTCTTCTCCAGCTAAAAGACCAGTTGCCACCGTCCGTAATATCTACTGATCGGGAACAGATCAGGAAGATGTGGAGCATGGTGAAAGAAGATATGGCCTACGCAAGTAATTATAGCCAAAGGTATCAGGGACTGGCGATTATCTCGGAATTGTCGCAGATTACTCCGCAAGGCTTTCAATTCAGCAACGTTAAGGCCAATTTCGGGAAACGAGCCGCTGTACCGGCTGAAGCAGCGTCATTAAAATCTGGAGCCGCGGAGAAATCGCCCGATGAGACAGGTAAAACGGTAGAAATTGAAGGGTTTGCTTCAGGAGAAAAACAGTCGTTGCATAACTACTTGGCGGCTTATTTGATAAAGTTAGAAAATTCACCATTATTTAAGCAGATAAAGGTTTTAAGAACGAGTGAGGAAACCTTCAGGGGCGCCTCAATGCTTCGTTTCTCCCTCACCATGAAATTAGAAGGACTTTAAGTGGGTAGCCTTTTGTGAACATTAGAATTCCACGGCAAAGCATTGTTTACCTCCTGATCTGCTTATTGGGGATACTTCTCTTTCTAATGTTGGGGATCGTGCCCAACCAGCGGTTCCTGAAGGAACTGGATGGAAAAATTGCCGAAACCGGAACACAGATTGAAGAGCGCAAGATGCTGATAACCACCCATCAGACGTTGAAGCAAAGGACCCGGCGGCAAGGCGCCCGGGCCTTGCCATTCCCTCAAAAAAACGGGCAAAATCCGGCAGAAGTGGGGAAGCTTACCGATACGATGAAGGATCTTGCACGGAGAACTAATGTGGAAGTCGTATCGATTGTGCCTGGCTTAAGTTCGTTGGAAGGTAATTCGAAGGCGTTGGTGTTGGACCTTGTCGTAAGAGGGGCTTTTCGTTCTTTTCGCCTTTTTTTGATTGCTCTCGAAGGTCTTCCCTTTTTGGATTACATTGAAGAACTAAACTTTCAGCAAAATCCCGCGGGACTGGAACTGCGGGTAAAATTTTGGGTTGAGCACGCTTAGGGACAGGAAACGAAGGTGTTGGCATGCGGAAGCTGGATAAACGGGAAAGCATAATTGTTGGCATCATGGCCATCGCCCTCCTGTACGGTGGCGGGGCTCTGTTATTTACGAAACCACAAAACGAAACGGCAATCCAGAGTGTTGCAGAATCAGCGGAGTTACAGGCCCTTACAGTTGCTGTTGCCGCAACCGTGGGCAACGATAACCAATCCAGCCGTGATGCGTACATTATCGCGCGGGCAGAATTGGACTGGCAGCACGATCCGTTCGTCACAAGCAAAGTTTACCGTGAGATGCTCCAGCAGGCAGGGGCGCCCAAGGGAGGAGCAGCGCTTCTTAAAGCAGTCTTTCGTTATACGGGATACATGGAATTTGGTGGGAAGCAGATAGCCATAATTAACGGCGTTGAACATGTGCCCGGTGAGTTATTGGAGAAGCCCGGCTATGTTCTCAGATCCATTACGCCGACAAAGGTCGTAATAGAGGATGTTGCCGGTCGTTCCACGGTCAAGATACCAATAGAGGAATAATTTAACAATATCATGCGACAGATATTGCGTGACGGAATAATTGTCTATGGATGCAGGAAAATAGGGGAATGGGATAGATAATATGGCGCTTGCTAAAGACCAATCATGGACCAAAAGCCTGTTGATTTTGTTTCTCCTGGTATTGTTTGGAGGTTGTGCACCGGAACGGGTTGCCAAAAAGGAACCTTTTTTTGAAAAGTGGGATACGTTGGCCAAGGAATCACAGGGTCATTCACCGGTATCCAACAGGCGCATTTCAGTATTTCCGGAATTAACAAGCAAGGAGGGGGAACTAAAAGAAGAGGACGGGAAGGAGGATGGGAAAAATATCGATCTTCCTCAGGAACGCATAACACTGAAGATGCGGCAGGCGGACATTAAGGCCGTTCTCCGGGCTCTGGCGCGCGCTTCTAATAAGAACATCCTGATCCGGAACGAGATAAAAGGGGAGGTGGATATAGATTTTACAAATGTGCCTTGGGAGCAAGCATTTAACAGTATCCTCCGCGCTCAGGGATTGTCCTATGTTTGGGATGGGGAAATCATCAGGGTTCTCTCTCTTGACGACATGGAACATTCACTGAAGCTGTCCGAGATCCAGGGAAAGCACGATGCCCAAGCGATGGAAGCAAAGAGAGTGGAACCACTGGTCACGATGGTGATCAGTGTTGACTATGCCGATCCTCAAGCATTGAGAGATAATCTACAAGATTTCCTGACCAAGGATAAGGATGGGAAAGCAACGATGGGAAGCATCAAAGTAGATCAGGGTTCCAATTCCCTTATTATCCAAGCCAGCCGCGATGATATCAACAGGATGCAACCTATCATCGAAAAAATTGACGTTCCCATTCACCAGATTAATATAAAAGCCAATATTGTGGAGACCTCTAAAGAGATTGCCCGTAATCTTGGCATCCAGTGGGGGGGGATTAACGGACAAAGAATTGGCAATCAAGGTTTATTCGTGACGGCGGGCGGGCAGGCAGGTCTGGCCACAAATCCTGCCGGACCTTATGCCGGAGGATATACGCCAACCTCAGGCCTTACAGGTATTGCAGGGCAGGGGTTCGGGGTAAACTTTCCTGCGGCCGGCATGGATAGCACTGCTTCCGCCTCGCTGGGGCTCATTTTTGGCACCATTGGCGGCAACATTCTGGAAGCGCAACTGAGCGCCCTCCAAAAGGACAGTAAACTCAATATTCTTTCCAGCCCTTCCATTACTACTTTGAACAACCAAACGGCATATACGGAAAACGGTGAAAGGGTACCCTATCTTTCCCAGGAGACCAGCGGCGGAGCCATTACCAATACTGTTAAATTCGAAGATGCCGTTTTAAGGCTGGAAATTAAGCCCCATGTGATTGACAACAAAACCCTTAAAATGGACATCCTGGTTAAGAAGAACCAGGTTGATACAACTCGCAACGTTCAGGGAAATCCTTTTATCATAAAGAAAGAGACGAAGACATCGCTTATCGTGCAGGATGGAGAAACGATCGTTATTTCCGGATTGAGTAAAGAGACAAATACTTACAAGACAGCCGGTGTCCCTGGTTTGAAGAGTATGCCCGGGCTGGGATGGCTGTTCAAAAATGAAGGGAAGGCCGATCAGATGGAAGAGGTTCTCATCTTTATTACCCCGAGGATTCTTCCGCCCCATGTCGTGTCCGCTGCCCAACCACAGGAAAAGGATTTGCAGGCAGTACCTTGAAAGGAAGTGTCATATCGGTTGCGGATCATGGTGGAGAAGAGGGGGTTGTTAAATTAATAAATGGAATATTTCAAAATACTTAATCTAGAAAGAGAACCTTTTGCCAATTCACCGGAGCCGGATTTCTTTTTCCAGTCCGATCAACACCTGGCATGTCTGCAGAAGCTTGAGCTGGCGATCCGTTTGCGCCGGGGGTTAAACGTTGTCATAGGCGACGTGGGGTTGGGGAAAACAACTCTTTGTCGGCAAATTATTCTTAAGTTTTCCCGGTCGGAAGCGGATAGAGACCAGATAGAAACGCACCTCATCATGGATCCTTCCTTCAGCAGTCCCCTGGAGTTTTTATCGACGGTGGCCCTGCTCCTGGGGGTGGATGTTGCCACGGATGACCAGAGTGAATGGCAGATCAAAGAAAATATAAAAAAATATCTCTTTAAGCAGGGGATCGACGAGGGGAAAATTGTTGTTTTGATCGTTGATGAGGGTCAAAAACTTCCCGTATTTTGCATGGAAATACTCCGTGAGTTTCTCAACTATGAAACAAACGAGTATAAATTGCTCCAGATTGTCATCTTTGCGCAGCGGGAATTTGAATCGGCATTAAGGGCGCACGCAAACTTTGCCGACCGTGTCAACCATTATATTTATGTACTTCCCCTGGATTTTAAGAATACCAGAAACATGATAGCGTTCCGCATGGCCACGGCCGCTGCCGCTTCTGTTCCTGCTTTTTTTACTTTGCCGGCGCTCTGGGCATTGCAAAGGGAAACGGAAGGTCATCCCCGCAAGATCAACACCCTTTGCCACCAGGCTCTCCTTACCATGATTATTCAAAACAGGCTGCGGGTCGGTTATTTCCTGGTCCGTGCCTGCGCTGCCCGGGTCAAACTCGCGGACAGGAGTAAGTGGCTGCCACGCCGGTCAGTCATCCTGGCGATGGCGCTGATTTTGTTGCTGTCTGTCACTATCTACGGCTGGAACACTTTATCTGGTGTTTCCGGTAACAGGGCATTAATTAAATCGTGGTTGCCGGTTGCGGAGCTTTTTTCCCCAAGGGCTTCAGCCAACAAAGGATCAGGCAGGATTAGCAAGTTAGAAAACAAACCGCTGCTTCTGGGCCAGTTGGTCATGAAAAACGACGAACAAGTTTCAACGATACTGGAAAGAATTTACGGCCGGGACGCCGCTACACAGCTGGCATTGTTTGCCAAAGCCAATCCCCATCTCAGGAATCTTGAGGTTGTTAACCAGGGCGAGTCTATCTCTTTGCCCGTACGTGCTAAAGTCTCTCAACCTCTGCCGCCTGGCAAATACTGGATACAAATAAGTTCCTTGAAAAGTCTCAGTGACGCCTATCAGTTCATTTCCCTTCCCGCCAATGCAGGGCGTGTTTTCCTGCTTTCATACTGGAAGTCCCAGGAAGGGCTGACATTTGCCATTTTACTGAAAGATGGGTTTGATGATGAGGCAACCGCGCAGTCATTTAGAAAAACTCTGCCATCATCTTACGAGATGACAGCAAGTGTCGTAAGCGGATGGAACGATGCTGTATTCCTGTAAAACTACAGATGGAAGAGGAGCAATGAGATCAGAAGTGCCTCATGGATGCCGCTTGCAGGGAGAAATTTCATGCAGATAAAAAAACGCTTGGGTGAAATGCTGATCGAAAGCTGCCTCCTAACCGACGAACAGCTTAAAAATGCCCTCGTAGAGCAGAAGAAGGCCGGGTTGAAGCTGGGTCAATTTCTAATCCGTAGCGGTATCGTCAACGAAAATCAGATCGTCAATATGCTGAGCCTACAGTTGAAGATCGACAGATATCACCCTGATTTGTATCCTTTGGAGATGCAGTTGGCCAGCTTATTTCCCGTGGACATTGCCCAGCGATTTCAAGTGGCGCCGCTGAAGAAGAGGGGACGATTGTTGACGCTGGCCTTGACTGATCCCCTGGATATCAACACCTTGGACTACGTTGAGGTGCTGACCAACTTGGAAGTCGAACCGGTAGTTTGTACCGAACGAGAAGTCAAGCAACTTATTGACAGCATTTACGGCGTCCATTCTAAAATTACGGATATCTTGGAAAGTATGGAAGTTGAACCGCAATCCGAGCAGGAAATTGCGATGGAACGGGAGGCCGAGGATATTCAGGTTGCTTCCCTGAATGATCTGGCGGGGGAGGCGCCCGTTATCAGGCTGGTTAATTCCATTTTCGCCCAGGCCGTGCGGGAGAATGCCAGCGATATCCACATCAGCCCCCAGCAGAACATCGTGCGGGTGCGTTTCCGGATTGACGGTAAACTTAATGATGTGCCATCCCCCCCCAAGGCGCTGTTTTTACCCATTGTGGCGCGCATCAAGATCCTGGCTAATATCGACATTACCGTATCGCGGATCCCGCAAGACGGCCGTTTTTCCATGAAGTTGGATCGTAAGGAAATCAATGTCCGCGTTTCTTCCCTGCCGACGATCTACGGGGAAAATCTGGTCATGCGTTTACTGGATATGAGCGCCGGAGTTTACACCCTGGACCGCCTGGGAATGATCCGGGATGATATTGACAAAATATCCACAGCTATCCGGCAACCCTATGGCATGATCCTAAGCACCGGTCCCACGGGAAGCGGCAAAAGTACAAGTCTTTATGCCATTCTTGATGCGCTGAACCGGCCGGACATCAATATCATTACCCTTGAGGACCCCGTGGAATACCGCATTGACAGTATCCGGCAAGTGCAGCTCAATCCCAAGGCCGGGATGACTTTCGCGAGCGGTCTCCGTGCCATCCTCAGGCAGGATCCGGAAGTGGTGATGGTTGGTGAAATAAGAGACCAGGAGACCGCCGCCATATCGGTGCAGGCAGCGCAAACCGGTCACCGGGTGCTCAGTACCATCCATACCAACGAGGCGGCCGGCGCCATCTCCCGTCTCATCGATATGGGGATAGAGCCCTTTCTCGTTTCTTCCGTTTTTTTGGTATCTTTTGCCCAGAGGCTTCTCAGAACCAATTGCCCCTACTGCAAAGAATCGTACCGTCCTTCGAAAAATGCGCTTGCCGCCTGGGGGTTAGAGAAGGCGCCAAATGCCGATTTTCAGCGGGGCAAGGGATGTTACCAATGTATGAATACAGGCTACAAGGGGAGAACGGGCATCTTTGAGGTCTTGGCAAATGATGAACAGCTTCAGGAGATGATTATGAAGAAAAAATCGGCCAAAGAGATAACCCGCGAGTTGGTGGAAGCAGGCAAGCTGAGAACGTTGAAGGATGATGCGGCGCAGAAGGTTCTCCAGGGGATAACGACCCTGGAAGAGGCTGCCTCGGCGGTAATAGTTTGATACCATGCAATAATTAAGGGAGTATATGTCGCTTTATTCCTATCAGGCCATAAACGAAAACGGTTCCACCACCAGCGGTTCCCTCGAGGCGGATTCGGTGGCCATGGCGGAGAATCTGCTGGTTGCGAAGGGGCAAATTCCCACCAGGGTCCGGCTTACCAGATCACAATCTGATTATTGGGCGATGCTCAGGGAAAAAATGGGCTCTGTTAAGCCTTCCGAACTGATTATGTTTACAAAGCAATTCCGTTCCATGCTCCATGCCGGTGTTCCCATCCTGCGCTTGCTGCAGGTGCTGGAAATGCAAACGGCAAACAGGACATTGAGATCGGTTATTGCCGGGATGGCGGTGGATATCCGGCAGGGAACAACGCTTTCCGGGGCCATCGAGAAACACCCCGCTATCTTTTCTTCTTTATATTGCAACATGGTGCGGGCAGGCGAAATGTCTGGCTCACTTCCTGAAGTGCTGGCACGCCTCGTTTACATTATCGAGCATGAAGAAAAGGTCAGATCGGATATTAAGGCGGCCCTTCAATATCCCAAGATCGTGATCATTGCTTTGGGGGCGGCTTTTTTTGTGTTGCTCACTTTTGTTATTCCGAAATTTGCCGCCGTTTTTGCCAAGGCAGGCATCGGGCTTCCCCTGCCGACCAGGCTTGCCGTGCTTCTCTATCAGATGCTGGCAAATTACTGGTACATTATCCTGGCCGTGATTTTCGGAGGTTTTTACATCACGCACGCCTACTTGAAGACGCCAGCCGGTAAATTATTCAAGGACGGACTCTTCTTGAAAATGCCCCTTTTTGGCCCCTTGTTCAATAAGGCTGCCATGTCGCGTTTTGCCAGCATTTTTGCTATTTTGAATTCCAGTGGTGTGCCGGTCATGACGGCGTTGAGCATTCTTTCCGCTACGATCGGCAATACCGCCATTTCCAAAGATTTTGACGCCGTACGGGGACAGATGGCAGAGGGAAAAGGTATCGCGGGGCCTCTCGGCAGCGCCCGTCATTTTCCCCCCATGGTGGTGGATATGGTGGCAATTGGAGAGGAAACAGGCAATATGGATGAGATGATGAGGGAGTTAACCAAGCATTATGACGAAGAAGTTTCCTCTGCCGTGAAGAGTCTCTCCGAGGCAATCGGGCCAATCCTGCTGGTTGGCCTGGCGGCGGTAGTGGGGTTCTTTGCTTTGGCGATCTTCCTGCCCATGTGGGATATGACAAAAATGGCAAAATAATTGGCCAGAGGTAAACAGGGTGTTTTATTTTAAGCGTTAATATTACACATCATCTTTCAACTAAAACCTGGCCACGGGGACGTAAATATTCATTGATTAAACATTTAAATGCGATTATAGGAGCAAGCCAGTACCGGGGCCACACGGTTGCGAGCATGCAAATCCCGCACTCTAATAAGTGCGAAATAACGGAGGAGGAGAAAAAAATGAAGAAGAGCGTTTTGAGAAATGAGGAAGGCTTTACCCTGATCGAAATTATTGCGGTGTTGGTTATTTTGGGCATTTTAGCCGCCGTAGCCGTGCCTAAATATGTCGATATGATGACACAGGCTAAAAAGAGCGCCACCCTGGGAGAGGTGGCGGAAATTAAAGGAACGCTGAATGCCGGTTGGGGGAAGGCCTTACTGGTAAATGGCGGAAGCAATGTTACCCCGGCGCAAGCCATGAGCAACGCTGGTCTTATTGCTACCGGTGGCATACTGGGCACGGCGCCGGACAATTGGGCATATACCGCGACCGCAAACGCCACAGGCGTAGCCATTTCTGTCCTCAGCCGCGACGGTAATACGGGCTACAGCGGGACGGGCAACTGGAACATGCCCCAGTAGGCGCCAGGCAAGTAACGCCGACAGGTTTTTCGTTAATACATTTTACCACTCAACAAAAATGGCGGCGTTTTGGTACCGAACGCCGCCATTTTTAAATTTGGGAAGTTTACCTTAAAAGCCGAAGCGCCGTCCTTATTTTCTTGTCATACTCCCGATCTTCCGGGGGCACTTTCAAAAGAGCGATGTTAAGAAACATGCGGGCGTCGTGGGGTTTCCCGGCTGCTGACGCGGCCAGGGCAAGCTCATAGATATCCCGATAACCGGCGGCGGCGGAAAAGGGATTTACCGCTTGCTTATAGAGGTTGTAAGCTTTTCCGTATTTCTGCTGTTTGTTATAAACGACAAAAAGATTTCGATACAAACTTTTCCGATTTGGGGACGATTCCCGCTCGATTGCCATCCGGTAATAGCGGGCGGCTTCCGGATAATGTCCCATTTCCCGTAAGGCATTGGCCTTCAGGGAATATCCCGCCGACGATTCCCCGTGGGCATGGATAATCATCTCAGCTCTCCTTAGCGCTTCGCCGTGATTCCCCCGCGTGATCATAATATTGCCCACAAGCCAGTTAGCGATGGCATTGGCTTTATCGATCGCCAGTATTTTTGTCGCTTCCCTGAGCAGGGACAGTCTTTTTTCTTCTTCCAGGGCGTCGATATTTAAAGCTGCGACATTAAAAAGATCATTATCTTTGATGAGATATTGCTCTGCGAGCATCGGATGGAGTTTGCGGTTTACGAAAAGAATTTCATAATCGTCCAGAAAAACCGGGACGTATTGCTTTTGCTGCTTAATGAAATTTGGCAAACCAGCGGAGTATCCGGCAGTTACAAATGACGGCTGATATTTATTGATGAATTTGTGGAAGGCGTGCTCATCGCGCCGGGCCAGCGAAACGGCGGCATAATCTTCGTCGCCGAAGATGGACATCTGGAGATCCATTGCTATCCGGTAATTATTATTTAAGGACCAGTGCAGATAGCCGCCGGAATCAGGATCATTCAAAACACTGCCGCCGACATTTACATGATTCAGAAAAGCGACAATGCCCGTAGGCAAATTGGCGGAGGCGCAGGGATAGCCGGGCCGATTCTTGAAATAACTGCCGTAGATAAACAGGGGCAGGATGATCAGCAGCAGGGACAAGGCGAAATAAAATGGGGTTTTTTTCCAGACAGCCGGTCGTACCAGTAAAGGCAAGGTGTGCCGGAACAAAGGCAGGGAGAGGAAGAGAAACTCATATTCAAACCTCAAATGCTGGAAGAGCAAAAAAAAGCCGCCCACAAAAAGAACGAGATGACTAATCCGGATGTTGCGCTTATAGACGCAGAACAAAAAGGAAGCAAAAGCGGCAAGGAGAGCGCCGTTTAAAAGCGATCGCATGATATTCGCTAACGGGAAGGCAGAAAAGGTGAAGATTCTGTCCCAGGGTTGTTTTTGCAGTTCCTGAATATAGAAATATTGAAAACGGCTCATCCCGTAGGAAGATTCGAAGGGGACGGGCAGCAGGCCGTTGGTCCAGGGGGTAAATAAAATTGTATAGCAGGTTATAATTAAAAACCACCGGGCGTATTTAGGGTTGCCATCCTGGGGGGGATAGCAGCGCCATTCCTGCCAGAACATTTCCGCAAGGTAAGCGATCATGATAAGAATCATGACGGGATATTCTATTCCATGGATGTTGCTCCAAAGAACGCCCAGAGGCGGCAGGAGCCAAAGGAAGGCCCGCTTCTTTTCCAGGACATAAAGAACCAGCACGATAAAAAGATAGGAAAATAAATGAGGTCTTACGAGTAAAGCACGGGTCGTTAAAGCGAGGGCCAAGGTAATAAAAAATGCCGTCGCCAGGACAAGCCGGGAGTCTCCCTGATCCCTGTCAACGAGCAACAGGTAGATAACCCATAGCGTCGCGAGAAAAAGCAGGCACCTAAGGACGATGAGGCCGTAATAGTCTGCCAAGGAAAAAACTGCATAGACGATGGCCTGGAACAACCAGTAATAATTGGGCCACATTTTAGGGGGCGTTAAAAAAGAGAAATAGGAGCTTTGGGCAATGTGGCCGTTAGCAAAGAGATAGCGGCCTCCCGATAGATGGTACCAGAGATCGGTATCGTAGGCAATAATCGGCCAGGTGAGAAAAAAATAGCCTGTGAGAAGAAAACAAAAGACGGTTAAACAGGCGAGGTACTGGTGCTGGGAAAATTGTCTGTTATTTTTCATTAGTTGTCTATCAATTGCCAGGAACTGTTAATGCCGACGCCACCGTTGTAATCGGTATCTGCGGCATCCGCATTGGCTCCGCTTACAGACCTGCTGCTTCCTGAACAGCTATTGCCGCGACCCCTGGTCTGATAGAACCTCACTGCCGCGCCATTGTAGGGGATGGAATAGGTGCCGCCTGCACTGATGCTGGTATTGTTTCTACATGATCCACCTGCATCCTGCGGATAAATGGTGTCCCCAGTGCCGTTCGTTATTGTGTAGGTCTCATACTTAATGCGCACATTGCTGTAGGTCCTGTTGGCTGTCTGCGGGCAGCCGTCGGTTACGGTGATGGCCGGGTTAAATAATCCGACGGATATAGGCGTACCGCTGATAACACCGGTTGCAGCATTGATACTCAAGCCATTAGGCAGGCCGGACATACTCCAGGAATAAGGAGTTACGCCGCCGCCGGCCGTCACTGTTGTGGATGGGTACGAAACATTCTCTCTGCCACCGTCCAGGGATGCCGTGGTTATGGACAAAGCCGGACAACCGGCCGCCTGATTAACCGTGAAGGTCTGGCCGGCGATGGTCATGGTTCCGGTCCTTGCCGAACCCGTATTGGCTGCGACGTTGTAGGTTACGGCGCCGTTGCCGGCGCCGCTGCTGCCGCCGGTAATGGTGATCCACGGAACAAGGCTCGAGGCCGTCCAGGGACAAACAGTTGTGGTGGTGATGCTGATAGTTCCGGAGCCACCGGCCACGGTGTAGTTAGCGCTGGTGGGACTGGCGATGTCCCCAGAAAAAATTGCATAGCTGCATGTTCCCTGCGGGAAAAACATCTTCAAATTGGCCAGCGTCACTTGCTGGGTGCTGGCACCCGTACCCTCTGTAAAACCAAGGAATACCCTGCGGAAATCGTCGTGATCCTGAGCCGCAAGGGAAACGGTTTTATTGATTTGGGGGGTTGAATCACCATAGGGAACCATGACATCCTGGAAATGGCTTGTCTGGATATCCGTAAACCCCGCTAAATCCCTGCGGACAATCCATGCCTTGACCTGATAGTTATAGACGCTGCCGCTGGGCGCAGTCGGACGGGTAATCTCGAGTCTGGCGCTGTAGGTGTATCCGTCCTCGAGCCAGTTGCAAGTGTCGCTGGAGTTTTTGCATTGATAACCTCTACCGCCTGCGTATTCGTAATAACCGGAACTGGGATCGGGGGAGGCAGGGCGCAGGGAATTTTGGGGAGCATCGCCTGAACCTCCCGCACCATGCCGGTTGTCATCAAAGCTGGCCCGGGGATATGGGACGCCGCCAAAAGTGCAGCTACTGCCTGAGGGAGCCCTGTCTCCCCAGAACATGAGCGCCACATGGTTTTTGAAGCTGGTTGCGCCAGCTTTAGCATCGTTTCTGCTGCTTGAGGAGCAAATATCGCCGCTGCCGTTGGGATAGGGGTCGAATTCCAGGGCAAGCTTCGGCGGCTTGACGCCAAGTTTGTCAGCCGTAGCTCCCGGCCCTGCATAGCCCATCAGTTCGCCTGCGCTATAGCCAGGCGCGGCGCCGCCGGTACGGTCCCGCGTGTTATTGACGGCGCTCATAACCGTAAAGGTAAAGCCGTCGGCAGAGTCCGTGCTGTCGTTAGAGTAATCCTCAGCAAAGGTAAACTCAAAAAAAACGTTAATGCCCGTGCCGAAACTGCACTGACCATTGCTGCAGAAACCGGCAATGCTGCTTCCCTGGTACCAGAGAGCGCCGTAAGCATCTTGCACGCCACCGCCCAAGTTGACGGTATTGGTGGCCTGGTCGGTTTGGATCGCCTGTTGGTTATTGGGGACGATAGGGCTGCCAAAGCTCGGCATATCCTTTGCGAAACTAAGGAGAGATGATGGTTGTGGCGCCCATGAAGCATCGTAAACAAGCGTCCTCCTTGCTTCAAAAAAAGTGCCCGCGTTGACAACGCCGGTGGAAGTAATGACGCTGTTGTTAATGGCCAGGGTGAAGGTGTGATTGCTGTCGGAAAGGTAAAAGGTTGTGGCCGCGAAATTCGCTGACTGGAGGCCGACGCCGTAGCGAATGCCCGCCCGGGCCAGGTCATAAGCGTTATTATTATTGTTTGCCAAAAGCTCGCTATAGGAAGAAGAGGTTGTCAGGGTATAGATCCCAGCCCCCAGGATGGCCATCATGGTAAGCGCAATAAGGAGGGAGATCAGAATCGATCCGTTTTTTTGCTGATTTGTGAAGCGCCCGTTTTTCATCTTACCAGTAAGACTCCAGAATCTGAACCTGATTTGTAAAGGCGAGTTGCTGGTTGTTGGCACCCGTTACGGTGAGGGCGATATTAATTTGTCGTATCTCGGCGGCGTTTGTTGTGGCGGTACCCGCGGCATTGGAATATGCCAGGTTAAAAGCTGTTACCTGATCGATCAAGGCGGCCGCATTGCCGCCGTTAATCGCGATTGTTATCGTATTACCGGATAATGTGATGGTATTCGTGACCGGCCCGGGCAACCGGGTATAGCTGATCGTATTGCCCACTTGCGGATCTGCCGAGGAAATAGCCGTTAATGCCCCTAATTCCTTGCTCATTCTACTCATGGCCATCTGTACTTTCTGCGTAGTTTCCGCATTCTGCTTGGCAAAGACATAGCTCTCGGCAATCTTAACAAATCCAAAGCCGGCGACTGCAGCCATGATGCTAATAAGCACAAAAGAGACAATCATCTCAATGAGCGTAAATCCCCTGTTGTTTAATTTAAGTAGGCACATTCTACCAACCACTTGGATCACCCCGTTTTAGAAACTGACCCGGTAGCCGGGAAATATAAAGCCTCTTATCCCCGGTAGCCGCCCATTGAGGCCAGCCCTCAGCGCATCACGAATAAGGCCATCCTGGTCTCACCAGTTGATGCAATAGCAATAATTACTTTAAGGAAACGTCCATAAGCCGGCTCCGAAGGAGAGCTGTCAATATTGATATCCATATTGCTGACGGGATTAAATTTGATAAACCTGTTTTGGATAACTTTATAATTACCGAAAGAATTATTAGGGGTTGTCCCTTCCGCGCCGATACTGGTTTGGAGCGATGTCAGGGTTGGCGCCGCACCGCTTTGCGTCCACGTGATAGACCCGTCGTTGACCGTTACGCCATTATTAACGGGCCAAGGTGGTTCCTTGGCGCCGCTTATGCCGCCGCTGGCCGCTGTATATTGGAAGCCATTGGCATTTGGCGTGGTAGGAAGCACTACCGAATTAGCAGGATAATTTTTTCCCGGATACCAATGGGGGAGTTGTCTGTACTGAGCAGTAATTTTTTCTATAACCCCATTTAAGGCATTTACGGAATTAAGTCGCGTCAGGGGGATAGAACTTTGTGTAAGCGACGTGCCGAAATAGTTGGCCATCATCGCGGCCACAACAGCCAGCGCCACAATGGTAATAATAACCTCGATGAGAGTGAAGCCAGTTTTTCTGTTACCGGCAAAAGATTTCATGAAGTAATAAACCCGGTGTGAGCTTGGATAGTTAGACTGACAGTGTTGGTGCCGTCGCTCAAGGTAATTGGTTGGTCGGTAGTGCCGGGGCTTCCCCATTTGTCAAACTGGATTGCGCCCGTACCACTGGTCACAGTCACCACGGTTGGAAACAAGTGGGTGGCAGAATTTTCTGAGGGGAGGGAGGGCAGGGGGCGGCTGCCGTCGCTACATACGAGTGTGTAGGAGTTGGTGTTTATCGTAATTCCCCAGGATGCCGTATCATCTTGCAGGGCCTTTAATTGTGCAAAACGCAACTGTACTTTGAGGTTGTTCGCCTCTGCGACAAGATTGAAATTTGTGGCAGTTGTCTTCACGGCGGCAACGGCTGCCAGAATGCCAATGATAACCAATACGGCAATAACTTCAATTAAGGTGAAGCCGCCATTGCCAGGTTTTAGTCGTTTCCTGAAGTTATTGGGAGAAGGCTCTAATTCCATTGTGATACTTGCCCACGCTCGCATTTGCCCTGCCTATCAGCTTTTTGGTCAAAGCCGAGGGTTTTCCACCGCCCCTCAGGAAACAATTTGTTCCTGCTCCTAATACGGGATTGCCCTTTCTTGTCAAGCAGAAATTCATTTATGCTTTTTCTGCTAATGAGATCACTGATGTGACCTTTAATGACGAAAAAACTTCTCCGGACAGCATCTCGGAAGCGCTTCGCAACGGGGGCTATGCTCCGCGAGGGAAAGCAGAATTGTTGCCCGCAGGCGCACAAGAAAAACCATAAGGAAGCGTGCAGGGGCTTGATTGCGAGTATTTATTCGATCCGGTAGCCTTTGAGGGTGAAGAAAAGTTCCTCGGTTTTAGCCTGCATCCTTTGTTCTTCCGCCTTGCTCGTATTTTCATGGTTGTATCCCAAAAGATGCAGCACGCCGTGCATGACCAGGAAATCCAGTTCATCATCGAAGTTTAAGCCGCCCGTGTTGCTGTCGCTTAAGGCCCTTTCCACAGAAATTATGACGTCGCCCATGATGTGGGGATGGATGTTGCCGAACTCTCCTTCTGTCTGGGAGAAGGAAATAACGTTGGTAGGTTGATCCCGGTTCAGATATTGTTTGTTAATGGCTTGGATTTGCTCATTATCAACCAGGACCAGGCTTATTTCCTTGTCGTTGCAGTCCAATGCGAGCAGAATTTTACGAACCGCCTGTCGCAGCCTCCGGAGACCGACCGTTACTTTTTTCTGCCGGTTTTCGATCAAGAGTTGCATGCTGGCCTTCCTTTCTATCCCCGTTGACTTCCGTGGCATAAGATTCCGGATAACTGATCCGATGGTGAAAAATTCCATTCAAGATCATCGTGAAACTTTCCGTCATTTTATTGAGGTCTTGGAGGGTGAGCTCGCATTCATCAAGTTGGCCATCGCTAAAGACGCTTTCGATGCGTTCGCGGACCAGTGTCATGATCCTTGCCGGCGTGGGATTGGTCAGGGTGCGGGAAGATGCTTCCAGGATATCACCCAGCAACACAAGGCCGGCTTCCCGTGTCTGTGGCTTGGGGCCGGGATAGCGAAAATTCGATTCCGGCAGGGAGCGGATAGAGGGGTCCTTATCCTTTTTAGCCTTGTCAAAAAAATAATTTACCAGGCCGGTGCCATGGTGCTGTTTAATAATATCCGCAATTTCTCTGCCTAATCTGGCTTTGATAGCCATTTCGTAGCCTTCCTTCACATGAGAAATAATAACCAGCGAGCTCATTTTGGGGGAAAGCTTATCATGCCGGTTTTCACCGGGAAGTTGGTTCTCGATAAAGTACTGGGGCTTTTTCATTTTACCGATATCGTGATAGTAAGCGCTGACCTTGGCTAGAAGGGGATTGGCGCCGATGCTTTCGGCGGCTGCTTCTACCATGGAAGCGACGACAATACTGTGATGATAGGTGCCGGGCGCCTCCATGATCATTTTCTGAAAGATAGGTTTATTAAGGTTTACTAGCTCTAACAGCTTGATATCTGTTGTGTATTTAAATATTGATTCAAAAATAGGCAGCAAGCCGGCCACGATGAGACCCGTTATAATGCCGCCGCTTAAGCCCATGAGGAGGGCGATGAAGGTATTAAAATTGAAGATGTTTTCATAAATAAGGCCAAGGAAGAGGATCGTGCAAACGTTGATGATACCCAAAAATAAACCGGTTTTGAAAAAGACGGCCCGTTCACGGCAACCGGCTATGCGGTAAGAAGCGGCAATACTGCCAAGAAAAGAATAGACAAACAGGGAAATCTTGTTGTCAAAGAGGAAAGTGACCAGAATGGATAGAAAGATTGAGAAGAGAAGAGCCACGTTTCTGTTGAGCAAGAGGCTTACCAGGATGGAGCAGATGCCAAATGGTATAAAATAAATAAAGATTTCGGCGGGGATGGCGGGGAAGGCTTCCGTGATTGCCTGTGAAATAAAAATACCCATACGGACCAAAATTATCTGGATGATGGCGGCCATACTCAGGAAAGCAATATCCGTAAGGTTGTTTTTTATTGCTTTGTCGGCATGATAATAGAGAAGGACACCAAGCAGGGAGATGATAAAAAAGAGGCCGGTAAAAAAGGTGAAACGGGATAATCTTCTTTCACCTTTGAGCAGGTAGTAGGCCTCTAATTTAGCCATTACCGCAGGAGTGATCTTTTCGCCCTCGCGGACGAGCATTTCATTTTTTTGTACCTTAACAAAAACCGGTTTGATGTCCTTGCTTGCCTCTTGCTTACGCGATTCAGTAATATTTTGATTAAATATGAGGTTGGGACGGACTAATTTAACTGCCACGGTAAGGACGTGCTGGTCAATATTGGGTTTACCCCTGCCACGGTTAGCGAGATTCTTCTTCATGAGTTCTTCTATATCGGTGATATGACGAATGTCTGTCAGCTTGCTGAATTCCTTTTCCTGCTGCTGCCTTATATCCCTGATAACGACCCCCCGGTGTTTTTCCTGCTGTAGAAAGGTCACATTGGTGATCATGCCGCTACGATATGTAGAGGTAATAAGACTGGCGATAACTGAAGCAAGGGAATCGGAAAATCTTTGGTGATAAAGGAACTGAAACTCCTCACTGGAGAGAGTAACGCCGAGAATATTTTCGAAATCCTTTTTTGAGGCGGACAAAAGTGTTTTATCGCCACCGGGAGTGCTTTTTTGTTGGGAGATGATGTCCCTCATTAAAGAAAAAGCGTTCGTCAGATTTAAAAGCACCTTATTCATTACCTGGCTGTCATGATCATAAACAGAGGGGATATTGTTGACGGTCTCCATTTGCCTCTGTGCAGAGGCTACTTTTTCCTCTACCCTGAAATCCCGGTCGGCCTTGATGTTGGAGGTGGCAATAGCGTCAACGTTGTAATCGGGAAGCTGAAAAACCGTGCGGGGGATAAGCAGGAGCGCCAAGAAAAAGCTGGTGCTTAACAAGATTAATGATTTATGGAGGAGTGCATGGGAAGCCAGTTTGGCAAGAGCCTGTTGCTGATTCTTAATCTTCTTTATCTGTCTGGCAAGATTATATTTAAGAAAAATGCTGCTGATCATTGTTTAATTGCCTTCTTACGTTTTCTTCGCTCCAATTCACTGTAGGCGCGGATTACATCTTGCACAAGGGGATGTCTCACGACGTCGATCTCGCAAAAGCCGATGAAACTGATGCCTTCAGTTTTCTTGAGGATAGATTGCGCTTCTACCAGACCGGATCTTTTTTCCGTCGGCAGATCGATCTGGGTAATGTCACCGGTGATCACCGCTTTTGAGCCGTAGCCGAGGCGGGTGAGGAACATTTTCATTTGTTCGGAAGTGGTATTTTGAGCCTCATCAAGGATGACGAAAGAGTCATTTAAAGTGCGCCCCCGCATGAAGGCAAGGGGGGCAACTTCGATAACCCCCTTTTGGATAAGCGTCGTAGCGCGCTCAAAATCCAACATATCAAAGAGGGCATCATAAAGAGGGCGCAAGTAGGGATTTACTTTTTCTGCCAGATCACCCGGTAAAAATCCAAGTTTCTCACCGGCTTCAACGGCCGGGCGGGCCAGGACAATGCGATGGACCTTTTTGTCCGTAAGCGCGGCGACAGCCATCGCCATCGCGAGATATGTTTTGCCCGTCCCCGCCGGACCGATACCGAACACCAGGTCATGTCTTCTTATGGCGTCTATATAGGATTTTTGCGCGATGCTCTTCGGGGTGATGATCCGCTTCTTGGAAGCAATAAAAACGGTATCCAGAAATATCTTTTCCAAATCTAGCGTGCTGTCTCCGGAAAGAATGCGAAATGCGTAATTGATATCCTCGGGGTACAAATTATAGCCTTTTTCGAGGAGTCGGTAAAGTTCAAGGATAAGCCTTTTGGTTAGTTGAATTTTAATCGCATCGGCGCCGGAAATGGTGACGACGTTTCCCCGTACCACCATTTTCACGTCTGCCAGTTTGGCAATAAGTTTTAAATGATTGTCCTGTTCGCCCAAAATACTGCGCAAAACGTCATTGTCCTTAAAGCTGAGCTGTACTGCAGTCAGGGGTAACTCTTTGTCTTTCAAGTATTTATTACCTTATCAGCCATATTTTCCTAAAAGCGGAACGCGCTTGATATTTCTAAAAAATTACCACGGGAGACTACTTTTTATATCAATAATTAGCAAGATAATCTTGACGGCAGACAATCTTAAATTAACAGCGAATAATTATTGACAAGCTTTTCCAGGCGTGCATAATTGCCGTAACTTTTCGCCATTATATAGCTACGGACTACCATTACAGGGGCGTAGAAATGACCGAAATGAGACCACTGCTACCCCTATTTTCCCCATCATTCGCTTCCTATCCACTATCGCGCACATCCTGTTTCTCACATTTCATCCCTTCCCTCGACGGAAGGGGATATATTTACCCACTCAGTTCGAGAAGGAACCTTTAAAATATAAATAAGGAGAGGAGTGCGGATGGATAGCTCATAAAACAAGGAGGTGTGAAGATGGCCGTGTATGATGAAGAAGCTGATTTAGACGGAGTAGCCGAGAGTTTTAAAGATCAATGCGAAAAAGAAAATTTCGAAGATCAGGAGGAGAGATCGCTGACCGACCAGGAATGGGAGGAGATGAAAGAGCTCCAGAAGGAAGAACAGTTTTTGAAGGAGCAGGAAAAAAACATGTTTGAAATGGGAATAGATTAAACTACTCATGAAAAGGTGAGTCTATTAGCAAGGAAGGGAGCAAGGGATGGACGAACAGAAAGTTAGAGAAGCTTATAAAGAATTGGTGAAAATTGTAGGCGAACCGTATGTTTCCATGGACAAAGAAGACCTGATGCCCTATGCCCGTGATGAGGTATCACAGGCGTTTAGAACCTATAAAGCGGATTTAGTGGTGGCGCCGGGCACGGTTCCCGAGATTCAGGAAATCCTTCGGCTTTGCAACAGGATCAAGCTGCCGGTATATCCTTATGCCTATGGCGTCAGCATCAGCAGTACGGCTTTGCCCAGGGTAGGGGGATTGATGCTGGTAGTGCGGCGCCTGGACAAGATCCTTGAAATAAACGAAGAAACGCATACTGCAACTATTGAACCGGGGGTAACCTGGTCTAAACTGTTTTTCGAGGCCCAAAAGAAGCGCCTGGAACCGCTGGGGCTGGGGGGTGGCCCTCATAGCGGCAGCCTGATCGGCAATTTCGTCCTGGGCGGCGGTAATACGGGCGGTATTGATATCAATGAAGAAGTGGCCTGCGAGGTTGTGCTCCCCGATGGCGAGGTCATGTGGACGGGGTCGGCCGGAATGCGTGGACATGAAAAGCTCAATCCCTGGTGCCGCGTTGCCTACGGGATGAACCTGACCGGTGTTTTTCACGGCTCGCTGGGCACCTATGGTGTGGTAACAAAGGTGCTACGGCGACTTTATCCCCTGCGGAACATTGAAGAACGGGTGCAGCTCGGCTTCGACACCTTTGAAGACTGCCTGAAAGGCATGAAGGACCTGGTGGACCTCGGTATTTCGAAACAGGTCTATGGCGTGAACCGTCCCCAGGCGGCCATGATCGCCGCTGATTCGGAAATCATTAAAGACCCCGTGGCCTACGAGGCTTATGAGAACAGTTTCCCCGAATTTCTGATTGTCGATAAGATCAGTTGCTACAATGAGAAGCAGCAGGCCGTTTACCGAGAGTTGATTGGAGAAACGGCCGGGAAATATGGCGGCAGGTTTGTTACATTCGCCGGGAAAACGCAGGATGCCTTGATGGAACTCTGGGATGGGAGTTCATCGGTGGCAATCCGCTATTTACGGCACAACCCGCACCTGATGGCCTTCGGCATGCTGCCTCCCTCCATGCTTCCCGGCCTCCGGGAGATCACCAAGAAAATCATGAAAGAACTGGACTATGAACTTACAACCTTTACGAACAAGACGATTGAATATCCCCGGTGCTGGATTACTCCCTGGGAAAGGAACGAAAGTTATCTCTTTGAGCAGGAAATGGAGTTTATCCCGGAAGATCCGGAATCGGTGCGAAAATTTCTGGCATTTCAAAAACGTTATTATGAGGAGTCAGCCCGGTATGGCAGCAGTCAGATCAACGCGGGCTTCTTAAAAAGGATGGAGCCTATGATGTGGCCCGGTTATATGAAGATCATCAGGGGGGTAAAAGAACTGCTCGATCCCAACAATATCATGGCCCCGAAACAGATGCTGAAGGATATCTAACCCCGATAACCTAAAGGTCACAGGTGAACGTGATAAGCGCGTTAACGAAGTTGTCTTCCACTGGAAAGCAACTTATGGCTTACTAACAGATAGGAGGAGATACCGAGATGTCAGAAAGAAAACCGATAAAAATCGCCGGCGAGACCAAGCCTTTTGCTGAATACAAAGAGGATATTTACAACTGCATGAAATGTGGGGCCTGTCGTGTTGCTCTCAGGCAAAGCTTGCCCTCCTGTCCGGCGGGAAATAAACATGTTTTTGATTCCTACTATTCCATTGGGAGGATGGAGATTGCCCGTTCCATCATGGAGGGGGATCTGGACTGGAATGAAAACACCGCCAAACGATTCTACAATTGTGCCCTGTGCGGCAGCTGCGACAATCACTGTGATTATGTGAACGGCACCTTTTCCCCCATGGAGGTCTTCCTGATGATGAGGCGGGAGCTGGTGAACCGGGGTCTGGGACCGCTCCCCAGTCAGGCGCCTTTGGTGGACAGCATCGAGCGCTATAAAAACCCCTTCGGAAAAAAGGAACGGGGGAAAAGTTTGCCCTTCAAAGCTAAGGTAGTGGATAAAGACACGGATGTACTCTTTTATGTGGGCTGCGCGCTGGAATTTGATCCCACTTCCAGTTTCATTACCAGGGAGAGCACTTCCTTGCTGGACAAGGCCCAGGTTAACTGGGGGATACTGAAGGATGAAGAAGTTTGTTGCGGTTTGCCGGTATTGGAGTTGGGACAGGAGGAAATGTTTGCAAAACTGGCCCGGGAGAATGTCGAGCGAATCAACCGCACGGGGGTGAAGACCATTGTCACGGCCTGTACCGGCTGCATGAGCGCCATGAAGCGGGATTGGTCCCGTTACGGGCAGCTCGACGCGAAGGTTATGCACATTACCGAATATGCCGCGCAACTCATCAAAGAAGGCAGCTTGAAGATAACAGGCCGGTATGACAAAAAGGTTACTATCCATGATCCCTGTCAACTGGGCAGGTTTAACGGCATCTATGAAGAAACGCGGGACATTCTGAGGGCGATCCCCGGGGTTGATTTCCGGGAGATGGAAAGACACCATGAAGAAGCTTACTGCTGCGGTGCAGGCGGCGGCTTGATTGCCCTCGATCCCGAATGGACTGCACAAACCGCCACCGAAAGGTTGCAGGAAGCCTTGGCCTGCGGCGCAGAGGCAATGGTGATCCCCTCCTGCCCCACATGTTATCTCAACTTCGACATGGCGCTGCACGGCTACGCCGGTGCGGTGAAACTTTACGAGGCGGTCTGGGCAAAAGTGCCGGCAGCGGCAAAATTCATGGGCATCGCCCACAAGCTCAGCGCCCCCTTTATGAAAATGCGCAAAACGGTGGATGTCGAAGTCATTGATGAGATGCAGTTGCTCAATATGGTGACCTGACGATTGATCCAACAAAGGTGTATCAATAAAAAGGGGGTGGGGTCGTCCACCCCCTTTTTAGATTTGATTTGATTGTTTGGATCATCCGGTGTGTTTCTCTGTGATACAAAGAATCGAAAATCAAAGAAAACCAAAAAATCGGAAATTGGTGCCAGGTCTTGACATGTGACAATTATCAGGAATCAATTGTGGCAAGCAAAGTCACATGTCAAGACCTGGCACCTTTCTCTACCGATTCTTCTATGTAAAGACTGCGGCCACGAATATTTGCTGGCATTTTCTTGCAAGCGCCGCCATTTTTGCCCATCATGCCATCAGAAACGCGTGGTGGAATTCGGGGAGTGGCTGTGCATGGATGTCCTCAAGAAGATACCTCACCGGCATTTCGTATTCAGCATCCCGAAGATCCTCCGCCGTTACTTTCTGTATGACAGGAAGCTTCTTGCCGATTTGAGCCGTTGCGCCTGGGAATCCCTGAAAGTCTTTATCCAGGGTGCGGTTCCTGGGGATAATCGAGGGACATAATACCTATTTTCAGCAGGTCAATGTCATTAATTGGTATTATGTCCCCCGAATTCCACATTTACTAATTACGGCGCCGCGCATTACGCATGTAATAATCGCCGTTGAAGCAGCGTCTGCATATCGCGACGGCCATCGACAATCAACAGAACGTAGATGTTCTTGTCGATGACTCGGTAAATGATACGGTAAGGTTTGAAAAAGATCTCACGGTATTCGCGAATCCCTATCGACACGAGTTCTTTAGGGTAGGCACCCCGCTCGGGGAATCCGGACAACGTGGAGAATGCTTTCTCAACCTGCTCCAAAACGTAGTCTGCTTTTTGAGGCGTATCGTGCAGAGCGATGTAGTCATAAAGCTCTTCGAGATCACGTGCTGCATCATTTGTCAGCAAAACCGCGAACGGCATCAGTGATCCTCCCGCCGTTCGCGCAGACGTTTAATCACGTCCTCTGCAGGCAGTACCTTACCTTCCTCAATCTGATGCATCCCAATCGCAAGGATTTTCAGGAGAGACATTGTTTCCAGGGTTTGCTCATAGCTCCCTATGCTCTGTATGACCACCTTGGCTTCACCATTTTGGGTGATGACCAGCGGCTCTTGATGTTCGCCCAGCTTCCTTACAATTTCGGCGGCATGGGCCTTCAGGTAACTGATGGGCTTGATCTGGCTGGACAGTTTCATGAGGGTACCTCCATTTCTTAGATATGACTAAATATAGTCCATAAACAGGTCAATTGTCAAGATTGATTTTGGTTTGCTCGACGCTGTGTCAGATGGTTGTCTTTTTCATACCAGGCAGATAGTTTCCGACTCTTCATCTAACGCATGAGGGTAACCCGCTGCGCCAATGACCTTTCCGCGTAGCGCCTCGGCGTTGTTTTTCTTTATTACCTCCATCACCGGTCGCTTGTCGCTACTTGGCTTTCATAATTCTTTCCTTACTGAACGGATCGGGTGCAGCTTGACTGCAGAATTTAGGCAACAAGCCGCGTATGAACCTCTTTTGCAATCTTCGAACCTACCCCTTGTTCAGTAATTTTTAAATTGTAACTGGTTTGCATGTTCAGCCAGAACTGCGGCGTTGTCCCAAAGTAGCGTGCCAATCTGAGAGCCGTATCGGGTGTAATTGTACGTCGTTCACGCACTATTTCATTGATACGCGGAGCAGCAGGTACTTTCAGTTCCAGCGCCAGCGCGTGAGCGCTCATCTCCAAGGGCAAGAGGAATTCTTCACGTAAAACCTGCATTCCCGGATTAGTGTAACGAGTAGTACGCTACAAAGCCAGTAAATATTTACGTTTCAGAGCATTTCCCCTTGACTTTATCATCGTTACATTTTATGATATGTGTAACGATGATCTGGGG
>JBAQLR010000174.1:0-3361 GCA_049302035.1 Syntrophales bacterium
GACACGGAGGGGATTGTATCGTGCCGTCAAAAGGGCTTGGGATGGCTGTCCGGGGCTTTCAGAGGTATTCTTGACAAGGGCAGACAGGGAGGCACAAAACCGAAAATTTGCATATTTACTGCTATTATTAAAATTTTTTTCACTATTTTTTGCGCATACGGAAAGATAAGGCGTTGTCTTTCCCCGGACCATAATCCGCTGAGATACTTTGAGCTTTTCCGGGGTGGGGATCAGACAATTTAAGATGGGATAGTTTATCGAATATCCAGAGTATGGAACCCGCTCTTTCCTTGACACGCAAGCATATTTCTTGTATTGGAAGGCGGAAGTGAATATTGATCAGTCTCTTTTGCAGGTTCGATTCAAGTATCAGAACAACAACACGGCAAAGGGCAACGGAAAGGTGCCCTCGCCATCAACCTTAGGAGTTGCAGATGATTCGTCGCATATTATTACCTTTGGATCCTTCGCAATACACGCAGACGGCAATCCGTTATGCCTGCCAGATCGCGAAATGGCAAAACTCGGAAATAACCGGCATGGTGGCATTGAACATTCCGGAAATTGAAAAATCCATCGGCCCGGTGCCGGTGGGAGGGCTTTACTGGGCGGACAAATTGGAGCACGCCCGCATTGAGACGACAAAACGGCACATCGAAGCGCTCCTGGAACAATTTAATAATATCTGTGAGAAAAAAGGCGTCAAGCACTCAGAAGCTGAACTTCAGGGAAGCCCCAGTGAAATAATTATGCAACAAAGTATTTTTTACGATTTAGTGGTAATGGGGACAAGAACTTATTATTATTATAAAATGGCGGAAGACCCAGGCGTCTCGCTGGAGGGAATACTGCGCCATACGATTACTCCCGTCTTCGCAGCCCCGGAAAAATATGTCCCCATTAATAAAGTGGTGATCGCCTTCGACGGCAGCCTGCCGGCCGCCCGGGCACTGCAACGTTTTTCCCATCTTGCCGTGGCGAAAGATTTTGAGATTACGTTATTAATCGCCGATTCTGATAAGGAAAACGGGGAATATTATTTGCACCACGGGGAACGGTATCTGCGCGCCCACGGTTTAGCAAATACCAAATGTGTATGGACCAGTCAGCCGATCATTGCTGCCATGGAGGATCATTATCTTAATTATGCGGACATGGTTGTCATCGGCATGCATTCCAAAAATATAATCAAAGATTTTTTTGTCGGCAGCTTAACCAGATATCTTCTTGAAAAGGCGCAGAAGCCGCTGCTCATCGCACAATGAACAGCGTGCGCTCCGGCAGCATCATCACCTGCCGGATAAAGCTCTTGACAGAAAGTCCAGCACTTCCCCCCGGGTTTTTTGCTCACCAAGGGAGCTTATGTGGCCGACAACTTCGGATTTGATCAGTTCCTTGGGGGGCAGGGCTGCTTTGAAGAGGGCTTCACTGTGATGGAAGGGCACAATCCTGTCCCTCGTTCCGTGTAAGAGCAGTAACGGGATGGGAGATATTTTCCTTACGCATTTGTCGGGACTATAATCGTCATTGAACAGCATGGACAGCGGATACTGGAGAGGCCAGGTCAAACAAATTCCCCCCAGTTTTTCCCGTGCGATCAGGCGGTAACTGGAAAAAGCACTGTCGGCAACAACCGCCGCAATCCTGCTCTTGTCGGGACTGTACGCGGCCGTGTAGATGGCAATGGCGCCGCCGAGGCTCTGGCCGAAAATAATTATTTTCTCTTTGGCAAAAGGGGGCTCGCCGGCAATAAATTTCAATGCCGCTGCGGCATCTTGATGGACCCCGTCGATGGAGGGATGGCCTTCCGATCTGCCATAACCCCGATAGTCGAACGCGAAGACGTCGTATCCTGCCGCCGCTAACCACAGCACGCTGTTTACATGCGAGCTGACATTCCGGGCATTGCCGTGCAGAAAGAGAATGACTCCTTTATGCTCCCCCCGGCCAGGTAAAAACCAGCCTTGCAACTTGAAGCCATCCGGTGTGTTGCAATAAACTTCCTGGTGTACGAAATGGCTTAAGTTGGGATTATCCAAAAAATCCTGTGTCGGCTGAAAGAAAAGATTCGTACAGCCGCAGCAAAGCAACAGGATGAGCAGGGCTCCCCATCTGGGCGCTTTGTTTTTGGAGGAAGAAGCGGACATATGCCCCCGTTGCCTTTTATACCCTCGTTAGTCGGCGGTACTTGATGCGGTGCGGCTGGTCGGCCGCGGCACCCAGCCTGGCTTTGCGGTCTGCCTCGTATTCCGTATAATTGCCTTCATACCAGCACACCTTGCTGTCGCCCTCAAGGGCCAGAATATTGGTAACAATCCGGTCGAGAAACCAGCGGTCGTGACTGATGATTGCCGCGCAGCCGGCAAAGTTCTCCAGAGCGTCCTCCAGGGCGCGCATGGCATTAACATCCAGGTCGTTGGTCGGTTCATCGAGCAGGAGCACGTTGGCGCCTTCCTTCAGGATGCGCGCCAGGTGTACCCGATTTTTCTCACCGCCTGAAAGCTGAGCGATTTTTTTTTGCTGGTCAGCGCCGACAAAATTGAAACGTGAAACATAAGCACGGGAATTAACCTGCTTATTACCCATTTGAATCACTTCCCGCCCCTCGGATACGACCTCCCAGACGGTTTTCTGCGGGTCCAGAATGTCGCGGCTCTGATCAACGTAGCCCAGTTTGACCGTTTCTCCGATTCTGATCGCGCCGCTATCGGGTTTTTCCTCACCGGTGATCATACGAAACAGGGTCGTTTTGCCGGCTCCGTTCGGCCCGATGATCCCGACAATGCCGCCCGGCGGCAGGGCAAAAGTCATATTTTCCACCAGCAACTGGTCGCCATAGGCTTTGCTCACCGCTTCCACCTCAATCACCACCCTGCCGAGCCGTGGCCCCGGGGGGATGAATATCTCCAGTTCTTTCGCTCTCTTTTCACTTTCCTGACTTACCAATGATTCGTAGGAATTGATGCGCGCTTTGGCTTTGGCGTGGCGGCCTTTGGGGCTCATTTTGATCCATTCCAACTCTCGCTCCAGCGTCCGCTGACGTTCCGTTTCGCTTTTCTCCTCCACCCGCAGACGATTCTGTTTCTGCTCCAGCCAGGAGGAATAATTTCCCTTCCAGGGGATGCCCTGTCCCCGGTCCAGTTCCAGTATCCACTGCGCCACATTGTCGAGAAAATAACGGTCATGGGTAACGGCAATGACCGTACCCTCATAGTGTTGCAGATGGTGCTCCAGCCAGGCTACGGACTCGGCATCCAGGTGGTTGGTAGGTTCGTCGAGGAGCAGAATGTCGGGCTTCATCAAGAGCAGTCGGCAAAGGGCGACGCGGCGCTTCTCGCCGCCGGACAGCACCTTCACGGAC
>JBAQLR010000175.1:0-6607 GCA_049302035.1 Syntrophales bacterium
CCCCTATGCGGCAGAGGTTCACCGGACTGCGAGGGCGGCTGCGGCCTGCGTCCCTATCCTCTACCTTGCCTATTTAAGACCCGCCGAAATCCTTCCCGGCAGCGATGTGATAAGGGCTGGTGATCACGAGGAAGCAGCAAGGCTTGCCTTTGCCATAGGCCGCCCCGTTTTACTGACGACGGGCTCCCGCAACCTCCTGCCCTACGCCGTTGCTGCCAGGAAGACCGGGGAGACGCTCATCGTACGCGTTCTTGATCATCCCGAATCCCTTCAGGCTTGCCGCGAGGCGGGCATTTTGCCCAGGAACATTATTGCCGGACGCGGCCCCTTTTCCATCGAAGACAATATTCAAATAATCAAAAGATTCTCCATCGGCGTCCTCGTGACAAAGGACAGCGGCAAGGCGGGCGGGGTGGATGCCAAAAGAGAAGCGGCACGTCGTGAGGGATGTGCCCTTGTCGTCGTATTGCGCCCCCTGCTGTCTGACCGGGACGTATATGGCAGCACGGAAAGCCTCCTGCGAGAGCTCCGGGGGCGACTATCGCCAGTTATTGAATCGACAGGCGGGTTGAGGGTTGGCTGATAATACTTACATTCCCACCGGGGAAAACTTGCGCTTTCTGGTGCTCGATAAGCAGCTCTTGCCAGGGGCAATAAAAATCAGCATAACGCGGGCCATTTGTTTAAAACGGTAGTAACATGCACTTGGGGGGTGCGGAAGCATGCCTTGGCTATTTTCATGCTTCAAAAAACTTCGTGAACCGGTGTGCGGCCTTACACACTTGGCCGGTTTTTTCCTTTCCGTTGCGGGGCTTGTCTATTTTGCCTACCATGGGGCTTTTAAATCACATCATCTGGCGGCCTTTTCCGTTTTTAGCGCAAGCCTGATTTTTCTCTATGGAACAAGTGCTCTCTATCATCTGCTTCCTGCATCGGAGCGTGGCCTCGTTATTCTCCGTCGCCTCGACCATATCATGATTTTTGTCCTTATTGCAGGGACATACACACCGATATGTCTTATCCCCCTGCGCGGTTGGTGGGGATGGAGCCTGCTGGCAGCGGTTTGGGCCGTTGCCGGCGCCGGTATTATTGGTAAATTATGCTGGTTTAATGCCCCCCGCCGCTTGTACACAGGAATTTACCTCGCCATGGGCTGGATGGTGGTAATTGCGGTTTATCCCCTGGCCAATGCCCTCCCAACCGCAGGATTGCTTTGGCTACTGAGTGGCGGTTTGTTTTATACTGTCGGGGCGATCATCTATGCCTGCAAATATCCTGACATGGCGCCAGGTGTTTTTGGTTTCCATGAGTTGTGGCACATCTTTGTAATGGCCGGAAGCTTTTGCCACTGGTGGGTGATGATGCAATATCTCACGCCCATGAATTGATAAGGGGAGGAGTCCCCGCTGCCCAAAACAAGCTGAGGTCGTAAAAAGCAGAATTTTGCGATCCCACACATAGATTTTTTTCATCAACCATAGCTAACCCACTGCAAATACAAGTAAATTGCCGACAGTTTTGACAAGATCATAGAGTACGGTTTGAAAGATGCCATTTTGAGGGAATGTTAAATTTGCTAGAGTGAGGAAGCTTGGTCGTATCAGTGGAGCAGTGCCGTCGGCCACGTGAAAGGCGTCGATGACGAGTTGGTAAGTGTTGCTCCGCTGCTTGAAATGGCAGAAGACTGGCGCGGTTTTATCGGGCAGGATATAACAGGCGAGGAAAGAGGAATTTCCCGTTCCCATGAACGCACGGGGCGCACCTCTCCCGTGGTGCAGCATTTTCGCTTTTTGACAAGCTATAATCTAGCCAAGCAGGCGCAGAAGCTGATCCGCAAACAGAACGATAACGCCAAACATCGGATGTTGGGTTACCTTGCTGTGCCCCTTGACCATGACGTTGCTGGCGCCGAAGTCTTCTTTAAGTCGGCTGTTTGCTGAACCTGACGATCAAGGCGTTTCTCCTCGCCAGGTTCCCAGTGCTCACCTTTGGCGGGACGACCCCTCTTGCGGGGCTTTGTGGATGACACCAAGCAGGAAAATTTCTGAGATTTCTATTGCAAGACGGTGGTTTTTTTGATAAATCAACCGGCAAAGTTGCTGGGAGGTGATCATGGCTAAGGCAAAACAGGATGTTGGTGTTCTTGAAAAATGCCCGACGGGCATCAGGGGGCTCGATGAGATTACGAAGGGAGGGCTGCCGAGAGGCAGGCCAACCCTGATCTGCGGCAGTGCGGGCTGCGGCAAAACGCTTTTCGCCATGGAGTTCCTCATGCGTGGCGCCATGGAATACGGAGAATCCGGGGTCTTTATGACCTTCGAGGAGACGCCGGAAGATCTCGCGAAAAATTTCTCTTCCCTGGGTTTTGATCTCCCGGGCATGATTTCGCGGGGCCTCATCGCCACGGACCACGTCAAAATCGAGCGCAGCGAACTTGAGGAGACGGGTGAGTACGACCTGGAAGGCTTGTTCATCCGCCTGGGGAGCGCCATTGATGCCATCGGCGCGAAGCGGGTTGTTTTGGACACCATCGAAGCGCTTTTTTCCGGGCTGTCCAATACCGCTATCCTGCGGGCCGAGCTGCGTCGGCTTTTTTCCTGGTTGAAAGACCGCGGCATAACGGCCATCGTTACGGGGGAAAGCGGCGACAAGACCCTGACCCGCTACGGGCTCGAAGAATACGTCGCCGATTGCGTGATCTTCCTCGACTTCCGCATCCAGGAGCAACTTTCCACGCGCCGCCTGCGTATTGTCAAGTACCGCGGCTCAGCGCACGGCTCCGACGAGTATCCCTTCCTGATCGACGAAAGTGGTTTCTCTATCCTGCCCATCACTTCCCTGGGGCTCGACTACCCCGTATCCTCAGAGCGCATCTCCACGGGTGTCCTCAAGTTGGATGAAATGCTGGAAGGGAAGGGGTTCCACCGGGGCGGCACCATCCTCGTTTCCGGTACAGCCGGCACAGGCAAAACAAGTTTGGCGTCTACCTTTGCCGTTGCCGCCTGTCGGCGAGGCGAGCGCTGTCTGTATTTTGCGTTCGAGGAATCGCCCAGCCAGATCATCCGGAACATGGGCTCGATCGGCGTTGATCTCGCCCGCTGGGTGAATAAGGGGCTGCTCAAGTTTCATGCCGCCCGGCCTTCGCTGTACGGCCTGGAGATGCATCTCCTCACCTTTCACAACATGATCGAGGAGTTCAAGCCCCAAGTGTTAATTGTTGACCCGATCAGCAACCTGAGCGCCGCCGGAACAGTGTCAGAGGTCAAATCCATCTTAACGCGCCTGGTAGATTATTTAAAGATGAACAATATCAGTGCGTTCCTTACGGATCTCACCCATTTTACCGGCAACCTGGAACACACCAGCGAAGAGATATCTTCCCTCATCGACACCTGGCTTCTGCTCCGGGATATCGAACTTAACGGGGAACGCAACCGGGGCCTCTACATTTTGAAGTCCCGCGGCATGGCCCACTCCAACCAGATTCAAGAGTTCCTGCTTTCAAATGAGGGCATTGGCTTGATCGACATCTATACCGGTTCCGGCGACGTATTAACGGGCAGTGCCCGGGCCACCCAGGAAGCCGCGGAAAAGGCCGCGGAGCTGGCAAGCTGGCGTGAGGTGGATCGTCGGCTCCGCGAGCAGGAACGTAAGAAGAATGCCCTGGAAGCAAAGATATTAGCGCTGCGTGCCGAGTTCGATGTGGAAACTCAAGAGGTGCTTTTGATGGCGGAAGAAGAGAAAAAAAGGCAAGCAATTCGGGAAGAAGACCGTTTGGAGATGCTCCATCTGCGCAAGGGGAAACCTGTCGCTACGCAGGCGAAGCGCTCAAAAAGAGGGGAGAAAGGAGAGTAAGATGAAAGCCGTTGCATCAGGAAAGGGAAAGAAAGCAAAAACTGATTCGACAGAAGAAATCTGGAACCTCCGCTTATATGTGACCGGCCAGGCCCAGAAATCGCTTACGGCCTTTGCTAATTTAAAGGAGATATGCGAAGAGCACCTCGCGGGGAGATACCGCATTGAAGTAATCGACCTGTTAAAGAATCCCCAGCTTGCCAAAGGGGATCAGATTATTGCCATCCCGACACTGGTGAGGAAGCTTCCGGAACCGCTGAGAAAGATTATCGGCGACATGGCTGACACGGAGCGGGTGCTCGTAGGACTGGACATTCGTTCCGTCTCCGGACCCCGATGAAAGTGATAGAGATGAAAAGAGAAAAAACGAGCATGCAGGAATTCGAAAAAGCGGCAGCGGAGCACAACCGGGCAACGTACGTGCTAAACCTTTATGTTGCCGGGATGAATATAAAATCGACCCAGGCAATCGCCAATGTAAGGGATATCTGTGAAAAACACCTGACCGGCCGCTACGAACTCGAGGTAGTAGATATCTACCAGCAGCCCCAACTGGCCAAGGAAGATCAGATTATTGCCACTCCCACGCTCATCAAGAAACTTCCCCTGCCACTGCGGAGGCTCATCGGCGATATGTCGGACACGGCAAGGTTCCTGGCCGGCATCGGCCTGCAACCCCAAAATTGATATGAATGAAGCAATGAAAAAGCCGGATCGATCACGCCAGCAACTTTTAGATGAGTTGCTGGAACTCACCGCGCGGACGCTGGAAGCTGAGGAAACTCTGCGCGCGATCCGAAGCGGTGAGGTGGATTGCCTGGTTGTCGAAACAGCGGAGGGAGAGCGGGTCTTTACACTATCGGGGGCCGATCATCCCTACCGGGTCATGGTCGAAACCATGAACGAAGGGGCCGTCACCCTGGCTGCCGATGGCGCGATCCTTTTCTGTAACGAGTGTTTTGCCGCCATTGTCCAGGAGGCTCTGGAAAAAGTAATCGGATCTTCAATCTATCAATACATTTCATCATCAGGCCTCCAATTATTCAAGGCCCTGCTTGAGCAGGGTTTAAAGGGGAACAGTAAGGCGGAACTGGCCTTAACGGCGGCAGATAAAAGTTCCATACCTGTCCTGCTATCCGTAAGCGCCCTTCAGCACACGAATATTCCCGGCGTGGCCTGTGTATTGGTGGTTACCGACCTCTCGGAGCAAAAACGCAATGACAGGCTCGAGGAGCAGGTAGAGGAGCGGACGGTCGAGCTGCGGACGGCCCTTTCTGAAATTAAAGCCATGAAAGAGCAGCTCGAGGCCGAGAATATTTACTTCCGCCGCGAGAATAGAATGAAGCATCGCTTCGATAACATTATCGGGGAAAGCGATGGTCTCAAGTATGTTCTCTATCGGGCGGAACAAGTTGCTTCTGCGGACACAACGGTCCTCATCCTCGGCGAGACCGGCACGGGCAAGGAGCTGATCGCGGCTGCCCTCCATAACTTGAGCCCCCGCAAGGAACGGCCCCTGATCACGGTCAACTGCGCCGCCCTGCCGGCTAATTTGATTGAGAGCGAGCTGTTCGGCCGGGAAAAGGGGGCATTCACGGGGGCCGATGTCCGGCAGATCGGTAGGTTCGAGGTCGCCAATGGCTCTACCCTGTGCCTGGACGAGATCGGGGAACTGCCGCTGGAGGTGCAGGCCAAGCTGCTCCGGGTGATTCAGCATAAAGAGTTTGAGCGTTTGGGCTCATCCCATACCGTCAGAGTTGACGTACGGATCGTGGCCACGACCAATCGCAATCTGGAGGAAGAGGTCCGCAAAGGCACGTTCCGGCAGGACCTCTACTATCGGCTCAACGTCTTCCCCATTACTGTTCCTCCCCTACGGCAGCGGAAAGAAGACATTCCGCCGATGGTCCAAGTCTTCCTGGAACGGTATGCCAGGAAAATGGGCAAACAGATAGATTCAGTCCAGAAGGAGACAATGAAGACGCTACAGGATTACCCCTGGCCCGGGAACGTCCGGGAGCTGGAAAGCGTCGTTGAACGGGCCGTGATCTTGTGCCCGGGGACGGTTTTGAAACTGATGGATAAACTGGAAACTTCTTCCCCCATGCTTTCCTCCGCCGTGCGGACCCTGGAAGAGACGGAACGCAACCAAATTCTTAAAATCCTTTCCGAAACCCGTTGGTGCATTGAGGGAGCGGACGGGGCTGCAGCGATCCTGGGCCTCCACGCGAGCACCTTAAGGGCGCGGATGCATAAGCTCGGGATAGTCCGGCCGGAGACAAAAGAACCGAATTAGACTGTCCACCCCAAGCATCCCTCAATATCTTAGCAGACCGAATATAAGAAAGGAGTTGTTATGATGCGTATTCTTTTAATAATCACCGGCAGTTTTTTATGTTTCATCACCGCCACATTCCCTGTTGCGGCAGAAACACAATGGGGATTCGGCTTGTCCGGAGGCAGCGAAGGCCTTACCGGTTTCAACCTTTCCGTAGGCAACTATTACCGGGTCCCCGAAAGGGAGGTCTTGATCGTCAGGGACCGGGGGATTCATCAGGAAGAGCTGCCCGTCGTCTTTTTTCTTGCCCAGAGAGCCCACGTGGCGCCAGGCGTTATTGTCGATTTACGACTGAGAGGCATGAATTGGATGGACATTACTTTGCATTTCGGTTTGCAACCCGACATATATTATGTCCCTGTAAGAGTTGTTGACCAACAAGGTCCCCCTTACGGAAACGCCTATGGCTACTAT
>JBAQLR010000176.1:0-24573 GCA_049302035.1 Syntrophales bacterium
GGCATGCCGCGCCCGCCGGCAATAGAGGCCATCAGGGCTGTCTCCTCTCCGCAGACGAAGGCGCCGGCCCCTTGTTTAATATGGATCTGAAACCTAAATGTGCTTCCCAATATCTTTTTACCCAAAAGACCATACTGTTTCATTTGTTCCAAAGCCGTCTCTAATCGTTTAATGGCCAGCGGATATTCCGCCCGGATATATATGTATCCCTCATTGCAGCCGATGGCGTAAGCCCCGATGAGCATCCCCTCCAGAACGGCATGGGGGTCGCCCTCGAGGAGGGAACGATCCATAAAAGCTCCTGGATCGCCTTCATCGGCATTGCAGATGATATATTTGGTCCGTCCGGGGGCTTTATTTGCAAATTCCCACTTTACTCCCGTGGGAAACCCCGCACCTCCCCGTCCCCGCAAGCCTGAATCCTTGACCTCCTGAATTACCTCCTCGGGCTTCATCAGGAGGGCTTTTTGCAGCCCGCTGTACCCATCTCGAGCAATATAGTGTTTGATTTCTTCCGGGTCTATCAAGCCGCAATTACGCAGGGCAATCCGTTTTTGAGGTTTGATCATGGGAAGTTCCTCGAAGCGCGGAATCTCTCCGACCGATCCCTCTCCCAGGGAGCACACCGCCCACTCACTTTTGAAATCATCATCAAGTAGGAATGCCGAGAGGATTTCCTCGGTCCTCTTGGCGGTGAGGTTCCCGTAATAGAGAAAAGGCCCTCCAGGCTTTCGAACGGCCATGAGGGGTTCCAGGTAACACATGCCGATGCACCCCACCTGGAGGATGCGGCCCGACATGTCCATCTGTTTGAGTGTTTGTTTTGCCGCGGCATACACCTCTTCCGCGCCGGCCGCCCTGCCGCAGGTTCCCATGCCGATGTATATGAGCGGTTGCTGCGGGTTCTGCAACGCTTCCCACTCTCGCTCTGCCTGAGCCTTCACTAAGGTAAAATCCATGGTAACCTCATATTATTTCCGCTATTGAATGATCACGGCAGTATCGGAGGCTGCTCTAATATCATCGAACAGCTTCAATGCCTTGGACCGATCCGTGTTTCCGTATACTGAGTCATTTATGACCACTATTGGCGCCAGGGCGCAGGAACCAAAGCAAGCAACCGTCTCCAGCGTAAAAAGGCCGTCAACAGTAGTCTGCTTGGGAGCTACGTGAAGATGATCTTGGATATCCTCAAGTATCCGGTCCGACCCCTTTACATGACAGGCAGTGCCCCGACAGACCCTGATAATATATTTCCCCACGGGTTGGAGCCGGAACTGGGCATAAAAAGTGGCTGTCCCAAAAACTCTTGCCGCAGGCAGTCTCGTTAGACGCGCTATCTCGAGAAGGGCCCGTTCGGGCAAAAACCCCAGTCCTCTCTGTACGATTTGAAGTATGGGAATAAGCTCATCTTCCCTTCCTTCGAATCGCTTCCGGATTTCCGCGAAGAAGCATTCTATCTTTTGCGTATCCTCAATGCCCGCTCCTCCATAGGTGGTCTTTTCCATGTATCCCATCCTTTCCCAGTCGTAAATCAAGTCTTCAGGGACACTCGCCTGCAAAAGACTTTCCGGCTACCAGGCTTCCCGCTCCAGACGCTTGTAAATAAACTGGAGTTGTCTTTCCGTGAGTTCTCCAACGTTTTCCCGGATCCAATTGAGATCTCCCGATAAAATGGCGGCCTGGGCAGCGCGTGACAGCCGGTAACCCTTCAGTGCCTCGGAACCGTTTTCCATCAATTTCTGCCAGAAATTCTGGTGCTGGGAAGCCTTCTCCAGAACCTGAATAACCTCTTGCCTCTGAATGAGCCGTTCCTCCTGAGTATCAACGATGAGCTTTTCCATGGAATCCTTTTGCCGGTCTTTCATCGCCGTATCCACTACCGCCATGAACTCGTCATCCGTAAAGGGTTTACGCAGATAATCCGAAACCCCCATCTTGACGGCCTTTACTGCTGTAGCCACGGATGGATATCCGGTGATGATGACCACCTTGGTTTCCGGACGCTTCTCCTTTACACGCTCGATCACCTCCATGCCGTCGATGTCGGGCAGTCGAAGGTCGGCCACCATGAGGTCAAAGTTGTCTTTTGTCCAGAATTTATGCAGGGCTTCCTGCCCCGTGTCGGCCAAGTCCACGTCATAGCCTTCTTCGGTCATCACCATTTCAAGTCCTTTGGCTACAGTGAATTCGTCCTCCACCAACAGGACATGAGGCCGATAGGCAGGCTCACTTCTTATGGATTGCTGTAATGCGTACATGGTTATCCCCCCTTTCTTAAAGTCTCATTGCGTTTAGACCCTCATTCTCTGACGATCCGAGAAAAGTCCCCCCCTTTTTTCTCGTTCATCTTTTTTCAATAATAGATCAGCAAAAGCAATGCCATTTCCTGGCGAGGGAGTAGCAATACGCTTTAATTTGTAAATTCAGCATGTTACTGAGAATAACGCGATACATTCCGGGGCTTTGATACCTGATAATGTATAGAAGCTTATATAGGGGAAGGGGTCATGAGACCAAATTATTAGTTGATTTAGGGTGTTATTGTTGTATACTGACTTATACAATTTTATGGGTGAACCGTCAGGCTATCTCCCTTTTCCTCACACGCGCACCTTTCGCCTTGCGGTCCCCGGAGACCGTAACAAGGTGGACGACTTGGAACATGAGATAAGTTTCGAATGCTTTTATCGAGTAGTGCGGGACATCAGCGCTTCCCTTAGTTCCGACACGACGGTCAAAGACGTGTTGGATACGGTGGTGCGAAAGTCTGCTGAGGCGCTTGACGCCAAAGGCGCCGTTATTCGCATCCTCAACTTAGAGACGCACCAGTTAGACGCTTTTGCTGCTTTCGGTTTGGGTGGGTTGGCGAAACGGTTGCTTGCCAGCAGACCTGTTTCACAGGAACGTATCATTACTGATCTCTGCCGTTCGAATAAAATCATCGTTATACGTGACATATTAAATGATCCCCGCATTCAATACAAGCAGGAGGTATGGGCAGAAGGGATCAGGATGGCTGTCGATGCTCCGCTTACCATTGGAAATGATATCGTTGGCATCCTGAGATTGTATTTTTCCAAGCTGAGAGAATTTTCCGAGGAAGAGCTCGGTCTCGTCATCCTTATTGCTGAACAGGGGGCATTTGCCATCGAAAAGGCTCAACTGATCGAGGGGCAGCGATCCCGGTATGACCAGTTGGCACTCCAGACAGAAAAGCTGTCTGCTCTCGGTCGTATGGCTGCAGGTATCGCCCATGAGATCAACAATCCCCTCGCCGGTATTCTTCTGTTCAGTTCCAACATGCTCAAGAAGGTTCCTAAGGAGGGCCCCATCAAAGAGGGTCTCGAACTCATCATGCAGGAAACCATCCGCTGTAAGAGGATAATCCAGGAACTTCTGGAATTCTCCCGGGAAAACGAACCGAATGCGGTGCTTGCCAACATTAATGACGTCATAGAGCAGGCCTTGCACATACTGGAAAATGAATTTCGACTCCGGCATATCCGGATCGAGAAACAGTTATCAAGCGAGATGCCGGATATCCTTATGGATAAAAACCAGCTTGAGCAGGTTCTTGTCAACCTGCTGCTGAACGCCATTCAGGCTATAGAAGACCGGGGAATAATTACTATCTTAAGCGATAAGATGCAGGGGGGGAACCGTGTAAAAGTGGAAATTGCGGACACGGGGTGTGGAATCTCTCCAGAGCATATGACAAAAATCTTTGAACCCTTCTTTTCCACGAAGGCCAAGGGGACCGGTCTCGGACTGGCAGTCAGTTATGGAATCATTCAAAAACACCGGGGTCATATTTATGCAGCCAGCAGACCGGGAGGGCAGGGAACCCTGTTTACGATAGAGATTCCCTTTCTTCCGGAAACTTCCATCAGGGAAACAGTAAAGGAAGGGAATGAAACCTGTTAAAATATTGATTATTGACGACGAACCGGTAATCCGCAAGGGCTGTGCCGTGACCCTTGCGGACGGGGATCATGCGGCGGACGCCTGCGCGACAGGAAAGGCAGGCATGGAGGCCATCAAGAAAGGTGAGTATGATGTGCTCCTGCTGGATATGAAGCTTCCGGACATGGAAGGAATGGATATACTCAAGAAAATCCGTAAAAGCAATCCGGGCATCTACACGATCGTCATGACCGGCTATTCCACCGTTCAAAACGCCGTCGAAGCTATGAAATCAGGAGCCTTCGACTATCTGACCAAGCCGTTTACCGATGATGAACTCCTCTTCTCTGTAAAGAAGGCCATTGAAAAAAAAACTATAGTTGAGGAGAATCTCTCCCTTCGCAAGACCATCTTTAATCGTTTCAGTTTTGAAAACATTGTAGGGGATGATCCTAAAATTCTTCACATCTTCGAGCAGATTGAAAAGGTTGCACCCACGGACAGCATCGTGCTTCTCTCCGGAGAGAGCGGTACGGGAAAGGAACTCTTCGCAGGCGCCATTCATACCCACAGCCTGCGGGCTTCCCGGCAGTTTATCGCCGTGGACTGCAGCACCCTTTCCCCGAGCCTTTTGGAAAGCGAACTTTTTGGACACGTGAAAGGCGCTTTCACCGGCGCCCTTCGCGATAAGGAAGGCATCTTTGAAGTGGCCCATGGAGGGACTCTCTTTATGGATGATGTGACTAATCTGAATCTCGAGATTCAGGGCAAGCTCTTGAGAGTCATAGAAACAGGGGAATACAAACCGGTGGGCGCCAGTCACATAAAAATCGCGGATGCACGGATCATTGCCGCTACCAACAGGGATCTCCGGGGGATGGTGGAAGAGGGAACGTTCAGGGAGGACCTCTTTTACCGTTTGAACGTGTTTCCCATTTATATCCCGCCCCTGCGGGAAAGAAAGGCAGACATCTCCAAGCTTGCTTATTCCTTTCTCAGACGTCTGTGCCATAAAACGGGGAAGCGTATCGACGGATTTTCTGACGATGCCTTAGAGACATTGATGAATTATGAATGGCCCGGCAATGTGAGGCAACTGAAAAACGTCGTTGAACGTTTGGTTATAATGGCAGATGAACCAACGCTGGATTTACCCTACTTGTCAGAGCAATTGCAGATGAAGGGTGCCTGGAAGGGCGATCGGATCCCCGAAACCCTGGAAGAACTGAACTCCAGCAAAAAGCATCTTGTGGAAGAGGTCTTTGGGCGCATACAGAAGGCCTTTCTCCTCAAAGCCCTCAAGGCATGCAAGGGTGATATCGCCCATGCAGCCGAGAGAGTTGGTATGCAACGGTCCAATTTTTATTCCCTTTTGAAAAAACACCACATCTCGACGCATCATGCCAGAGATAAGACGATTTAGAGTTCAGTTCAGGGTTTCTTTAACCACTTCGGCGATCCGGCGGCAGCATTGGCGCGTCAATTCTGTTGTGGGTACTTCCACCATCACGCGGCACACATTTTGTGTTCCCGAATAGCGGATCAGCGCCCGGCCTTCCTTTCCTAACACCTGTCTTCCACATCTTTCACGATCCGCGCGAACTGCTACAGGAAATGAAGACGTTGACCAAGGTTAAATATTCTGGGAAGTACGGTCATATCCACACAGAGGTGACCAAGGCGCAGCGGGATATCCTCAAAGCCCTGGACATCCAACTCCAACTCCCTGGCAATGCATCGTTATAATTTCTTCGGGAATTTAGGTGTCGCAATCCCGCCGACTATACGGGAGGTAGCGTGACGCAAAGCTTATTGTCAAAGAGCAATCTGTGGTGCCAAGAACTTTTTCAAGGCACCCATCTATCTGAAATAGCAGAACTATTTTTTAGCAACGGTTAAAGATCAGTTTGACTAATAATTGATATTGTATTAGGTGTGCGGAAGTTAATATTATTTGTCCGGTCCGCTCTAACTATTCGTTTTATATTGTGGAGGAGTTAATCATGAAGTTTCGATCTATTTTTTTCATCGCGGTCATGCTGGCTTTTAATTGCTTACCCGCTTATGCAGTTGATATTAAGGATGTAACCATCAAAATACCCCATTTCGGCAAAGTTGTCTTTAATCATAATAAACACTTCAAACAGGCGGGCATCAAGAATAATTGCAAGGCCTGCCATAATGCCATTTTTAACCTCCGGGTCAAAAAACGGCACACCATGGCGGCTATGATAAAAGGCAAATCCTGCGGCGCCTGTCATGACGGGAAGCGGGCCTTTGCCACCTTGGAATGCATAAAGTGCCACTCGGTCAACGACGTGGTTTTCCAGGTTAAAGACACGGGTGACGTTACCTTCAGTCACAAGCTCCACACCAGCATATATGCCTGCGGCGACTGCCATGATAAACGCTACAAACCTGCGGCTAAGGGTAAAAAAATCACGATGGCAGACATGGAAAAAGCAAAATCATGCGGCGGCTGCCACGACGACAAATCTGCATTTACGGTAAAAGGTAACTGCGACAGATGCCACAAGATGTGACCGTGACCGTGACCGCGCCCTTTCGCCCCCGGCCCAATAAGGGAGGGGACGAAAGGGCGCGGTTACGGTCGAGGGGAATGATAGTTTACAACTTTTCCAGTAAACTGTAGGCTACTTGGTGAATATCTCTATCTTAGCCCTGTCGTTCAGTTCTTTCATCCAGACATCCTTGGCAATTCTCTTTTCTTCCGTACCTTTGGCAATAAGCTTGGTAATCATAAATTCCTTTTCCACCCGCTTTTTAAAATCATTGATATCCATCGCATGGTTCTTAAGAAATAGCTCAAAATCCTTATCCGTAAGATTCAGCGCCTTTTTTATAGTGGTTATCCTATCGTTGATCTCCTGTGGATCAACGGCGATCTTTTCCTTTTTCGCTTCAGTTATCAGTATCTTTTCCTGAATAAGAGCATCCAGAATCTGTCTCTTCATATTTTCAATAGTTTTCATGCCTTCCGGACTCGAAAAATCAGTGCGGTTGCTCTGCCCATAAATCTTTTTGTATACTTCAAGCTTCTTTTCCACTTCTTGTCTGGAAATCCTCTCACCATTTACGATAGCAACGGCATCGCTGATTTTAAAAGGATTGGGAAGAACACCCGTCGATAGCAGAAGTGCCAGGCCACCCACCGTAACCAGTAACACAACGAGAATAGCATAGGTCCTCTTCCCATCCTGCCGTACTTTTCCGGTTGTGGAAATTTGCTCTGGCTCTTCGGTTGCTTCCTTGCCGCATTCCCCACAAGCAGTGACACCGTTATCCGTGGCAGCGCCACAATCGGGACTTTTTGTCTCTTCCATATCTTCCATAATTACACCTCATAGTTATAATTGTTATTCTACCTCAGTCGTCAGTCTAGCAAATCAGGGCGACAGCATCAAGAAATAAATGCTAACCAGCGGGGGCAGGGGAGAAACTGTCGCCAGCGGAGAGGAAGACAGAGAGACACGGTCAAAACAGCCGCAAAACACCGCAAAATAAGATTTGCGGGGGGCTGCGCAACCCAACCGGTGCATCAATTAGTTCAAGCGGAGCGCTCTACGGCTTAATCCGCTCATATTGAGACTGAACAGCACCGCTTTTATATTTTAAGTGGCTGAAATCGCCCCGTTGAATCGGAACGGCAATCCTCATAAACAGTGTAAAAATTAATAGCCCGCAAGCCAAAATACCCAGCGATACGGCAACTTCAGTGATATTAGGAAGATAGTCGTAAACTTCACCGAGCGGATCAGGAATGAAGCCTGGCACAATTAAACCCAGGCTCTTTTCAATCCAGACCCCCATGATGATGAATATAGAGCCAATATTGAGAGTGATCAGATTTTCTCTGGTTTTGGGTATTAAAAAAATGAAAAAAGCCGTAAGATTGAAAAACATGGCCGTCCAAATCCAGGGAACTAAGGTTTGATGCCCGTGGAAACCCTGAAAAAGATATTCCATGGGCGCCAAATGCACAGTCCCAGAATAGTACTCCTTGAATAGCTCCGCGCCCAGCAGAAAAAGATTCAGAAACATCGCGTAGGCCATCAACTCGGCAATTTTAAACAGCGCCTGATTCTTAATCTTCAAGCCGGCCGTTTTTCTCAAAACCTGGAAGATGATCATCGCAAGCGCCGGCCCCGAACAAAAAGCACTGGCTAAGAAGCGGGGCGCCAGAATGGAAGCGTTCCAGAAGGGGCGCGCCGCCAAACCATTATAGAGGAAAGCTGTCACAGTGTGAATGCCAACGGCCCAGGGAACGGACAGCAGAACCAGCGGAATAACAAACTTCTTGTTCGGTTCTTTGCCGAAATAGGTTTTTACCAAGATGTAAATAGGCACAATGGTATTCAGAACAAGGTAGCCGTTTAGAACCACCACATCCCAAGCCAGCAGGGATTTGGGAAAGGACAAAATTCCGAGGAAAGGAACAATATGCCAGAACCGGTCGGGTCTGCCCAAATCGGCAAGCACAAACATCAGGGCCATAATAATCGCCGAAGCCGCCAGCAGTTCCCCCAGCACGACAATTTCCTTGATGGGGTTGAAGTGATAGATGTAGGCAGGAATAACAAGCAGCACCGCTGCCGCGGCGACGCCGACCATATAGGTAAAATTACCGATATAAAGCCCCCAGGAGACCTGATCTCGCATGTGGGTAACGATCAACCCGGCCTCCAATTGGTGAAGGTAAAAGCTAATCCCCACGCCGATAACGGCAAGCAAAAACGCGCACCACAGATAGTACCATTTCGTACCAAAAACCACCATCCGAAGAGTTTTTTTAAAAAAATCCCAAGCTTCCATGCAATCCTCTTGGCACTATGCAGAAAAAAAGTAATAAAATTTCGATTCGGTGTTCAAGTCTTCCTTCAAACGCAAGGTCCGCTTATTCTCAAGCAGATAACGTATCTCGCTGCCGGGATCCAACAGGTTGCCGAACTTCCGCGTCCCCGTCGGGCAAGCCTCGACACAGGCCGGATAGCGCCCTTGCCTGACCCGTTGAATGCAAAAGGTGCATTTCTCCACGACATTCTTCATCCGGGGCCGGTTGCCCAGATAATGAACTTTCGTATTAACCTCCTCCGGAGGAATATGGGGTTCACCCCAGTTAAAAACCCTGCCCCTGTAGGGACAAGCCGCCATACAATACCGGCACCCGATACACCAGTTGTAATCCACCACCACGATGCCGTCCGGCTCTTTCCAGGTTGCTTTCACAGGGCACACTCGCACACAGGGAGGATTTTCACAATGCTGACATTGAACGGGCATGTACTGGAACCCCGGCTCAGGCACCGTCTCCGGGTTGTAATAATGCTCCGCTTCTTCGAGATTAATCATGGTACCTTTTTTTTGTCTCACTACCCTGATCCACTGCAACTGCGGGTTCCTGCGAGACTGATTATTCTCCGCCACACATCCATAAACACATCTTCGGCACCCAATACAGCGCGCAATGTCCAGGCCATATCCCCAAAGTACGGCAGCATCGGCCGGTTGTGTACTGATATCAAAACGCTTACCGTATTTCTTAAAATACGTATCCTCCAGGCGCTTGATAACCTGCTTCTTCTCCGCGGCTGTCATCTCATGGAAGTGCTTCTGAAGGAATTCTTCAACTTCAACCGTAGTACATGAGGCCAAACTCCCCAGGGAAACTCCGGCAAGGGCCCCCATTGACACCATCTTCAAGAAATCTCTTCTTGTTTGTGATCTATCGTCCATTGTTAAATTCCGGTCTGATTGGTGGTGGTAATGGTTTGATCGGCTTAAATTTGGGATCGTGGGGGTTATGACAATTAACGCACAGGAAATAGGTGCGTTTCCCCCCTTTGAAATAGCCAATCCTTTTACCGTGGATGCCGGCCTTCCAGTCACGGTACATATTGCCGTGGCATTGACCGCAAAGGCGGTAAGATTCGGTGAAATCGATAAATTCACCATCTGCAAGCTTCAGTTTATCACGGTTGGCAGCGCTATGGCAATCAAGACACCATCTTTCCTGCTCGGCATGATGCAATTTGATGTTCGTATGCTCATCTTTCAATTCCCGGCGCTTGGCATTCACGTCCATGCCGGCATGGCAGTTGCTGCAGGGGAAAATCCCCGGCGTAAAGGGAGGGGAGCCTACGGGAAACTCGCCATGTTGACTGGCCGCCAGCGAAAAACTGGCTCCCATAACCATGAGCGTTATAAACAGCAGCATTCTTTTCATCATTTAAGCCTGTTTTAGCAATGCCTCAATTATTTACTTAGATGGGGGGATCGTCATCCCTCGCTACCTGTGCAGGGAACAACCTGCCAGTGGGGGGGGCTTATACTTTCATAAAAAGAATATGTCAAGAACTATTTTAAAAATTAACTATTGTAATATCAAATGATTATAATATATTCGCCAATCTGTCCATGCGGAAATACTGGAGCAACTCCATAAACAACGGCAAATGCAAAGGATTGTCGGCAAAATAATAAAGGTCGTTCGCATGGAGGCGATCGGAAGAACCGCTAAAAGGCAGCGTGGCATCGGCAATGGCCTCCACTGCGCCTGCAATCTCCTGTTCCAGCGGTACGCTGGAACGGATCGGTATGGCAAGGCAGCTAGCGGCACGGTTTCGCAGGTGATCTATATCCCCCTGCGCGATTTTTTTGTGGTTAAGGTGACGTTTAATATGTTTCGACAATTCCTCCTGAGCGGTGTCCACATAAAGGTAATAGCCTTGCTGGAAAGACATTTTTCCCAAGTTCCCAACGGTGATCATCGCGTCAGCAGCGATGGAAAACATGATGATATAACTGCCTCGGTCTTTTGCCTCTTGGGAAATTGTCTTCCAGGGAATGACAACCTCCCTGACGTTTGGCCCCAGGCTTAGGTCAGGCCGCCATTCCAGAGATAGGGCTTTGATAAACAGCTTATCTTTCATCTTTTGAAACGTTAGGGCAAATTCAAGGTCCGTATGATAATCGGGGAGGAAGTAATCAGCATGTGGCCAATGCACCAGGAAAATGATCCCACAGGGAGTTCCCTGGCTGGAAATGGCCAGCAACTCCTCAATATGCCTTTTGCCCCGCGCGGTTACGGCATCGGGAAACATGGCGAGGCGCTGTCCGAAGAGGCTGCATGACTTTACCTCAAGCAAGAAGGGCCGTTGGTCCTTCTCCAACAGGAAATCGAAACGACTGTGCCTGACGGTCACTTCCGCACGAGTAATCTTCGCCCCTTCCAGCCCTGGCACCTTTCCGGCAGCAAGCAGGCGGGCAACAACAGCATTAGCCAAGTGGGTATGAAGCAGTATCGGCGTTCCCCCCCTCTCTACAGCTACGGCCGTGTGGCTAAGCTTACCTGCAGATGATAATTCCTTTTTTACCAGATGGACGATGCTCCCGGGGAGCAGCAATTCCCATAAACGTCCGGGATTGGGTAAATAGGCTTCGATAATGCCGCTGGGTGTCTTGCACCGAAGGACAAAACGATTGGGACGGCTGATAAATGTCCCCTTGCTGATCTCCGGGAAAAGGGGTGCTTGCCATGTTTCAGCAGCAATGCCCGACAATGTTGACAAGGCGGCGTTACCGACTGCTTCCGGCAGAAGTCGGATATATTCGCGCAACAAGCGAGGGGAAATTGTCCTTGCCCGCAGCCAGCATCAAGGTGAGGGGCATAACTTCCCTGCCCAGCGCCATCATCTTGTCTGCAATATTACGGATATCCCATTGCGCATGCTGATCCGTACGCAGACGGGCAATGTGATAAAGCTCCCGGGCGTTGATTTTCATGCCAACCCGGCGGCGATGGGCGTTGGTGAGAATGTAAGCGGCAGCGGTCGGAACAACCTTTTTTATCCGGTAATAAACCGCCTCCGTGCGGGCCATGGTTTCGCGAAAGTCCTGTTCCATGCCGACCTCGCAGATTGCCTGGGGAACTGTGAAGCCCAGGATTGGATTGTATTCCTGGCAGGTTATGGTAGCCATGCGGTGCCTCTTCAACTGAGCGAAGCAAGAGGCGCTGATCTCCAATTCAAAATGCAGCGCAACATTTTCAAATTCCCGCCGCACGGAATCATAAACTTGCATATGGCGGCAAACCGTTTTAATGACTTCGGCCTTTTCCTTGACATCCATTTTTGCCACGATCCCCCGGCAGTCCTCCCAGGAAAGGTCGTCTGCAGAATGAAGCAACGCGGCCACCACCCGGTCGTCAGCATCGGCTGTGGCACCGAGGAGCTTAACCTCCTCAGCCGCTGCGATGGCTCCGCCATGCTCCCTTTCCGGAATATCACCGGTCTGCGTTCTCAGGCGGACCATCGTTTCCGCCAGCGCTTCGCTGACCAATCGATCATAATCTTGCGGTTCCACATAGCGTACCAGCGAAGGGGCGATCCGGACGGCAACCTCATACAACCGGCGGCCGCAATCCCTCGCTTCCGACAAAGACGATGCCGCGAGGTGACGAATCATCCTTTCCAGGCTGCGCGCATTGACGGTCATCCCCAGTTGGGTCTCCGTAGCCAGGGCAATCACGTAACGTGCATCTTCCTTAGCCCAACCTTCCAAAAGCGTGTTGTTGGCCTGATCACGAGCCAACTCAGAATGCTCTTTAAAAACGTAGGAGCGCAAGCGCGTATAGAGTCTATGATAAAGATCATTCTGTTCCCCGACGGCATCTCTGAAAACACTTTCCAAACCAGCCTCCCGAACTTCCGGGGGAACAACGAAATCGTCCTGCAGCAACACATAGCGCTGGGATTTTTCCGTATAGGAAGCCAGGCGCGATCTCTCCAGCACCTCCACAAACAAGCGGGAAACATTAAGAATGTCGAAGTTGAAGACGGCGTGCTCAGCAATTGAGTTGTGCCCCATGCCAAAAACGATATTCCTGTTGGATTGCCGCGCCTTCTCCACCTCTTGCCGGGCAAGAGCACGCAGTTCGTCAACTCGCCTATCGTCTCGGCTTATCCGTGCATAAGCAGCCGCAATGGTTTCAGGCGTTAATTGCTCACCCTTCAGCCTTCCCGTTGCAAAATCACTGATAGCGCCATAATCAACATTGCATCCGGCAAGGATAACTTCCATCATTCGCTCCTGTTTACTTTCACGGCTGGCCAGAGGATTTTTTCATCACCGGACGGTACAATATTATTTATTATTGTCAATAATAAATATGGAACCCGCAGGATCACCCCATAATTTCAGAGCGGTTGCAGAGGGCTTTTTTATTTTACAACCCAGACACCTTGTGTTATGTAGGCCGCGAAACATCTAATTCAACCGGGAGAAACATAGACACCATGTCTGGTCATTCTAAATGGAGCACGATAAAAAGGAAAAAAGGGGCAATCGATGCCAAACGTGGTAAAGCCTTCACAAAAATTATCAAGGAAATCTCCCTTGCGGCAAGGGTGGGCGGCGGGGACATCGAGGGCAATTCCCGGCTCCGGCAGGCAGTGATGGCGGCCAAAGAAGAGAATATGCCCAAGGACAACATCGACAGGGCAATAAAGAAGGGTACCGGCGAGTTGGCCGGTGGCGCCAATTATGAGGAAGTGACTTACGAAGGCTACGGCCCCGGCGGCGTTGCCGTGATTGTAGATGTCATGACGGATAATAAAAATCGGACGGTGGCGGAAATCAGGCACATCTTTTCCAAATATGGGGGGAACTTAGGTGAAAACGGGTGTGTGGCCTGGATGTTTGAAAAGAAGGGCAGCATCATCATCGATAAGGGGAGCATCGGCGAAGACGAGTTAATGGAATTGGCCCTGGAAGCGGGCGCGGATGATGTGCAGGCGGAAGCCGGCGAGTATCAGGTCGTGACGCCGCCTGAAGCTTTCGAATTGGTCAAAAAAGCGGTTGTGGACAGGAAGCTAAAATATCTTGAGGCCAGGATAACCCTGCTGGCGCAGAATACTGTGCAGTTGGAAGAAGGCAAGGCCGACTCCATGCTCAAACTGATGGAGAAGATGGAAGATAACGATGATGTGCAAAACGTCTATGCCAATTTCGACATAGCCGATGACGTAATGGAGAAATTGAGCCAATAGCCTCCTTGTCTGATTTTGTTGCGGGAATACAAACATTGAAAGTCCTGGGCATTGATCCCGGCAGCCGCATTACAGGCTACGGCGTTGTGGAAAAGCAAAGGAGCGGGCTTGTCGAACTGTTGCAGGGTGAAATACGGCCCGCAAAGCATGATTCTTTTTCATCCGCCATGGTGGCCATATATGATCAATTAACGGCTGTCATCGACAAGACGGCGCCCGATGCCGTGGCGATCGAAGATATTTTTTATGGAAAGAATATAAAAAGCTTGATAAAACAGGGGCATGTCCGTGGTGTGGCAATACTGGCCGGCGCCATACGTGGCATCCCAGTCTTCGAATACGCACCTCTGGAAATCAAACAGGCCGTGGTGGGATACGGCCGCGCCGAAAAGAGCCAAGTGCAGATGATGGTCGCCAGGATTCTTCACCTTCATACCATACCACCGGCAGATGCCGCAGACGCGCTTGCCGTCGCCATCTGCCATCTAAATTTTTCGAAGGCGCAACCCATATAATATGATTGCTCTAATTAGTGGAACTTTGGTTTATAAATCACCCAGCTATCTGATAGTGGAAACGTCCGGCATTGGGTACCGTGTTTTTGTTCCCCTTACCACGTTCTACGAGGTCCCCGCTACGGGGGAACCGTTAACCCTGAATATCCATACCAGTGTGAAGCAGGATGCCATCCACCTGTTTGGCTTCCTTGATGCCGCAGACAGAGATATTTTTCAGCTGCTGCTGGCGGTTAACGGTATCGGCCCCAAACTTGCGCTTAACATCCTCTCCGGTATAGCGGCCGGGGAACTCGTCAAAGCACTTTCCGAGGGCAATTTGAAACGGCTGGTCAGCATCCCCGGAGTGGGAAAAAAGATGGCCGAACGGATTATCCTGGAACTCAAGGAGAAGGCGCTGAAATTCATGGCGGGGGGTAAAGTGGCGGACATCAACTCGGATTTACCCGATGCCGATCTGCGGGAAGATGCCTTGTCGGCTTTGATAAACTTGGGATACAAGAGCCAGGCAGCCAATGATGCAATCGAGAAGGCAGTCGGCAATATTCCCACGCATCTGACGCTGGACCTGCTGTTGAAGAATGCTCTGAAGGCATTGTCCGGGTAATGGGCTCGGAGCCGGATGTGAAAGAAACCCCGATGACTGCCAAAAAATCACTTACTGACCCATTGCTCTTGGAAGAGGAAAATAGCCTGGAGGTTTCCCTCCGCCCCAAGAGTCTGGCAGAGTTTATAGGCCAGCAAAAGGTAAAGGACAATCTTTCCATCTTCATTGAGGCAGCCAAAAAACGGGGGGAGCCATTGGATCACGTTCTCCTCTGCGGCCCGCCCGGCCTCGGAAAAACTACCCTGGCCTACATCATGTCGCGGGAAATGGGGGTGGATGTCAAAGTCACCTCCGGCCCGGTCATTGAACGGCCCGGCGATTTGGCGGCTATTTTGACCAACCTGCATGAACATGACTTGCTCTTCATCGACGAAATCCACCGCCTTTCCCACGTAGTGGAAGAAATCCTTTATCCCGCCATGGAAGATTATCATATTGATATCATGATCGGGCAAGGGCCATCCGCCCGCACAATGAAGCTGGAAATTCCGCATTTTACCTTGGTGGGCGCCACGACCAAAGCCGGCCTGTTAACTTCACCTTTGCGGGATCGCTTTGGGATGAGCTTTCGTTTTGAATTCTATAACACGCAAGAGTTGATGATCATCATCAAGCGATCAGCCCAGATACTGGCCGTCGCTCTTGATGATGACGGCGCTGAGGAAATGGCACGGCGCGCCCGCGGTACGCCCCGGGTGGCCAATCGCATCCTGCGGCGCGTCAGGGATTTCGCCCAGGTAAAAGCCAATGGCGAAATAAATAAAAAAGTGGCGATTCAGGCTCTCGAGATGCTGGGAGTGGATGACAAGGGCTTCGATAACATGGATCGCCTGATCCTGCTGACCTTGATTGATAAATTTGACGGTGGACCCGTGGGGATAGATAACCTGGCCTCCGTTATCAGCGAAGAAAAAGCCACCTTGGAAGATGTCTATGAACCATACCTGCTCCAGGAAGGTTACCTGCAGAGAACAGCGCGCGGCAGAGTGGCAACCAGGATGGCCTATGAACATTTCGGTAGAAAATGGATAAGCGGGCGGCAGGAGGAATTATTTTCATAGCATGAAAGTTCTCCTTCACATCTGCTGCGGACCCTGCGCCATCTACCCACTGCGTATCTTGCGGGAGATGGGCCACGTTGCGACGGGCCATTACTTTAACCCCAATATCCATCCCTACCGGGAATATCAGCGCCGTGCCGAGACACTGGGCACCTTTGCCGACAAGATCGACTTGCCTGTCATATGGGCCAAAGATTACGAGATGGAAGCCTTCTTCCGCTTAGTCGTCGGTCGTGAAGAAGACCGTTGCCGACTCTGTTATCTTTTCCGACTGCGTGAAACCGTACGTAAGGCAAAAGAAGGAAGTTATGACGCCTTCACGACAACTTTATTATACAGCAAGTTCCAGAAACACGACCTGATCCGCCAATTAGGTGAGGACCTGGGCGGGGAAGGGGGCATCCCCTTCTTTTATCTTGATTTTCGCCTGGGATGGCAGGAGGGGGTTGGCTACTCCCGGGAGTGGGGCATGTACAGACAACCTTACTGCGGCTGCCTGTACAGTGAAAAAGAACGCTTTTTCCCAAAAGGTTAAAAAATCCCCCCTCCCTCATATCTGTGTCCCTTTTACCACAGGCACACCATGGCTACCCCTTTTTCTCGTGCGTGCCCACGCCTGCTTCATATAAATATCGCATAATCACGTGGCGTTACACCTTCACAGCCAAATATGGAAGTTTCTGACCCCGAAGGCATACAATTTGCTTCCCCGGCGGGAGTGATTAATTAATCTGAGTAAGGAAGGCACGGGTCGAATGCAGCTACAAAGGACAGTAAGGCAGGAAATAGTCTGCACCAGTGTGGGATTGCACACGGGGCGAAAGGTCCATATGGTGGTCAAACCAGCCGGGATAGACGCCGGGATAGCATTCGTGCGCACAGACCTGGCCCCGCCTAACATCATCAAGGCAAATATGTACAACGTCTCCGATACCCAACTGGCCACCACGATCGGCAATGACGCGGTCCGGGTTTCCACGGTGGAACATTTGCTTTCTGCATTCAGCGGCATGGGCGTGGATAACGCTGTCGTTGAGTTGGACGCGCCTGAGATTCCCATTATGGATGGCAGCGCCCAACCTTTTGTGACCATGTTGAGAAATGCCGGAACCAGAGTGCAAGGCAAAGGCAGAAAATTGCTGGTGATAAAAAAACCTGTTTCTGTGTCCGACGGGGACGGTACGGCCGTGCTTCTGCCCTTTCCCGAGTTTAAAATAACCTATAAAATCGATTTTCGTCATCCGCTGATTAGTGAACAATCATACGAGTTTATCTTTTCCGGTGTCTCCTATGAGCGAGATATCTGCATAGCGCGCACTTTTGGTTTTCTGAAGGATGTCGAACACATGCAGGCTAAAGGGCTGGCGCTGGGCGGCTCTTTAAACAACGCCGTGGTACTGACGGAAGATAAGATTGTTAATAAAGAGGGGCTCCGTTCACCCGATGAGTTTGTCAAACACAAGATACTGGATGCCATTGGCGATCTTTCCCTCCTGGGGATGCCTATTATTGGTCATTTCATCGCCTATAAATCTGGGCACAAACTGAATAATCTGCTGCTTAGGGAATTGATGGACCATGAGAAATGCTGGAAGATTGTTGGCGCTTTTAACGGAGGGCCAATAAGCAGTGTTTTGCCTTCCCTGAATCAACCTCATCTCAGCACGCTCGATGTCGCTCAAGCTTGCTGAACCCCTTTTTCCCGTGCTTTTCCATTGAGTCTGATTTACCACCGCCCCAAATAGCGCTTGCAGAAACAAGCCAAATGTTATTATCATGCCCCTTGTCCTTCTTGTAAGCATTACGACGTGGAATTAGGACCGCCCGGCGGTCCCGGACGAGGGAGCGATGCGACCTTTAGTTGTCACACGAAAATTTTATGCCCTGCTTTTCATCTGCCTATGCCTGCTTCTTTTCCCCCGTCTGAGCGCCGGTACACAGGAAATCATGTTTACCGACATACTGATTACCAATAACGTCGGCCAAATCCTCGTTTATGCCCGGGCGACAGGTTGCTTTACAGCAGGCACCGAAGCGGCCGTTTTAGCCGGTGTTCCAACAACATTGATTTTTTACCTGGATTTATGCCAGGCAAGGCCCTATTGGTGGGATAAGAGATTGGCCCGCCGCATCATCAAACATACGATCAAGTACGACAACGTGGGAAAAAAATTCCATATCTCTTCGAATAACGGTCAGCAGGAATCGGCAACATTCCCATCTTTTGAAAACGCCAAAAGGGCCATGGCCGAATTAAACGGCGTGGCCCTTTACCCCTTCCGAAACCTGGTAAAAGGAAAATCCTATTATCTTAACATGAAAGCCCAAAAGCATGATCGGCTCCACTTGCCTCCCATCAAGTCAGGATACTGGTCCTTTTTTACCTCCCTTTTTGACTTTAGGGTTGGCTGGCAACAGCAAAATATCATATACAGAAGCTTGACGGCTCCATAACCCTTAAAGCGGGATAAGTGCTAATTACAAATCCGCAAGTTGTTACAGGATTATTGATGCATGGTAAAGACAAGCCCGCATATGGATGATCGCGAAGCCAAACGCCGGACAAGAGAACGCCTGATCATGATCGGCACTCTTGTTTTGATCATCGTCATCTCGCTGCTTACGGCTCACCCCAACCGCCAAAATGAAGCGTTTTACTTCTCCGGCAATGTCCTCATTTTCAGCCTGATCAACGTCAACATCATTTTGATTCTCTTTCTCCTCTTTCTCATTATCAGAAACATTACCAAGTTGATATTTGAACGTCGGAGAGGCATCATCGGCTCAAAACTGCAGACAAAACTGGTGGCGGCCTTTGTAAGCCTTTCCTTTATTCCCACCGTAGTGCTCTTTATTGTTTCTGTCAATTTCCTGTCTTACAGCATTGATTACTGGTTTAACCTGAAAATCGGCGAGGCACTTGACAAGTCTATAGAAGTAGCCCAGATTTATTATCGTCAAACATCAGACCAAGCCCGTTATTATGCCCGCCAGTTAAGCAAAAACATCACGGATAACCGTCTTTATGTGGAGGGACGCGATACTTATCTCCAGAATATCATGGAGCAAAGGCAAAATATCTGTAACCTTGGCTTGCTGGAAATTTATTTCAACAATAAAAAGGACACCTTTGCCCTGAAGGACCCCTCCCATCCACAGTTATCCTTGCCCCCCCTGTCCCCACAGTTGCAGGAAGAGGTTTACGGCGGCAAGGAAACATCCACGGTACAGCCTTCCGAAGGCAGCGATCTGATCACGGGCCTGGCCCCGATTTATTCCTACCTTGTCCCCGGTGAAGTCATCGGCATGGTGGCGGTAAGTTATTACGTCCCGCCTGAAATAGCCAAAAACATCACTATTATTTCCAAGGCTTCGGAGCGATACAGGCAACTTGACCTTTTTAAAACTCCCACGAAGCTAAGTTTCATCATCACACTTTCCATCGTGCTTTTGTTGATAATTTTCGCCGCTACCTGGTTCGGAATATATTTGGCCAAGGGGATCACCCTACCTATCCAGGACCTGGCTGAGGCGACACGTCGCATCGCCCGGGGAGAACTCGACCACCAGATAAATGTGGTAGCCGATGCGGAAATCGGTATCCTGGTCGATTCTTTCAATCAGATGACCAAGGACCTGCAACAAAGCAACCGGGAACTTAACCAGGCCAACAGCAATGTAGAAGAGCGGAGGAAGTATATGGAGACGGTCCTCCGCAACGTCTCGGCAGGTGTAATCTCGCTGGATAAGGATGGCATCATCACCACCATTAACCAGGCTGCAGAAAGGATGTTCGGCCTTAAGGCAGAACTCGTGCTCAACAGAAGCTATGCAGGGATGCTCCAACCGGAACATCTCGCTCTCGTTGGTGAATTTACCAAGGAAATAAGGGGTAATAACTCTGGCTCCCTGATCAAGCAGATGGATTTGGAGCTCAAAGATAGGACCTTGACAATCCTCATGACCATAACGGTCATTAAAGATGATGAGGGCCGGGAAGTGGGCATGGTGGTAGTCTTTGAGGATCTAACGGAATTGCAAAAGGCAGTCAGAACGGCGGCCTGGCGTGAGGTGGCCAAAAGAATGGCCCACGAAATAAAGAACCCTCTCACACCGGTACAGCTTTCAGCGCAACGCCTGCAAAAAAAATACGGGGAAAAGCTTGGCGGCGATGGCGAAATTTTCCGGGAATGTACGCAAACGATCATTAACCAGGTCGAGGTACTGAAGAATCTGGTCAACGAGTTTTCCCGTTATGCGCGGCTGCCCGTAACCAACCTTAATTTGAGTAACCTAAATGATGTCTTGATGGAAGCAATCGCCCTTTTTCAGGAAGCCCACAAGGATATTCAGTTTAAGTTTCGTCGTGATGAAACTTTACCAAAATTAAAGATAGATGCCGAACAAATCAAACGGGTCATGGTGAACATCATCAGTAATGCCGTAGCGGCCGTAGCAGGGAAAGAGGGGCTCATCGAAGTTTCCGTTTCCCATGACCGGCAACACCGTAAGGCCAAAGTAGAAGTCGCCGATAATGGCTGCGGCGTCCCTGGCGCTCATAAGGTGAAGATGTTCGAACCATATTTTTCGACAAAAAAAACCGGTACCGGCTTAGGCTTGGCGATTGTCGGCTCTATTATCACCGAACATTACGGCCACATAAGTGTGCGCGACAATTATCCCGAAGGCACGGTGGTGGCGTTTGAACTGCCGGTCCCGGAAGAAAAGCAGATTAACGGAACCATCTATGAGGCCCCGGCGGCGTGAGCTTCCAAGAGGAACAACGCCAGTGCTCAGTTGAAGAGAAAGGGTTATGCGCAAAACAATCTTGATAGTTGATGATGAGGCGAGTATTCGCCAATCCCTGAGCGGCATCCTGGCGGATGAGGGTTACGAAATCCTTACAGCCGCTAGTGGCGAAGAAGCGCTGAAAATACTGGCAGAGGACATGTCGGATCTGGTTCTCCTGGACATCTGGCTCCCAGGCATAGATGGAATTGAGACGCTAAGTACAATCAAGGCAAATTACCCCCAACTCCGCGTTATCATGATGTCTGGCCACGGCACTGTTGAAACAGCTGTAAAGGCAACCAAGCTGGGCGCCTTTGATTTTATTGAAAAACCTCTTTCGCTGGATAAGATGCTGCTCCTGGTCAAGCATGCCCTGGATATGGACCGTCTGGAAGAGGAAAATATCCTTTTAAAACAGAGACTCAGCCATGAATATGAACTCACTGGCACGAGCGATGCCATTATGGAGTTGAAGGAAACGATCAGTCTGGTGGCGCCTACCAATGCCTGGATATTGATCATGGGCGACAACGGGACAGGCAAGGAACTCGTAGCAAGGTCCATTCACAAACAGAGTAAACGAGCTCATAAACCCTTCGTAGAGGTGAATTGCGCGGCAATTCCAGAGGAGCTTATCGAAAGCGAGCTTTTTGGCCATGAGAAGGGCGCCTTTACCGGCGCTACGGAGAAAAAAAGGGGGAAATTTGATCTTGCCCATGAGGGCACAATTTTTCTCGATGAGGTGGCAGATATGAGTCTGAAGGCCCAAGCCAAGGTGCTTCGGATCCTTCAGGAAAAGAAGTTCGAAAGAGTAGGCGGAACCAAGCTTATTGCCACAGATGTCCGTGTCCTGGCGGCTACCAACAAGGACCTGGAAGCTGAAATGGAGGCGGGAAGATTCCGTCAGGACCTCTTTTACCGGTTGAATGTCATCCCCCTGCGGGTTCCCCCGCTGAAGAACAGAAAAGAGGACATCCCGCTCCTGGTAAAATGTTTTTTAAAAAACTTTTCTCAAAAAGAAGGGGAGAAGGAAAAGACTATCACCCCCGAGGCGCTGGCGCTGCTCATGCTTCATGATTGGCCGGGAAATGTTCGCGAGTTGAAAAATATCGTCGAACGCCTGATTATCATGAAGGTCGGCAATGTTATCGACACGAGCAACATCCCTGCCCCAGCCAAAAAAGAACAGACGAACGGACCGGATCGTGCCGCCAGTGTCTTAAATTCCTATCGCGAAGCCAAGGCCGCCTTTGAGAAACAATACCTGGCCGGAAAATTAAGGGAGTACGACGGCAATGTTTCCCGCACGGCAGAAGCGATCGGTTTGGAAAGAAGCAACTTGCATCGGAAGATAAGAACTTACAATCTGGATGCCAAAGCGGAAAAAGAGGCGGATGGGTAGGCGGGCGTCAGCCGATGGTCAGGCCGTTTTTTTGACTGCTTGCCGAAGCTCAGTGAAGGAATATTTCAACTGAGGCAGTAAGATAAGGCCGATAACGATGGTCAGGCCTACCGCCAGAAAGTGATAGACAACGGCAAAAGCCAGCGCCTCCGCCTTTTCGACTCCGTAAAGGCTCAGGCCCAGCACGCAGAAGTAATGCCAGTTGCCGATAAAGCCGGGGGCCGCAGGTATGGCAATTCCTACAATAAGAATGACCATGATGACCAAGGCGGCCACGGGCGGCAGCGATAAGTGAAAGGCCAGGAAAAGACAATATATTGCCAGGGCATCGCAAAGCCAAATCAGCAATGACAGCAAAATAGTTTGCAGCAGACGTGAGCCATCGCCGATAACCTGGAGGCCATCCAGAAAATGGCAGCACAGCCGCTCCAATGCCGCCGCCCATGTTGCGGGCAGCCGCCGGACGATTAAGTTTAACAGGCTGTCAAACCGGGCACGGCAAAAGACGGCAAAAATTACCACCACCAGGAGGACGATGTTGATCCCCAGGAAAACAAAGTTGGCCTGCAAAAGCCAGGCCGGCAGTGGAGCAAAGAAGAGGGCCAGGAAAGCAAGAGCCAGCACGGTGATGCCGTCAAGGAACCTTTCCACGAAAATCGTGCCCAGCGCCGCAGACATCTTGACGGTCTCGCTACGGGACAGCAGATAAGGCCTCACAAGCTCTCCCAATCTGACAGGCAGAGCAGCAATGGCAAAAAATCCGACACTGGCAACCGCAAAGAGTTCCAGCTTGCTAAGCTCTGCCAGGGGAGCGAGAATCAATCCCCAACGCCAGATACGTATGGTCTGCATCAGGACCATAAGCAGCAAAAAAAGCAGGACATAGCCGCCGCCGATATCGTCAATCCCGGCAATCACAGCGTTAAAGTCAACGCCTCTAACGGCAAGATAGACAAAAAAGGCGCTTATCAGAAGACTGACAATTGCTTTCTTCATCCGTTCACATACGAAAAGTTCATGGCCTCACCTTAACGCTTGGATATGTTGTCTTCGATTTTGTCCTGCAACATTTGTGAAGCTATTTTGTCACCGAATGCCCCTACCCTGACGGTAACGGTGGTGAGACTCCGCTCCCGATAGGACAGGACAAACTGTACCTTTTCATCATTGATAACCGCATTGATGGTGCCCCGGCCAATTTCCTTTAATGGCTGCACATCGACGGCGCGCATGTTGGCAAGAGTTTTTTCGCAGGCCCCCCATACATCTTCAAAAGGGTATTTATAATCGGTTTGCATGGCGCCCCTGGCGAAATAGTAGGTGCCTGCACCTGCTGTTCCCACCGCCGCACCGCCCGCTACAAGCGGTGCACAGCCAGAAACAAGAAATAACAAAGCCACAAACCCCAATAAGCCCTCAGCTTTCTTCTTCATCGTCTTTCCTTTCTCTGCCCGGAATTGAAAAACATTACCCTTCACCGCAGGCTTTGGCAAACTCTCCCAGCAGTTTTTCCTGCTTCTTATTCAAATTGGTAGGCACGACCACCTGGGCTTCGATGATCTGATCTCCGCAACCGGATTCGCCCAGGTTGGGGATGCCCATGCCCTTCAAACGGAAAACGTGACCGCTTTGTGTTCCCTTGGGAATTTTTATTTTTTCTGTGCCGTGGAGAGTCCTCACTTCGATCTTGGCGCCCAAAGCAGCCTGCACAAAGGAAATTGGCGCCCGGCAGTATATGTCGTTACCGCTGCGCTCAAAAAACTCATGCTCACGCACGGCAATAAACACATAAAGATCACCATGAGGTCCGCCCAGATCCCCTGCCTCACCCTCCCCGCGCAAACGCATCCGCGTTCCGTTTTCCACGCCTGGCGGTATCTTAAGCTGCAGGGTTTTAGAGGCTGCCGTCTTACCACCGCCCAGGCAGGAGGGACAAGGACTTTGAATGACGCTGCCCCGCCCCTGACATTGCGGGCAGGCGACACTGATGGAGAAAAAACCGCTGGATTGGGTTACCTGCCCCCGCCCACGACAACGGCTGCAAGTAGGAGGAGACGTGCCTGGCGCCGTTCCCTGACCTTGGCACGCCTGACAAGTTACCGGTTTTTCTATGGCGACATCGGTTGTTTTACCCAGAGCGGCATCCTCAAGGGAGATTTCCAGGTCGTAGCGGAGATCAGCCCCACTCCTCCTTCCCGAACGCTGTTGCCGCCCCCCCCCATTC
>JBAQLR010000177.1:0-3590 GCA_049302035.1 Syntrophales bacterium
ATCGTGGCCCATGTCGGCCGCACCCCCCTGGGCCAGCTCGAGCGCCCTGCGGGCCACCTCGCTCTCGGAAAAGCTTCTCTGCTTTGCCATCTTTTCCACGACATGGCGGTAACGGTCACGGGTGGAAAAATCCATTTTGCTGTAGACGTCGCCGGGGTCCTGGCGCAGGGTATGGTCGACAACGCTCATCGTCTCGACGAATTCGCGCCAGTCCATGGCACTCAGAAAGCGCAGGCTGCCGATGCTGTTGCTCATGGATACCTGATCGGCCGCCTGTTGCTGGTTCTCCGCCTGCACCAGTTGCTGGATCGTCTGGCCGCATTCGGTGAGCCGCTGCTCCAGCCAGGTAAGCGGCAATGCCAGAGCCGGCCCCTGCCCCTGCAGACGGCGCGTCATTTCCGCAATAAAGGCGCTCACCAGCGGCGGGTTCGAGCGCGCCATGTCGGCAATCACCAAAATCAGGTTCTTCGGGTCCTGCGCGGCGCTCTCCGTCATCAGGTCTGCCCAGTAATCGGCCAGGCTGCGGTCGAGACGATCGGCAGCGATCCGGGCGGCAATGCGCCGGAGATTCTCGATCAGGGCCAGGCGCAGCATGATGGGAATGGCCCACAATTCTCCTAGCTTCAGGGACGTGACAGTCTGGTAGGCTGCTGCAAATCTGCTGAGAATCTCCGGATCTACCCGTCCATCGCCATGCAGGATCATCTCCAGTGCGATGTCATAGACGCGCGGCAGGGCAGCCGACGGACCATGCAGCAGGCGGGGGAGTTCCCGGCTGTACCCCTTGGGCAAATGCCTCCGGGCGGTGCGGATTTGCTCTTCAATCAGATAGAAGTTATCGAGCAGCCATTCCCCGGCAGGCGTAATCCGGCGGTTGGCTTTCACCGCCTCCGTCAGCAAATTGTGGACTCCAAGGAGAAGGTCTTCATTCTCCCTGAGACGTGTCAGAAGCTGATCCGGAGCGCGTCCCGGGCTTATCGTGTGCGAGCTCGCGAGCGTCTTGCCATGGTGCTCCATCTGATCGGCGCTGAATAACTCGGCGCGCAGCGGCGGCTCGGAACAGGCAAACTTTTCTGCCAAACCCTTGCCACGTATGCTTGCCCACAAACGAGAGAGGTTCTCAAAAATGGTTTTGGCGCTGAACTTCACTCTTCAAACCTCCGAAATAACCTTCCCTGGAACCGGCATATTAGCCTATCTGCCTTTGTAGGTTGTACCACACTTAGTGGCAAAGTTCCGGCTTTTAATTGTTTGGGATCACTGTCATCGACTTAACGAAGCGGTTTCTAACAGGGCTAGAAATCTCTTTGAGGGGTGAAAGAAGAGGGTTCACGCCAGGACGGAAAGGAATGGTGTTCCCCTATCGGTCTCGCTGAGCCGACCCGGTGATGCCAGCGTAAGAGACTTGGAGTTGCACCCTGGATTATGTCGCCAATGTTTTGCAGGGGGCCTAATGGTTTTTTTTGAATTTCTTTCGTGCTAATGGCGGGCCGACCTCCTGACGGGTCTCTGTACGTAACACAATTATCGACAAAGGTGATTAAGCCCCGGAACTCCCATCCGAAGAATACCGTATTCCGCTTGAAAGAAAACATATCCAACCAGAAATTTCCGATCCTCTTACTCTCCACAACTGCTCATAGCCTGCAGGCACATTCCCATCTCGAAACTCCGTATGCAGTACCAAACCCTGTTCCGCCCACCACGTGTTCAACGGTGGATAAGCCTTGTAACCCTGATAACTGTATAATGCATCTCGCTTCGTCGTCTCCACCAAGGTGGCATCCTGATCCAAGGTCGCAGTCTTCTGAGAATTGCGGCCTTGAATAAAAGCAACCATGTCACTGTTCACCTTCATCAAGCCGCTCTCTTTTTTCGCTTCTTCATACTTGAAAGGTAATACTCCTTGTGACATGATCCCTGCACCTCGTTGATGATAGATTCTTTCTTGCAAAAGTATCCTATCATCCCGTTACTACAGGGTCAACGAGGTTTTTCTATCTTTTTGGGTGGGTGATCAAGGGAGTCCGCGCAACGAATTGACTTCAGGAAAACTATTTTATAAGATGCGCCTCCTTTGCAGATATTTCCGGTGCAGTTTCAGGGAGGCAAACGCTATGATAAAAAAGCTGGCTTGGGGCTTGATCTCCATCATCGCCGCATTTTCGACCGCCGTGGTCGTCGGGATCGTCCATCCCCAGGAAAAGGTGAACGCCCTTTGGCTGATCACGGCGGCCGGCTGTTTTTACGCCATCACGTATCGGTTTTACGCCTCTTTCCTGGCGGCTAAGGTGCTCTCCCTCGATGGGCATTACGTAACCCCTGCGCACCGTCTGAATGACGGCGTTGACTATCATCCCACCAACCGGTGGGTGCTTTTCGGCCATCATTTCGCAGCGATCGCCGGCGCCGGACCGCTCATTGGCCCCATGCTCGCGGCACAGTTCGGCTATCTGCCAGGCTTCCTCTGGATCCTGGTCGGCGCGGCCCTGGGCGGCGCGGTGCACGACATGGTGATTCTGTCGCTTTCGGTACGACGAGACGGCAAGTCCCTCGCCCAAATGGCCAAGGATGAAATCGGCCCCGTGGGCGGCCTGGCGGCATCTCTGGCCGTCTTCTTCATCATCATTGTGGCGCTGGCCGGTCTGGGCCTGGCCGTGGTGAACGCCCTCACCAAAAGCCCCTGGGGCACCTTTACGATCGCCGTCACCATTCCCATTGCGCTCTTCATGGGCCTGTATCTCTACCGCCTCCGGCCGGGTCGCGTGGGCGAAGTAAGCGTCATCGGCTCCCTGCTGCTTCTGGCCGCAGTCATCCTGGGACGCTTCATTCCGGGATCACCCCTCGAACCCTTCTTTAGTTTCACTAAAAATCAACTGGTGGTGATCATCGCCGCCTACGGGTTCATCGCCTCGGTGCTGCCGGTCTGGATGCTCCTCTGCCCCCGTGATTATCTCTCCACCTACATGAAAATCGGTACGATACTGCTTTTGGCCCTCGGCGTGATCTTCATTGCGCCTACCCTGCAAATGCCGCCGGTTACGCAATTCATCAGTGGCGACGGGCCGATCATCCCCGGCAAACTCTTTCCCTTCATGTTCATTACCATCGCCTGCGGGGCGGTTTCCGGCTTTCACTCTCTTATCGCGTCGGGTACGACACCGAAGATGATCATGTCCGAAAGGGATATCCCCATCATCGGTTTCGGCGCGATGCTGGTTGAGGGTTTTGTCGCCATGATGGCGCTCATTGCGGCGACGGTGCTGATTCCCGGCGATTACTTCGCGATCAACACCAAGCTGTCCTTTGAGACGCTCGCTTCCCTGGGATTTCCCGTGAGCAGGATCACCGAACTTTCCGCCCTGGTGGGGACCGACGTGGTCGGCCGACCGGGCGGGGCGGTATCACTGGCCGTAGGCATGGCCTCGATTCTCACCGGTATTCCGGGAATGAGCGGCCTCATGGCTTACTGGTACAACTTTGTCCTGATGTTTGAAGCGCTTTTTATCCTGACGACGGTGGATACGGGCACGCGGGTCGCCCGTTTTCTGCTCCAGGAGCTTGGCAGCCGCATCTACCGGCCGCTCGGC
>JBAQLR010000178.1:0-12884 GCA_049302035.1 Syntrophales bacterium
GGGAACAAGCAAATGGAACAAGATTGAGCACCGATTATTTTCTTATATCAGCATGAACTGGCGAGGAAAACCGTTGGTCACCCATGAGGCAATTGTCAATTTAATTGCGGCAACCACTACACGAAAAGGCTTACGAGTCAGGGCGGAACTTGATGGTGGACACTACCCCAAAGGAATAAAGGTAACAGACGAAGAACTGAAAACTGTACACATTGTACGTGAAGATTTTCATGGAGAGTGGAATTATTCGATACTGCCCAGCAACGGTTAAATAGCCATGTTAATACTTTACGGCTCCTTAGCAGCGACAGAACGTGTATTCGCCCATGAGTCATTTTTTTACATGACCATGGGAGGAAGAAAGGATGAACCCTGAATCCGTGGCATTAAATATGCTTATGGCTTCCAATGGTTAAAAATCGACACCTAACTCCGTCACCTTCCGCCAAAGGTAGTGCGGCCTGCCCGTATTCCAGCGGTCAACGGGAGATATGATGTTTCAAGTCATCGAAAACAATGAAAAAAGGCATTTTTTACATGCACATCTCCCTCTTGCTGCGAAATCTTCAATGAATACTCACTCAGGCAATGACCACTTGATCATCCTCCTACGTAATGGGAATCATGAACCCCCGGTAAAGATTTTGCCAAACACAGGCCCAGGGATTGTAGCGTCCAAAAGACAGATGCAGTCGCCCCCTGTATGGTGATGACCAATAAGGGAACCAGAAAAACCATAGGAATCAAAGAACTAAAAAGAATGAGAAAGTAATGAAAGCATTCTCTGTCTGTCTTGAAGTAAATGAAGTACAACCAAGGGGGGTACGGAATCGTTGATAATGAGGGAGGGATTAACTGGTGTTTACACTTCACATCGATTATGATGGACACATAAGAATTTATATGGATTTTCTTGCATAAAGGTGGCATCTTTCAAGTCGTCACTCGAAAAGTCCATCATCTCTGACTATCCGAAAGGAGTCAGCCATGACCCTTCGGTTCACAACGAGACATGAAAATGGGTTCGGCGTGAAGTAAGATGGTGGTGGACGGCATCCGGGACGAGGTCGATTGTTCACTGGTGCAGATAAGCCCGCAAAGGAGTCTGACCCGGGAGCTTAGAGGCACAACGAATTGTTGCCACTGTCAGCGACAGTGAGCACGCGAAGGAGAATCTCTGACCAGAAGGCTCCCTTCGGAGGCAGTCCAGAAAGGGAGGCGATATGCAAGTTATTTACGAACGTTGTGCAGGGTTGGACGTGCACAAAAAGACGGTAAGCGCCTGCGTGAGTGTTTTCGAATTGGACGGCATCAAACGGCGGCAGAAGCGGGTGTTTGGCACATTCACCAGAGATTTACTGGCGTTGGTGGACTGGCTGAAAGAAAGCGGAGTCACGCATGTGGCAATGGAAGCGACGGGGGTGTACTGGCACCCGGTGGGCGGTTTTGGAAGGTTCTTTTGAGCAGATGCTGGTCAATCCGCAGCATATCAAGGTGGTGCCGGGGCGGAAGACTGATACCAAGGACTGCGAGTGGATTGCCGACCTGATGCAGCACGGTTTGCTCAAAGGGAGCTTCGTACCGCCGACGGATATTCAGGATCTGCGAGATTTGACACGCTACCGGGCAGAGTTGCGGCAGAGCCAGAACCGGGTGGCCAATCGCATCCAGAAGTTTTTGGAGCAGGCCAATATCAAGCTGAGTTCTGTGGTGTCGGACACGCTGGGTGTATCAGGTCGGCAGATGTTGGAAGCGATGATTGGCGGCCAAGCCGATGCGGGAGAGTTGGCCAAACTGGCGCGGGGGAGGTTGCGGAACAAGAAGGCGGAACTGGAGCAGGCGCTGGAGGGTCGGGTACGTGATCATCACCGGTTTATGCTGAAGGAGTATCTGGACGAATGGGAAGCTCTCGGTCAGCGAATTACTCGCATTGAGGAGGAGATTGACAAACATATTCTCCCTTTTGAGCAAGCAGTCACACTCTGGGAAACCATTCCCGGAGTAGACCATGTGACGGCCTGCAATCTGGTGGCGGAGATCGGAGTGAACATGAATCAGTTCCCTTCAGCGCAACACTTGTCCTCGTGGACAGCGATCTGTCCAGGCAATCACGAGAGTGCGGGCAAACGGCAGTCAGGCAAGACTCGCGACGGCAACAAGTGGCTGCGTCGGGCGCTTTGCCAGGCAGCTTGGGCGGTTACCCGGAAAAAAGACTGTTATCTCTCCGCGCAATTCAAACGTTTGGCTGCCCGCCGGGGTGTGAAGAGAGCGGTGATGGCTGTCGCACATACCATCCTCGTTACCGGTTACCACATGCTCAAAACGGGTAAAGGCTATCACGAACTGGGCGGCAATTATCTGGAGCAGATCAACAAGACCCAACTCCAGCGGTACTTCACAAAGCGATTACAAAGACTCGGGCTGAAGGTAACGGTCGAACCCTTACCCGAAGCAGCCTGAGAATCATTTTCGAAGGAGGACCGAATGGAAGCAAATGTTCATGCCTGGCCTGATTGGATATTTAACGTATATACCTTGATCGCATGGGTTGTTATCATCGTTCTCGGTGTCATTCTTGGGATAAAAAAGAAAATCGTTGTCTTCCGCGATTATAACGATTTGGGGCTCGTATTCCTGCTGGGATTGGTTCCTATCGTGCTTATGTACATCTTTTCGATAACTGCCGAGAAAAGCAGAAATGTGGCATTCACCTTCACCGCCATTGTGGAAGTTATTATCTTCCTATGGCTTATCATACGCACCTTCAAAGACAACGGCAATCCCGTCTATGGCTTGTTGGCGCTGGCGACAAAGATCTCTCTTTCCGTCCTCTTCATTATCAACCTTCTCGACTTTGTAACGCCTTCCGGTAAAACCAGTTCCCCAAGGGCCTCCGCACGGCGGAAGGGTTTTGCTTTTCTGCTTCTATTGACGCCTATCGTCTTTGCTCTAGTCAGGAATAAGGAAGGAATCTTTAATCCAGAAAGAACTTTGGCCAGTCGCGGCATTCGGGTTTAATCACTCATCATTCAGAAGAGGGGAAGAAGATCATGAATTATGACGTGTTTATAAGTTATTCGCGGAGAGACAAGCAGTTTGCAGATGCCCTCGTGCATCACTTGGAGGCAAAAGGGGTCAAGTGCTGGATAGATCATCGTGATCTATACGGAGGATCCAATTGGGCGCAGGAAATAGAGATCGCTATCAAAAGTAATCCAGGCTTGGTCTTGGTCCTCATCTTCTCCGGACATGTCAACGAGTCAGATCAGATTATCAAAGAGATAAACTTGGCAACTTCGCATAAGCCACCTATACCTATCATCCCGGTAAAGATAGAAGATGTCGATTTTTCAGGTGGTTACGCGTACCATCTGGGGCACATCAATTGGATGGATGCTTTCAGCGAAGATCATCTCAATAATATGGCTGAATTTGCTGACAAACTCCAAGCAACCGTATTGCGAATCAAGGGGAAAAGCGGTTTAACGACGCCCATCCCTGCTGAAGAGCACCACCCTGCACCAGCGAAAGATACTGTCGACAGCATTGATGACAGACAGGCATCCTCCGCATCGCCGGGTGGCAACCAAGTTGTTTGGCCTGATGTAGCCATCGACTTTTTGAAGAGGCTTAAGTCCCAACTCGATCCATCCGCTTTTCCGTTCAAACCATCGGCAATGGCATCTGACGAGGAGATCACCGAAAATCTGGAGATGGATTGGTCGGTCGATGACAATTATTACTTTGCCGTATGGTTTGACGGCAAAAGAAAGGACAAGGTCGATCTCCTCTGGGGGTATTACAGCGAGTATGAAAAGCGTGCCCCCCTGTTCCGGAAAACGGCCGAGGCCTTATGCCGGAATGAAGCGTGGCTGAATAAAGAGGGGGATGTGCTTATCGATGGCAATCAGTATTATTTTCGTTCGGAAGATTTGCTGGGATTCGAGACATGCCAGCGAAGATCCATCAGCGACCTTATGAACCCGGCCTTGGTCGAGACCATTGCCAAGAAGATGACGGCCTTCTCGCAAACGGTCTGGCCGATCATCGTGGCCAATAGGACGGCCTGACCTAATTCCGCATGGAGCAGTTCATGAGCGATCGTCGCATTCCAATAATCATTGGTGTTACCGGGCATCTCGACCTCAAAGATGAAAAACCCATCGAGGGTATCGTTGAAGCCATCATCGGAGTCATCCAGAAACGATACCCTGCAAGCCCCATCAAGATCCTCTCGCCGCTGGCTGAGGGCGCGGACCGGTTGGTGGCGCGCGTCGGGATAAAGGCAGGAACCCAACTATGGGCCGTTCTTCCCATGCCACGGGACAGTTACCAAGACGATTTTGACGAAACCTCTAAAGCCAGCTTTGCGGAACTGCTTGGTAAGAGCGAGACTGTTTTTGAGCTACCCCTTCTCCCCGGCAATACGGAAGAAAGCATCAAGGGGTACGAAGCGCCCAGGAACGCCCAATATGCCGCCGTGGGCGCCTATGTCGCATCGCACAGCAATATCCTCATTGCGATTTGGAATGGCACCGATACAGGGCAGGAAGGTGGAACAGCGGATATCGTCCGGTATCATCTCGAAGGCATCCCGGAAAAGTTCACGGGACCGCGCAACCTGTTCGAGGCCGTTGACAACGGGCCTGTCTATCATGTCTTTGCCGCCCGCTCCAAGAAGCAAACCAGTGTAACCGCCACACCGAACAAACCAAGCGTGGATTGCCTGGTGGAACAAGATCCGGATAAGCGATGGGACATCCTCTACCCCAAGGGGTGGAAACAGGGGCAGGAAACGCAAACGGATCAGGAAACAAAAGAACGAATAAATGCAGCCCGCAGTTACTACGAAAAGGCGCTCAAGACCATCGATGCCTACAACCAAGAAATAATGGATGGAGGAGATGCCAGCCTGATCGGTGAAATGACAAGTAGGATGTATCTTTTTAATTTCAATCGCCCTAACAAACAAGAATATGCACGAGATGTTGATAATGTTGTTCAAAGCCTTTCCCCGGGGATGAATGAGCTGCTCAGCCATTACGCCGCCGTCGATACCTTGGCGGGAAAGCAACAGTTACAGACCGATAAAAATCTCCGCCGAGTGATTTTTACAGCCTTTAGCGCATTCATGATTTGGAGCATCTATTCGGCAGTCTGGCCGCAGACCTATGCGCTTCTGCTTTTTGTGGCATTGCTTGCAGTAACCTACCTGATCAAGAAAACATCGGATACAAAGAATATTGAGAGCCGCTATTACGACTATCGGACGCTGGCCGAGGCGTTGCGCGCGCAGTTTTTCTGGAAATACCTGGGGCTCAAGGGAAACGTATACGAGACCTATTCGAGCAAATACAGGGGAGAGATCGGCTGGATTCAACATGCCATCAAAGCGGCCAGCATGAAAGCCAACGGGGAAATTCAGCGGGGCACATTGAGTGGCCCCACGGCAACGCAAGCGGAATTCGTCAAGGAACACTGGATTGACGGGCAGGCAACCTATTTTAAAGGCGGCATCGCCAAGCGTGAGCAGAAGATCAAGATGAACGCCAAGTACACCCGCCGATTATTGTGCGCATGGGGTCTTGTGATTGTCGGCTTCTTCGCCCTCAAAGTCATCGCTTGTGTCGAGAGCTCGGGAGAATTTGACATCCTGAGCATGGCAGACGTAAAGGATTGGAAGGTCTATAACATTTTTGAAATTGGGTTCGACTTTTTTCTGGCTGCCATCGCCGGTTGGACGACCTATCTCGAAAAAAGAGGTGTCGAGGATGAACTCAAGCAGTTCCAGCGAATGAAGATTATCTTTGCCCAAGCGAAGATACTGCTTGAAGAGGCACTGAAGACGAACGATTTGAGCACGGCAAGGCGCTTGTTTATAGAAACAGGCCGGGAGGCAATCGTGGAAAACGGCGACTGGTTACTGATGCAACGATCACGGCCGATGGAAGTGCCTCTCGGTTGATGCGCGCTCATTCAGAGTCGCAGCCTGAACAGGTAATGTAATCCACGGCTGTGTGAGTGCAGACATGGTGTTGAGGAGGGCAACACATGCCACCAAGCAATCTTTCAAAATCCAAAATCCTAGAAGGGCTTCAGTGCACCAAGAGGCTCTGGCTTACCATGCATCGCCCAGAATTTGCTGACGTTTCCGCAGGGACCGAAGAAAGATTGCAGGCCGGCCTGGCGGTTCACGACGTTTTTCGCTCGCTCCATCCCGAGAGTGTTTACATAGATGCTGAAGCAGGCTTGGGAAAGGCGATCCGCCAGACACATCAGGTACTGAAAGACGGCGCTGAAAAGATTATTGAGGCAACCTTTGCCCACGAGGGCGTACTCGTTCGGGCCGATCTCATTCATAAAATTGAAAAAGTTTACCAGATGTATGAGATCAAGTCCTCCACATCCGTGAAGGACTATCACATTCAGGATGCCACCGTTCAGACCTGGGTGGTCGAGCAGAGCGGCCTTCCCATTGAAGGCGTCTATATTTCCCATATCGACAACCGTTTCGTCTATCCCGGAGGGGGTAATTACCAGGGACTTTTTTATCCTGAAGAGGTGACGGCACTTATCCGTCCCTTGCAACGCGAGATCCCCGGTTGGTTGAATAAGTTTAGAGCCGCGCTTGATCATCCGGAGCCACAGATCGAGCCGGGAGACCAGTGTTACGACCCTTTCGACTGCCCCTACTGCGCCTACTGTTCGCCTCCTTCAGCCAGTCCTCAATATCCTATTGAGATCTTACCCGGTACCGGCAGCATCGAACGCACCCTTCGAGATGAGGGCTTTAAAGACTTGCGCGATGTCCCGAAGGAGCGCCTATCCAATGAACGGCATCTGCTGGTCTGGCAGGCCGTCCAGGACGGAGCGCCGAAGGTGATTCAGGCATTGATCGAGGAAATCCGACAAGTTTCCTATCCACGCTATTATCTCGACTTCGAGACGATCCAGTTTGCCATACCGATCTGGCAGGGTACCCGACCCTACCAGCAGCTTCCTTTTCAGCATTCTTGCCATATTGAGCACAGTGGAGGGATACTGACCCATCGTGAATTTCTCGATACAAGCGGCAAACCTCCCATGCGTTCACTATCAGAGGGGCTGGTCACCGATCTAGGCGCGAATGGCCCGATCATTACCTACGGCCATTTCGAGCGGATGATTATCAACATTCTCATTGAACTTTATCCCGACCTGACGGGTCCACTGACAGCCCTGCAGGAACGGATCTTGGATCTCCTCCCCCTGCTACGCCAGAATTACTACCACCCGGACATGGATGGCTCATGGTCCATCAAGGCAGTGCTGCCGACCATTGCGCCCGACCTCGCCTATGACACCCTGGAGGAGGTCCACGACGGAAACGAGGCCCAGATTGCCTTCCTGGAGGCCATCCATCCGGAGACCACCCCTGAACGCCGGGAAGCGCTTCGCAGAAACATGCTGAAATACTGCGGGCAGGACACACTGGCGATGGTTCGCATCATGCGCCATTTCCAAACGATTAACGGCGGAATCAACCACTGCCAATAAGGAGAACCCCATGGCCGATAATGACAAAAAGGATGTTTTTATCAGTTATTCCACACAGAAATATGGGGAAGAGACTCAATACTTCTGCAATCTGCTGGAAGGCAGCGGCATACCCTGCTGGATGGCACCACGTGACATCCCACCAGGCAGCAATTGGGCCGCAGGAATCGTCAACGGGATCGAGAACTGTGAACTCCTAGTGCTCATGGTCACGGAAGGCTCGGTGGCCTCTCAAGAAGTGGAGAAGGAAATCGACCTAGCCAACAGCTTGAAGAAAAAAATCCTCCAGGTACGATTGGAGAACGCACACCTATCCAAGGCGCTCCGCTACCACCTGTCCAACAAGCAGTGGATCAATGCCCTGGAAGGGGCAAAGGAGACGCGCTTCGCGGGGGCGTTGACGGAAATCCGAAACTTGTTGGACAAGAAAGATGTCGATGTCGTCTCTGATGACAGCCTATTGGGCCAAGCCCGCAGCCTCGTAATGCAATTGAACAGGATCCACGCGACGCCGTTGAGTACGATGAACGCCATGTTCTCGTTACAGGAGGAAGGCAGTGAAAAGTTCAAGATATTCTTTCCGCTCCGTTTCGGCGCCAACGGGCTTTACTTGATCTTCGCCTTCGACGGCAGCCGTCCCCAAAGTAATAATAAAACCACCGCTACCAGCGATAATCCGCCAATCGCTACCATGGAGTTTTATGTGGATGGGATGTCCGACGCCGATCCCTTGCGTACTCCATTTTTAGAAAAATTTATTAAGCCAAAATTTAACGGCATCTTGCCGTCTAGTAAATCGACACCGCGGGGGCGTCGGTGGAAATGCATTACTTTAATTCCAGAGATCTCAATCCCCTCACCTCTGATTCGTCCCATCGATGCCTTTTCCCTTTTCAAGGCGCACCTGTTGGCCCTGTCGGATCAGGTCTTTCCCCAACTGTTCGATTGGACGACCTATGCAATCTCCGTGATCAAGGCAGCCCACAAACTCCAGGATAAATTGAAGGACCTCTTCCCCGAAAGCGAGGGGTGGCGGGTGGGCGCCCCGGAAGGGGAACGTCTGGATGGCCTCAGGGGCTTGGGCAAGATCAATGTCTTTAAGGCAGCATGGCAGCCATCACTAGACAATTTCAGGGAACGGGGTTGGCTTTCAATCACTTTAGAAAGTGAAAGCCCATTTCTAAAAGACCTGTATATAGGTGTCTTGTCTTACGAACCTTGGCTTGAATTGGGCGGATGGAAAGACAAGATCTTCACTGCCTGCAAAGAGAAGTTTGCCGACGTGGAGGTGAAATCGGAAGCGGGATGGCTTTGCTGGTTTTTCTTGAAAAAGCCTTGGAACGACAGCGGCATATCCACGGTGCAAAATGAATGGTCAGGGGAAAATGATCCAGAAAAGTTTGTAGCCTATTGCCTGGAACAATTCAGCCGTATGAAAGATCTTCAGGAGCTGATTGATCAGGCATGTAAGGCTCTCCCAGCACTTCAGGAGAAAGGTCCTTCGACTTTTCTTCCCGAGGAGCAGAATAGCTGGGGGACCGCCCATTTCTATGTCAGCAACAGGATGAGGGTGATTGCCTCGCACTTAAAGCAGGCCGAAGGGTTCGACGTAGAATGCCGCTATCGGGGTGGCGGAAACTGGAACGAGATTCTGCTCATCGTCAAAGAAGATGCCTTTGATTCAGCAATTTCATTTATGTTTTGGTCACAGGAAGTTAGGATCGCCGTCACCGATCTTCAACCTCCCCACTACGAAACCGAGGTCTTGAACCGCTTTCTTGCAAACCACTCGCTCAATACCTTGCGCAATGACACCCTGAAGGTAGAAAAGGAGTGCAACAACGAGAGCGTGGCCCAGTGGATGGATAGAGTTCAGGATTTTGTCTGTGAACACGCCCGTGCTCTTTCCTCGGGCCTGAAAAACTTTCGAGAACATCTACAGGCGGTGATTGCGCTCACCGAACAAACCGTGAGCGCACTGACAGAGCGGCTCGACCCTTCCAAAGGATGGAAGGTTGAGAACGGTGCAAAAAGCCTGGAAAGTGGCGCGCCGATCAATATTTACAATATAGCCTGGCTGAGAGAAGGAGCACAGTCGGATGAACAGCCCCCGCTCCTGCTCCAGATCCTTCCCGAATCCCCCTGTTTCGACAATCTGCACCTGGTTGTAAAACTGCTGGCGGAAATAAGTGCGGAAAGTGACCGTCAACTGGGCGCGGTCTGCGGGGCCTGTGAATTTGCATTTGGCACAGGCAACGCCAATGGTTCGCTAGGCCTGTGGAGTAAGGGACTCGATGAGAGCAGCGGAAAGACCGGCGGAAGCTGTGCTGATAGACCGCTGCTCGCTGGGGAAGAAAAAGAGTATTTCTTATCAGCCATGAGATGCCTTGCTGATAGCATCGTCAAAATGGAACCCATACTGAATAGGTTTTGCCGGGAGCATCACGAACAGGCAATCAAAGGAGAACTCGACCGATTCGTCAATGACATGGCAAATGTTCTTCGTCCGATTTTTCCAGCAGAAGAAGGATGGGAAATGTTAACTGCCGTCCAATACAAGGAACCTCACGGCAAAATTAGATTTTTTAAACGTCACTGGATCGACAAAGAGAATCCCCAGCTCGGAGGCGCGTTAAGTTTGGCTATAGGCGGAGAAGACATCAACTTCAACAACTTTTATTTCGGCATCGCGAAAGCTTATCCATCACTGGCGATACCGGAAGAAGAACTGAAGGAAGAACTCCAGACCACATTAGGCAAGAAACTTTCAGACCGGTGGTTTCCTTGGTGGTGCAGAGCGGAGACTGATAACCGTTATTGGCTTACAGAGCAACATCTCAGCATCGCTGATGAAAAAAGGGCGGCATTGCTTCAATACTATGTGGATGAATTTACCAAGCTGAAAGCAGCAGCATCGGTGATCGATTCCTTCTATCCTGATCCCAAGCAAAAAGGCAACGAACAGGAACCGTGCAAAAAAACAATCGAACAGGTACTCTGAATGAACCCAGACAAAATTAAAGTATCGATCGGCAACTACTACGAGGCGATGTTCAGCGGCGACCGCCATTTCTTTATGCCCCAATATCAGCGACCCTATTCCTGGGATCGAAAACAGATTGAGGATTTCTGGAATGATCTCGTATTTGCGATCGAAGAAGCCAGGGACTTACCCTATCTCTTGGGCAGCATCTACCTTGCAAAAGTAAGTTACAGCCAGTTGGGAGACTATATCAATCCGGAAATCCTCGCACACGAAAGGTTGACAAAGCTGTCCAACGCGAGCGATCTCTGTTTTGTGATTGACGGTCAGCAACGGGCCACAACGTTCTTTCTCTTTCTGCTTGCCTTTCAGGATCCAGAGTTCTCATTGCACCTTTTTCAAGACGCGGTCCCCAAACTGATACCGGGCATTGTAGACTTTGAATATTTTTTTTACCTCGTCGCCCAACGGGAGATTGCGCCGAAAACCATGAGCAATCGTCGCATCAAGGCGACCTACGACTATTTCTACCGCCGCCTTTCCGACTTCCCCAGACGAGATGAAATGAAGCATTTTGTGAAGCAGAATCTTCAGGTCGTTCAAATCTTGGTAGAAGATGATCTGGAGCTGGCGGGGACTCTGTTCGTTTCCCAAACCGATAGAGGAAAGCGGCTGACCAACCTGGAAAAACTGAAAAGCACTCTGATCTTTTATGCACAGAAAATCGAAGGAAGATCGGATAAAGAAGAGGATGTTGACAACCTCTTCGGCGCTCTCTTCGTCGCCATTGAAAGACTCTGCTCTCTTAGAGTCTATCCCAAACCGGAAAACGCCGAGGCTGACGTCCTTCGGATTTTGAACTTTATCCTTCTCAGAGAAAGGTTTTATAAGAATTATCTAAATGATCTCATTGTCACCGAGGACGACAAGGATCGGAAGGTGGATATTTGGTATGAATCCGGTGAGGATCGGATTTATGAATCCATAAACAAGGTTTTCCGAGAATCGCTCGTTATTCAAAAGGATAACATTCAACTCATCATCCCTTACCTTGCGGAAAAAATAAAGCATATCATCGAATTTTTTAACTATCTTGCCAATGTCGCTATTCCTCGGGAACGAACCAACGTCCACAAGGATCCCTATGGTAATAAAACCTGGTATCCCTTCAAACAACTTTTCAACATCTTGGGTCTGTCGGTCTTCAGTAAGGCACTATTGGCTGAAATTCACAGAAATACTCTGCCGGGACATCCATCCCTTCTGGAACCAGGGAACACGACGCCAAAGAAAGAAGAACTGACGGCCGTCAATCTGTTTGAAGAAATTGATCGTATTAAGGGATTAAATTCCAAACTGGCTGGATTGACAACAGACAAAACCCCATATCGAGATATCGAACTGCTCAGACCATATAAAGAGCTGTTCGCATACCTGGCGGAACGCTACCGAATTTGCCTCCTGAGAATTGATCAGTTCAAACAGTTTACCGTAAAACCGGCTACCCTTTTTAACTTTATCGAAGAAAACGAACTCGCTATCTGGTCCATCGGGAAGAGGCCGGTGGGAAGCTTTGTTTGGGAAACTGACAATGCATCCGAAATAGTCGCGCATATCCGGGATTTTTCTTATGGTTACAAAAAAGAATATCTCGTCAGGGATCTTGCATATGGCAATTATAAATACGTTCTTTATGAATATGAACGTTTGACGTATAACTATACCGACGAAGATCTTAACGAAATATTCGACTTCGACGTAGACGAAGAAGACGGCATCATGATTCAAAGAGAGCATATCTTTGCGCAAGGTGCTGTAAATTATCAAGAACTGAAAGACACGTGGCTTAAAACCACCAACGAGAACTACGATGACTGGATGTGGAAGATAGGGAACATAGCCCTTCTGGAGCATACGATTAATATAGGGAATGCCGGCAATAAGTGCATCTGGGAGAAGGCAGACTACTATGAGCAGAGCCATTTTAAGGGGACGAAAGCTGTTGCAGATGAAATAAAATACTTAAAGAAGCTGATCGATGAATCTGTGGTTTCAACATCAGACACGGATCACCAGATTGTATTTCTCTTGCCGTTCAAAATACTGCTTGAGATACGTGAACTGGAGTTGCTGGCTTTTACGTTTTATAGATTTGCATAATGTTTCCATACAAAACTGAGACGACCCACAGCTCTTGAAGAAAGGTTGGTAGCGAGTCTACCGGGGGAGACATCCTAATGTGCGGCCGGGCAAGGTCGCGTAATCAAGCGGGTGTAAATCCCGCCCCGGAAGGATTAGCCAACCACCGGGTAGCGAGTCCTTGGAGGCTGACTGGTAACAGTCAGTTTTAAGCGTAGGACAGCAA